>NC_003317.1:402500-745428 GCF_000007125.1 Brucella melitensis bv. 1 str. 16M | reverse complement strand
CGCACCCGTGAAATATACAGGCCAGATCAGGCTCTACGGCCCCGAAGCCTTCGAGGCGATGCGCAAGGTCTGCAACCTGACGGCACGTTGCCTTGATGCGCTGAACGATATCGTCAAACCCGGCGTGACCACCAATGAGATCGACCGTTTCGTATTTGAATTCGGCATGGACCACGATGCGTTTCCGGCAACGCTGAATTATCGCGGCTACACGAAATCGACCTGCACATCGATCAACCATGTGGTCTGCCACGGCATCCCGAACGACAAGCCTCTGCGCGAAGGCGATATCGTCAATATCGACGTGACTTATCTGCTTGACGGCTGGCACGGAGATTCCAGCCGCATGTATGCGGTTGGTGAAATCAAGCGCGCTTCCGAACGTCTGCTGGAAGTGACCTATGAAAGCCTTCTTCGCGGTATCGCCGCCGTCAAGCCGGGTGCGAAGACCGGCGCCATCGGCGCGGCGATCCAGACCTATGCCGAAAGCGAACGCTGCTCGGTGGTGCGCGATTTCTGCGGTCATGGCGTCGGCCGGCTTTTCCATGATGCGCCGAATATCCTGCACTACGGCACCCCCAATGAAGGTGTCGAGATCAAGGAAGGCATGATCTTCACGATCGAGCCGATGATCAATCTGGGCAAACCGCATGTGAAGGTTCTTGCCGATGGCTGGACGGCGGTGACGCGGGACCGCTCCTTGACCGCACAATATGAACACACGGTCGGCGTCACCAGGGATGGCTGCGAGATTTTCACGCTTTCTCCGGCCAATATCTTTGGCCCGCCTTCCATGCGGTGATTGAAAAGCGGCAATCACTTATTGTCTGATCTGTTTTCGCGGGGGTTTAAACAGAATGGCAAAGAAGAAGGATACGCCCGGAGATGGCGAATTTCCGGGCTTCAGCGACACGCTGCAACGCACACCGAAGCTGGAGAAGCCTCATTATGCGGGGCATCGCGACCGGCTGAAGCAGCGCTTCCGGGATGCGCCGGACGCTCTCGCCGATTATGAATTGCTGGAGCTTCTCCTGTTCCGCGCCATCCGCCGCGCGGACACCAAGCCTATTGCCAAGGCGCTTCTCAACCGTTTCGGCTCCATAGCCGAAGTTCTGGCTGCGCCAGAGAATCTGATTGCCGAAATTCCGGGCGCTGGCCCCACCGTCGCGCTGGAACTGAAACTCGTCGAAGCCATAGCCAAGCGCAGCGCCCGCAGCACCGTGATGGAGCGCGAAGTACTCGGCTCCTGGGACAAGGTCATCAATTATTGCACCGCCGCCATGGCGTTTGAAACCCGCGAACAATTCCGCATCCTGTTCCTCGACAAGAAGAACAAGCTCATAGCCGACGAAGTGCAGCAGACCGGCACTGTTGACCATACGCCCGTCTATCCGCGTGAGGTGGTGAAGCGGGCGCTGGAGCTTTCCGCCACGGCCATCATCCTCGTCCATAACCACCCGTCCGGCGACCCGACGCCATCGCGCGCTGATATCGACATGACCAAGCAACTGGTCAACGCCGCCAAGGCACTCAATATTACCGTGCATGACCACGTCATCATCGGCAAGCACGGACATGCGAGCCTGCGCAGCCTGCGCCTGATCTGATTTGCCTCTCCATAGTTACCAATCATTAAGCATGGTGCGAAGAAGGTTGCGCAATCTGCGAAGTTTGCTCGAATTTTCTTAAATTTAGTCACAATTAAGAGTGAGACGAAGGCCCGCTCGAAAGCGCCGCTTTCCGCCCGAAAAAATTGAGTTCAAGCATGTTTCCCGCCGGTGTTTTGGCCGGGAAAACCGGAGTACAAAATGTTCAAGCGTTCTATCACCGCAGCCGCGCTCGGCGCTGCCGTCATGGCCTTTGCAGGCTCGGCTTTCGCAGCCGACATGATGGGAGGGACCGACTACACCTATAACGACCCTGTCGCCGCCGGTCCGCATGACTGGTCCGGCAATTATGTCGGCGCGCAGGTTGGTGGTTCGTCTTCCAAATTCCCAAGCCCGTTTGCCAGCCGTACCGGCGCCCTCGGCGGCATTGTCGTCGGCAAGAACATGCAGAACGGCAATATCGTTTTCGGCGCGGAGCTGGAAGGCAACTTCGCCGAAGCCGAACATCGCATCGGCCATGGCGGCACGCTACAGCAATCTTGGAATGGCAATGCCAAGGGCAAGGTCGGCTATACCTTCGACAAGACCCTCGTTTACGGCACCGCCGGTTATGGCGTGACCCGCTTCAAGGCTAAGGACAACACCACTTCCGCTTCCGGCTGCGAAGGCGGCGTACTGATTGGTGCAGGTGTGGAACAGGCCTTGAGCGGCCCTCTCTCCGTCAAGGCCGAATATGACTTCCAGCGTTTCAACGATGTCAAATCGCAAGTGAATGGCATCGAACAGCGTAACAACCTGAAGAACCATTCGATCAAGGCCGGCCTGAACTACAAATTCTAGTGGTCTGATTCCAACATTTGCCTCCCTCGGTTCAAGCGTTGAGCAAATGTTGGAATCACAAAGACCACTAGTAAGTATATGTATCTAGTGGATTTTTAGAATTTGACGTTTGAAACAGCATATGTAACAGCCGGGATTCAAACGTCAAATTCAATCCACTAGAACATGTCCCCAAAAGTGGGAACCCGCTCTGGAAGATATGCTTTAGCCGTCGTCACGATAGGAGCGACCGGCTGGCCGTAATGCGCAATGGCGAGGTGGTGGAGCCGCTTGAGGCCCACGATCTCGTCATTTGAACCCGCAATAAATCGTGACGGGGAGCGCCTGACGCCAGACATCGAACGAGCCGAGTTCGCCCGCCTGTGCAACACCAACGCGGGTCAGATCACCGCCAAATTCCTGCCGCCAGGCGAAAAGCCGCATTTCGCTTTGCAAGGTCACGGCATTGGCAACCAGCCGTCCGCCCGGTTTCAGGGCATTCCAGCAGGCTTCCAGCACACCTTCATCCGTCACGCCGCCGCCAATGAAAATTGCGTCCGGCGCTTCAAGCCCGCGCAGCGCGGAAGGCGCCCTGCCTTGCACAAGCTGCAAACCGGGAACGCCAAGTGCCACCCGGTTGCGCTCGATCATGCCTTGCCGTCCCTCATCGGCCTCGATTGCAATTGCCCGGCATGAGGCATGAACACGCATCCATTCGATGCCGATGGAGCCGCAGCCTGCGCCCACATCCCAAAGAAGCTGGTGCGGCAAGGGCTGCAATCGCGAAAGCGTGACAGCACGGATATCGCGCTTGGTAAGCTGGCCATCATTTTCAAACGCCTCATCGGGCAATCCCGCAACAGGCGACAAAACAGCCGCATCCGGCGCGGCAATACACGCGATGGCGAGCACATGAAGGTCCGCACATCGCTCATGCAGCCAGTTAGCGGCGGTGCCGTGGAGGGTGCGCTCTTTCGGCCCACCGAGATGCTCCAGAACGGTCAGGACGCTTTGCCCAAATCCTATGGCCGCCAGCAGCGTAGCCACCCTTGCCGGGGTCGTACCGTCATTGCTCAACACCAGAAGCCTCACACCCGGCAGAATGTGCGGAACAAGCAATTCAAAGGGGCGGCCATGCACGCTCACCGTTTGCACGTCCTGAAGCGCCCAGCCCATCCGGGCGGCAGCCAGCGACAGCGATGAGGGATAAGGCAGAACCAGCATCTCATCGGGCGAAAAATGCTTCGCAAGCGACGCGCCGACGCCGAAAAACATCGGATCTCCACTTGCAAGCACAACGATGGGCCTGCCTCTGCGCGCATGGATCGCCGCAAAGGCTTCATCGAAGGGCGAAGGCCATGCGATGCGTTCCGCCTCTGTGTCATTGCCCAGAAAGGCCAGATGTCGCTTGCCGCCAAAAATTGCCTGTGCTTCGGCGATAGCATTGCGTGCTGCCTGCCCCAGCCCATCCAGCCCGTCTTCACCAATACCGATTACCGTCAGCCAGCAGCCCATGCGCAACGCTCCTTTTCCCTGTTCGTATGGCGGGGCGGTAGCAAGTGCAAGCGCCAAGGCGTATAAGACCCCCATGTTGAACCAGCAAACCATCCAGAACCAATCAGACAGGCGCAGTGCCTGCCCCGGCCTCTCACGCATGGTCATGGCGAAAGACGGCGCAATTGCCCGCATCAAGCTGAGGCTGGGCCGCCTTTCCACGCAACAGGCGTTCGCGCTTGCCGACATAGCGGAACATTCAGGGGCGCGCGCCATCGAGCTTTCGATTCGCTCGAATGTCCAATTGCGCGGCATTGCGCCAGCCCGCTGGGACGAGGTCGTGACCGCGTTTTATGAAGCGGGACTTGGTGCAGACAATCCAGCCGCCGACGATATTCGCAATGTCATGGTAAGCCCCACGGCGGGCATCGATCCGGGACAGATCTGCGATGTGACCGGCCTTGCTTCTGATTTGCTGGCCATGTTGCAGGCTGAAAAAGCCTTCCACGCGCTATCGCCGAAATTTTCCCTACAGGTTGATGGCGGGGAAGATTGTGCCATGATTTCCCATCCGGGCGATATCTGGCTGTCGGCAACCGAGGAAGGCAAAGCCTATGTTTTCGGCTTGGCATCCTCACCGGATCGGCAGGCATTGGGCACGATAGCGGCAAACAATGTCCCGCCCTTCATCGATGCGCTTCTGCGCTGCTTTCTGCGCAACGGTGCAGCGCGAATGAAACAGCTCACATCCGAGAGAGAGTTTGTGAAAACCGTCCGCGAAAGCCTGCCTTTTGCCATTGAACCGGCATATGGATGGAAGCGGAAGGCGACCGTGGCTCATGCGCATCTTGGTCAGCATCGCCAGTTGGACAGCAATCATTATATCGGTGCGATGCCGCTTCTGGGGCGACTGACACCATTGCAGCTTCGCGAACTTGCCCGGCTGGCGCAGGAAGAATTGCGCCTCACGCCCTGGCAGGGCATCCTTCTTCCCAATATAGCCCCCGGCGAAACCGACCGGATCAAACGCGCACTTCATGCAACGGGACTTGAGACCAGCCCAAAATCCGCCCATGCGCGGTTGCGCGCCTGTTCCGGTGCAACGGGCTGTGCATCGGCTCTGGCGGATACACAGGCGGATGGAAATTTTCTGGCAGCACGGCTGGAAAGCGGTTCCGATCCGGTTCACCTGACGGGCTGTGCCAAATCCTGCGCTGCGCTTGCCCCCCTGCCGCACACGCTTCTGGCCCGTTCGGCAGGCCGTTACGATCTTTACGCGCAAGACAGGTTTTCACAGAACGGGGCTGGACCATCGCGGTTCGGACAGCTATTGGCGTCGGATATCACCCTTGAGGAAGCGGCGCATATTCTGAACGCCCGACATCAATAAGAGCGGCCCATGACAGACTATATCCGTGACGGACAGGCCATTTACGACCGATCCTTCGCTATTATCCGCGCCGAAGCCGATCTCCGTCACATTCCAGCCGATCTTGAAAAGCTTGCCGTTCGCGTGATTCACGCCTGCGGCATGGTGGATGTGGCAAACGATCTTGCCTTCTCGGAAGGTGCAGGCAAAGCCGGGCGCAATGCTCTTCTGGCAGGCGCGCCGATCCTCTGCGATGCGCGCATGGTGGCCGAAGGCATCACCCGCTCGCGCCTTCCCGCCGATAATCGCGTGATCTACACCCTGGGCGACCCATCCGTGCCGGAACTTGCAAAAAAGATCGGCAACACCCGCTCCGCAGCCGCGCTTGATCTCTGGCTCCCGCATATTGAAGGCAGCATTGTCGCCATCGGCAATGCGCCGACCGCCCTCTTCCGCCTGTTCGAGCTTCTCGATGCAGGGGCACCGAAGCCCGCACTTATCATTGGAATGCCGGTGGGCTTTGTGGGAGCGGCGGAATCGAAGGACGAGCTTGCCGCCAACAGCCGCGGCGTGCCTTACGTGATCGTGCGCGGGCGACGCGGCGGCAGCGCCATGACGGCAGCCGCGGTCAACGCGCTTGCTTCGGAGCGTGAATAATGGCGGCGAAAGGCAGATTGTTCGGCCTGGGCGTCGGCCCCGGCGACCCCGAACTGATTACTCTGAAAGCCCTGCGGCTCCTCAAATCCGCACCGGTCGTGGCCTATCATGCGGCGCGGGGCAAGAAGGGTAATGCGTTCACTATTGTCGAGGATTATCTTTCGCCGGAACAGGTGCTGCTGCCGCTCATCTATCCTGTTACCACCGAAAAACTGCCGGACCATATGGATTATGAGCAGGTCGTGAAGGATTTCTACGGCGAAATCACCACGACCATCGCCAGCCATCTGGATCAGGGGCAGGATGTGGCGGTGATCGCAGAGGGCGACCCGTTCTTCTACGGCTCCTTCATGTATATCCATGACAGGCTTGCGGAAAAATACGAAACCCATGTGGTGCCGGGCGTCTGTTCCGTTCTGGGGGCTTCGGCGGTGCTTGGTGCGCCGCTTGTCTATCGCAACCAGACCCTGTCCGTCCTTTCCGGCGTCATGAGTGCGAACGAGTTGCGTCAGCGCCTTGCACAGACGGAAGCGGCGGCAATCATGAAGCTTGGCAAAAATCTCGACAAGGTGCGGGCCGTGCTGGGCGATCTCGGCCTCATGGGCCGCGCGCTTTATGTCGAGCGCGCCACCATGGCCAATCAACGTATCGTGCCGTTGGCCGAGGTTAATGGCAGCGATTGCCCCTATTTCTCGCTCATTCTGGTGCCCGGCGAAAAATGGAACGGCGCATGATCCCCGCCATTCTCGTTCTTGCAGAAGCAGCACTCCCGACCACGCGCCAGATCGCGGCCGCATTGGAACGCGCTGAAGTTCTGGGCCTGCACGACCGCGTGAGCACCGCCGACAAAACCTTCGCCCATTTCGGAGAGGCCCTTCGGGCGCTTTATGAGGAAGGGCGCCCCGTTATTGCGCTTTGCGCGGCTGGCATCGTCATTCGTGCTCTTGCGCCACTTCTGCAAAACAAGCGCATGGAGCCGCCGGTGCTCGCAGTGGCAGAAGATGGAAGCGCCGTCGTGCCGCTTCTGGGCGGGCTTTCCGGCGTCAACGATCTGGCGCGGCAGATCGCGGCCGCGCTCGGCATTGCGCCCGCAATCACCACATCCGGTGAATTGCGCTTCGGCATCAATCTTCTGCATCCGCCTTCGGATCTGACGCTCGCCAATCCCGATGATGCCAAAACCTTCACCTCCAATCTTCTGGCCGGTGAAAGACTGAAGCTCAACGGAAAATCCAATTGGCTGCGGCAATCGAAACTTCCCTTTGCCGATGATGGCAAGCTTACCATCACCATCACGCCGCATAATCGTACACCGCGCACGAATGAGTTGATCTATCATCCGCAATGCGTGGCAATTGGCATCGAAACACCGGATGAGAGCCTACAGGGCCAGATAGAAACCGCATTGGCCGGGGCCGGGCTGGCAAAAACATCGCTCGCCCTCCTCCTCGCGCATGAGAAGGATTGCACCTCTCCCTTTCTCCATGAAACAGCCCGTAGGCTCAATGTCCAGTTGCGCTTCGTGACCGGCGCTCCCGATGCGCGTGAACTTGCTTTGCGCTCTGTCGAACATCCTTTGGACCTGATCGAAAGCAGCGGGCTTGCCCTCGCCGTGGCCAAAGCCCCGGCGGATGTTCTTTTCGTCGGGAGAAAGCGCGGCAGGCTTGCCGTGGTCGGACTTGGTCCCGGCGCGCGTGACCTGATGACGCCTGCCGTGCAGCGCGAACTGGAACAGGCGGAGGATATTCTGGGCTACGAAACCTATGTGCGCATGGCAGGCCCCTTCCGCACCGGGCAGACCATCCATATGACGGACAATCGCGAGGAAATGCAGCGCGCGCGCCATGCCTTCGCGCTCGCTGCATCGGGGCATAATGTGGCGATGGTTTCCTCTGGCGATCCCGGTGTTTTCGCAATGGCGGCGGCAGTGGTCGAGGCCCTGCATGAATCGGATAACCCGGCATGGCACGGCGTAGAGCTGTCCATTCAGCCCGGTATTTCCGCCGCCATGGCAGCAGCTTCGCGCATCGGCGCACCGCTTGGCCATGATTTCTGCATCATTTCGCTGTCGGACAATCTGAAGCCGTGGGATATCATCGAAAAACGGCTGGCGCTTGCCGCCGAAGCCGATCTCGCCATGGCCTTCTATAATCCGATCTCAAAAGCGCGCCCGCACCAGCTTGGCCGCGCGCTGGAACTCCTGCGCCAATACCGCTCCGGCGAAACACCCGTCGTTCTGGGGCGCGACATCGGCAGAGCTGGAGAGACAACCCGCGTGATGACCCTCGGTGCACTGACGCCCGGCGATGTCGATATGCGCACGGTGGTTATCATCGGCTCATCGCACACGCGCCGCTTTGCGCAGCCTGATGGTGGCGAATGGGTTTATACGCCGCGCTGGTATGGTCAAAAGCCGGATAAATAAAACAAAAAAGGCAGGAAAACCCTGCCTTTTTCGTAAGTTAACAACGATTGTTGAATCGCTTCTTTTTCTTTGCCGCGGCCTTTTTCGGCTGGGCGGCTGCGGCGGCATCGGCCTTGGCCGCAGCTTCTTCGGCTGCAATCTGATCCGCGCTCTTTGGCGAAGTATCGATAACAGCACGCACACCGCCGCTTGAATTCAAATGGCAAACTGCCGTGCGCAGATCGACCTTCAGATCCACATCCATGCCGCCACCTGCACCCGGACGGGAATTGACGGCGCTGATAACGCGCTCCGGCAGGAAATATTTGTTGGCTGCGGCAGTGATGCAGGGCTGCGCCAGCGCCGGATCGACATAAGACGTCGGCGTAAAACGCGGCAGCGAAATGGTCGGTGCGCTGACGGGAGCTTCAGTCTTGCCCGGCGTGGCGGTGGATGTCGGCACAGTCGTCGTGCAGGCGGCAGCCAGTGGGGCCAACATGGCGATAGCTAGGAAACGGGCTCCGGAACGGGCGCGTCCGTACATGATCTACCTCGTGATATCTGCTGAATAGGTAAAAATTTTAAGCTCGATAACTATTCGCTTTTGGCTGATTGTCGAGTGGCAGGAAGGTCACATCGCCAGAATTTCGATTCGCATCCACAGCCTGTCATCCCTGTTTTGCAAGAATCCAGTTCAGCATTTCACGCCAGTCCGACATGCGGATAGGCGTACCGTGATTGCCGCTTTCAAAGCGTCGAAACTGAACGGGATAGCCGGGCGCACGCTTCCTTATTTCACGATAAAAACCTTTCTGCTTGTCGATCGCGAAAACCGGATCGCGGCTTCCATGCCCGAAAAAAACCGGCACACGCCGTTTGAAGGCCGATGATTGGAAAAAACCTTCGTCCCACAGCGAACCGAGCAGGATCAGGCCTGCAAGCGCGCCGCCCGCTTTCTCATTGGCGGCGATGCGCCAGCAAAGCGTTTCCCCCCTGCGACCCGCAGGAAAGGACCAGCGGCGCATGGGGCGAGGTCGCCCGGACAGCATCAATCAATCCGGCAATCTGCGCCTCACCTGCCGCACCGAAATCTTTGAAATCCGGCGTGATATAAAAGCCGTCATTCAGCACCGCCAGATTCTTTACCCGGTTGAAATTGCCGCCGAAAGTGAAATCGTTCATGCCTTGCAGGCGGTTGCCGCCGCGTCCATGGAGATAGATGACAATGAAGGATGCGCCGTCACGCTTGCCCGCCGTCATGGCTTTTACCGGGCCAGCGAAGGTTTGAAAGGTAACATCCTTCTGATAGGCGCGCGCCCTCAGCGATACATAGGCATCCCTGACGCGCTTTTCAGACACGGCATCGCGCCCATTGATATCGCACATTTCATCATAATCAACGACCTTGTAATCGCCATTATCCGCGCTGGAGAGAATGCCGGGATAGGCAAAATAATCGTCCTTGAAGGGCGGCAAAATATCCCCGGCAAAAGCGGATGAAACGCGAAGAAGGAAAAAGGCGCTCAAAAGCCCGCTAATCGCGCGCTTTGTTTCCCGCTTGCCCATGCGTCAGAGTTCCAGTTTGTGATAACGCCGGTTGAGATAGATCAGCGCCTCTTCTTCCGCATGGGAACTGAGGCCGACGACCTCCCCGAACAGCACATGATGCGTGGAATGATCCTGCACACTGACGACACGGCAATCGAAAGCGGCAAGTGCGCCTTTCAGCACCGGAGCGCCTGTCGCCAGTATCTCCCATGCCGCCAGTTCAAAACGCTCATCCTGTGTCAGCCCGATACGGCCTGAAAATGCATCGGCAAGCTGCTGATGCGGCCCGGCAAGCGTATTGATGGCAAAAACGCCATTTTCGATGAAAATGCGGTTTTCTTCGTGAATTTTCTGGAGACAGATCAGGATTGTCGGCGGATTGTCCGATACCGAGCAGGCCGCTGTCAGCGTCAGCCCGCGCCGCCCCGCTGCTCCGGCGGTCGTCACGATCTGCACCGCGCCCGCATAATGGCTCATGGCGTCGCGATAAGCTTTCGATTCCACCGTCGATACGGAGGAGATGATGTTATTTACCGTTTGCACGTCAACACAGACCCGTATTCCACAGACAGTTACCAGAGCTGACCCCAATTGCCTGCATCCATTACGGGCATTGCACAAAGGCGAGGAAACCGCTACCCACTTTTCTATCAAATTGCCACGAATTGTTTAAAGAAGACCGATCACGTGATTGCGCCAGGGAAATGTCCGGCTACCGTGCTGCTGACAAGCATTGTCCTCTCTTGGCTGGCCAGTGGTGCGCTGGCACAGGCGGAAGATGTGCGCGTCGGGCTTGCGGCGCCGCTTTCCGGCACCTTCGCACCGCTGGGCAACCAACTGGTTGAAGGCGCGCGCGCGGCAGCAGGAACGGGCGTCCAGCTGACCGTTTTTGATGATCGCTGCGACGCCGAGGGCGGCAAGGAAGCTGCCGAACGTTTTGTTGAGCAGAATATACGCATCGCCACCGGCTTTCTATGCCCGGAAGCCTTGGAGACCGCGCTTCCCATCCTTTCGCAACGCAATATCCCGATCATCATATCAGACGTCAGCGAACTGACCCTTGCCGAAAGACGCGCCGCCTCGCCGCTTCCCACCTTTCGCCTGACGACCGGGCTCAATAAGGAAACGCAGGCAACGGGCAGCTTTCTGGGCAGTCTGTGGCGTGCGCAACCCTTCGCCATAATCGATGACGGCACCATCGAGGGGCGTGAGCGGGCAGCGCGCGTATTGGCAAATCTCAAGGAACAGCAATTGCAGCCGGTCTTCACCGATACCTATCGGCCCGGCCTTGATAAGCAGAATGCGCTGGTCTCACGCTTGCGGCGGGCGGGCGCCACCCATGTCTATGTGGGCGGCGAGCGCGACGATATCGCGGCGATTGGCGCAAGTGCAGCAGCCTTGAACTATCCGCTTGTCATTGCAGGCGGGAGCCTGCTCGACGCTGCGCCCGGCCCCCATCCCCTCGCGCAGGGCACATTGATGATCGCCCCCGTTCGCCCGTCGGATTTATCGACAGCAAAACCGGCCATCGACGCATTGCATCAGGCCGATAAACTTGCTGATTCCTATGCCATTATCGGCTATGCGAGCGTGGAAATCGCCGACGAGGCTATCAAACGCACAGATGAACAGAAGCAGCCTATCATCAATCTTCTGCGCAGCGGCTCCTTTGAAACCGCTCTGGGCACCATCAAATTTGATGAAAACGGCATCAGGACGGACAATCCCAACCGTTTGCAGCGCTTCGACGGCAAACGGTTCATCCTAACCGACAAATAGGCCGACAAGGCTCGCCGCTATCACCAGTCCGGTCATCAGGCTCATCGTGGACCAGAACAGCACCAGCGCGGCATCGATATCCCTCGCCTCGGCCTCGCGTTTTCCAGTGGCGTTGAGCATCGGCCCCTCAACCGTCTCGGCGCCATATTGGCGCGGACCGGCAAGCGCCAGCCCCAGCGCCCCTGCAAATGCCGCTTCCGGCCAGCCCGCATTGGGCGATCGATGCAGCCTAGCATCCCGGCACATGATCGAGAGCGCCTGCCTCCCCGCTTCCCTGCCATGGCCGAGGGAGGTTGCAAGTGCGGCAAGCAGACCTGTCAGCCGGGCAGGAATATAATTGGCGACATCATCGAGTTTTGCAGCGAACCGGCCGAAATCGCGATAGCGATCATTCAGATGCCCGATCATGGAATCGGCCGTATTGATAAACTTATAGGCAAACAGCCCCGGCAATCCGCCGACGAGAAACCAGAATGCCGGCGCAACGATCCCGTCGGATGCATTTTCCGCAAGGCTTTCAATGGCAGCACGGCTGACGCCGCCTTCATCCAGTCGGTCGGGGTTTCGCCCCACGATCATGGAGACCGCCTTGCGGCCACCTTCTATGCCATCGTCACGCAAGGCTTGCGCCACGGCCTGCACATGATCGGCAAGGCTTTTTTGCGCAAGCAGAATGGCAACAATTACGACTTCGGCAATAGCACCCGCCGTACCGGCATGGGGCAAAATACTCCGGATCACCAATCCGGCGAAAATACAAGCCGCCACCAGCCCAACCGTCAGCCACATGCCATTGCGGCGCAACGTTGAAGGCGGCAGGCTGCTGTCGTTGAAATTTTTTTCACCCCAGGAAATCGCCTTGCCCAAGAGCACGACCGGATGCGAAATCCTTTGCCAAAGCAGCGGTAGATCACCGATGAAGCGGTCGAGAAGGAGCGCCAGCGAAAGGACAATAAGTTTTATTTCCATGGAGTTGGCCAAAAAACCTGAATCAAAATTTCAACTTCACATGTCGCACAATGCTTGTTCCAGCCGCGCCAGGGCAGCGTCGTCATGCGCAAGGCCGATACGCAGCCAATCCGGCGCATAATCGAACTTGCGAACGAGAATATGCCTTTCGCACAAGGCATTATAAAGGCTGTGCGCATCGATATGTTCAACCAGTGAAAACAGCGCCGTGCCGCCAACTTCCGTCAGGCCTGCCCGCTCCAGCACTGCGGAAAGGGCAAGCCGGCGAAGATCGATCCGGGCGCGGAAATCCGTCACGACGGCAGCATTTGCGAAGGCGCTGTTAGCAATGGCAAGTGCCGGACCGGACACCGCCCACGGGCCAAGCCGCAACCGCAAGCGAGCGGCATAATCGGCATTCGCAACAGCGAAGCCCAGCCGAATCCCGGCCAGCCCAAAGAACTTGCCGAAAGATTTGAGCACGACAAGCGGCGCAGCTTCTGCTTCGCAAGCAATGCTCACCGCTTCATGCGCATCGGCAAAAGCTTCGTCCACGACAAGAAATCCGCCTCGCTCGCCAAGCCTATTCGCAAGCGCCAGCAGCGCATCGCGGGCGATAACGCGGCCATCCGGGTTATTTGGATTGACGATGACGGCAACCGTCGCACCGGCGGGAATATCGTCGATTGTGGCACAGGAAACCACGTTCCAACTAGCTGCCGCAAAAGCCGCCGCGTGTTCCTGATAGGTCGGCCCCAGAATGGCGACGGTGGAAGGGGCAGCCAGCATGGGCATGAGCTGGATCAGGGCCTGCGTACCGGGCGCGGCCACGATGGGTGCGTTTTCACCGATGCGATAGTAGCGGCGTGCAAGCGCCAGCGTGGTTTGCAACAGCCCCTCATCGGGCAGGCGATTCCAGATTTCCGGTGAAAATTCGGGTAGCGGAAAATGTTCGGGATTGATACCCGTTGAAAGATCGAGCCAGTCCTGCGCCGAGCCGCCAAAGCGCGCGATGGCCCGGTCCAGCGCGCCACCATGCTCGATTTCCACGCTCACGCCGCTTCTCCGCTAAAATCAATGACATGCATGAAGGAGCCGGAGACGGAACCAACCCGCAAGCCCGCTTCGCCAAGGTTCTCGCCCGATGCATCGCGCACCCGGAACAGGCGGTCGGCCTTTTCTTCCCGCACGATGCTTGCATAATGGAATTCATGCGCTTTCAAAGGCATGTCCCACGGCAATCCGCCAAGCGGCTCCAGCAGGCGATAGCCAAGATGCAGTTTCCGCCTGGCAAAGCTCGTTTCCAATGGCAAAAGCCCCAGCATGGGATGGTGAACGCCTGCCGCATCCTCCAGTGTTTTCCCGAGGACCATATAGCCGCCGCACTCGCCATAGACCGTGACGCCACGCGCGGCAGCGTCCCCTATCGCCGTGCGGAAACGGGATGCACCGGCCAATCGTTGCGCATGAAGTTCTGGATAACCACCGGGAAGATAGATTGCATCCGCATCTGCCTTCGGTGCTTCATCTGCCAGCGGGGAAAAGAAAGAGATTTCCGCACCCCGCCTGCGCCAGCCTTCAAAAAGATGCATATAGGCAAAAGCAAAGGCATCGTCCCGCGCCACGGCAATGCGGTTTCCAAGCGGTTTCAGACGCGCGACATTGGCCATGGCGTCATAGCGCTTCGGGCGTAGCCAGATGGTCTGAAGCGCATCCATGTCGATATGCGCTTCCATCACATCGGCCGCTTGTTCGAGAAAGCTTTCAAGACCGGCATGTTCGTCCGCCTGCACCAGCCCCAGATGCCTTTCCGGCAAGGAAAGTGCCGGATCTCGCGGCAGCGCACCCAGAACCGGGACGCCAAGGGGTGCCAGAGCGCCCCGCAGCATGGCTTCATGGCGGGGACTTCCGACACGATTGAGAATGACACCCTCAATCAGCACATCCTTGCGAAACTGGCTGAAACCCCACACCAGCGCCGCGATGGAGTGGGATTGCCGGGCGCAATCCACCACCAGCACGACTGGCAAATCCAGAAGCCGCGCCAGATCGGCAGAAGAGCCCTTACCGTCAATCGCCCCGTCGAAAAGCCCCATCATGCCTTCGGCGACAAGAACACGCGCGCCGCTTTCCGTCATGCGGGAGGAAAGCGCACTGATGAGTTCCGGTCGCATGGCCCAGGGGTCGAGATTGAAACAATCCACGCCACTCGCCGCCCTGTGATAGGCGGGGTCGATATAATCCGGCCCGGCCTTCACCGGCGCAAGCACCTCGCCCCTGCGTTTCAGGGCGCGCAACAAACCCAAGGTCACGGTCGTCTTGCCCGACCCGGAGGCCGGTGCGGCAATCATGAATCCCTTCATGCGCTCTGCACTCCCTGTTGCGTTCTCTTGCCCAGCGGATCGCTGACAAGGCTTTTTCCCGCCATTGCGCCGATCCAGTCCAGCCCGGCACGCAAGCGCACCACCTCACCCACAACCACAATGGCTGGCGGTTGCAGCCCGGCTGCTTCCACCTCGATTGCAGCCCGGCCCAACGTTGTTTCAAGCACGGTCTGGTCCGGCAGGCTGGCATTGCAGACGAAGGCCACCGGCTCATCTGGCGAACGTCCAGCCTCGATCAGCCGCCCGGCTATGAGGCCGATATGTTTCATCGCCATATACATGACGATGACCGGCGACGATCGGGCAATACCCGCCCAATCGACGCCATCGGGCATGGCGCCGGTTGCGTCATGCCCGGTCAGAAACGTTACCGCCTGATTGATATCGCGATGCGTGGCGGCAATTCCCGCATAGGCAAGCCCGCCAACCCCGGCTGTGACCCCCGGCACGATGCGAAACGGAACATGATACTCAACAAGCGTGAGCGCCTCTTCCGCCCCGCGCCCGAACACGAAAGGATCGCCACCCTTGAGCCGCAGCACCTTCTTGCCTTGCCGTGCAAGCTCCACCAGCCGCAGCGAGATGTCGCGTTGCCTGGGCGATGGTTTGCCGCCGCGCTTGCCGGCATATTCCAACGTAGCGGTAGCATTCTTCAGCGAAAGACAGGAATCATCGACCAGCGCGTCATAGACGATCACATCCGCCTGTTGCAAAGCGTTCACCGCATGGAGGGTCAAAAGACCGGGATCGCCCGGACCGGCCCCGACAAGCCAGACATGGCCGGGCTCCATCACGGGCAAAGCCACTTTGCTTTTCGCGATCACACAGGCAGCCGCTTCGTCAGCTTTGCTCATACTCTACAACCACGTTCAATTTACTAGCCGCACAGCTATCAGATACATTATAAGTCGTCCATGAACGACGAAACTACCCCCGCAAATAAAAACCCTGAAAAAGCAGAACTTCGGTGCGGCTGGACGACGGGCGCTTGCGCGACAGCCGCCACCAAGGCTGCCTTGACGGCGCTTATCACCGGCGAATTTCCCGATCCGGTGGGCATTATTCTGCCCAAGGGCGAAGTACCCTATTTCCAGCTTGCCTATGAGGGACTGGGCGAAGGCTATGCCATGGCGGGCATCGTCAAGGATGCGGGCGACGACCCGGATGTAACGCATGGCGCAACCATCATCTCGACGGTCTATCCCGCCCCGCCCGGCACCGGCATCATCTTTCGCGCGGGCGAAGGCGTCGGCACGGTCACGCGCGAGGGGCTCGCCATCCCCCCCCCCGGCGAGGCGGCGATCAACCCGGTTCCACGCCGCATGATGACAGAAATATGTGAGGCAATATGCGCTGAATACGGCCTCCCCGCCGATCTCGTCATCACCATATCGGTTCCCGGCGGCGAAGAAATCGCACAGAAAACATGGAACCCACGCCTCGGCATCATCGGCGGCATATCCATTTTGGGCACCACGGGCGTCGTGCATCCTTTCTCCTGTTCGGCATGGATCCATTCCATCCATCGCGGCATCGATGTTGCGCGCGCTGCCGGGCAAAAACATGTTCTCGGCGCAACCGGCTCCACCTCAGAGGATGCCGCGCAGGCGCTCTATAATCTGCCCGATTTCGCCATTCTGGATATGGGCGATTTTGCAGGCGGCGTTCTCAAATACCTGCGCGAACACCCCATCGACAGGCTCACCATTGCGGGCGGCTTTGCCAAGCTCACCAAACTTGCCCAAGGCGCGCTTGACCTCCATTCGTCGCGCTCACAGGTGGATAAGGGCTTTCTCTGGCAGATCGCCGAACGCGCTGGCGCACCGGCAGACATGAAGGAGCGGATTCTCCTTGCGAACACGGCAATGGAAGTGCTTGAATTGACTCAATCAATCGGCATCGACATTGCAGGGCCGATCGCGCTTGAAGCAAGGCAAACGGCGCTCAAAACCCTGCGCGGCGCGCCAGTCGAAGTCGAGATTATCGTTACGGACCGCAAGGGAAACATTCTTGCCCGCGTCTGAGCCAAAAATCCTCATCCTTGGCGGAACGGCGGAAGCAGCAAGCCTTGCCAGCGCCTTCACCGCCCTGCCGGTCGCGGCCATCACCTCGCTTGCGGGACGCACCGCTGCTCCTGCAAAACTGAGCGGCCCGGTTCGCAGCGGCGGCTTTGGCGGAGCGGATGGCCTTGCCGCCTATATCGAGGCCGAGGGAATAGGCCTCGTGATTGACGCGACACATCCCTATGCCGCGCGCATTTCGCAAAATGCCGTCATTGCCACGGAAGCAACGAAAATCCCTCTTGTCCGGCTGGAGCGCCCGCTTTGGGAGAAGCAGCCCGGCGACAACTGGATCGATATTGCAAACGAAACAGAAGCCGCGCGCGCCATTCCCCCCGGCGAAAATGTCTTTCTGGCGCTTGGCCGCCAGCACATTGCGCCTTTTGCAAAGCGCGCCGATGTTCATTTCGTCATCCGCATGATCGACCCACCGGAAGTGACCCTTCCCCGGCATTGCGAAATCATTCTGGCAAGGCCCGGCGATTACGATGCGGAAGCAGACTTTCTGACAAGGCGCAGGATCGGCCTGATTGTCAGCCGCAATTCGGGCGGAACAGTCTCCTATGCCAAAATCGGGGCCGCGCGCGATCTGGCCCTGCCGGTGATGATGATCGCCCGCCCGCCGGTTGCGGCGAAAACCGTGGTTGCGACAGTGCCACAAGCCATCGCCTTTGCCCGCTCTGTTTTAAACTTTTGAGCGCGCCGCGTGGCTATGCGCTTCATGATAGAGGGCCGAATCGCGAAAGTTTTTGGGATCGAGCCCACGCCCGACAAAGATCATCGCCGTGCGCCTGAGGCCGGACGCTTCAATTTTCCCGGCAATGTCGCAAAGCGTTCCGCGCAAAATCTGCTCGTCCGGCCAGCCGACCCGGTAAGCGACCACCACCGGGCAGTCAGCACCGTAAAGGGGTGTCAGGTCGCTTTCGATTTTTGCCAGATTGCGAATGGAAAGATGAATCACCAGCGTCGCACCGGATTTGCCAAGCGCTGCAAGATCCTCGCCTTCCGGCATGGCCGATGATTTCATGGACGTGCGCGTGAGGATAATGGTCTGGTTGAGTTCCGGAATAGTCAGTTCCTGCTTCATCGCGGCAGCCGCCGCCGCAAAGGCAGGCACACCCGGCGTCACGTCATAGGCAATACCAAGCGCATCCAGCCGGCGCATCTGTTCTGCCATCGCGCCATAAATCGACGAGTCGCCAGAATGCACCCGCGCAACGTCGAGACCCTGGGCATGTGCCACTTCCATTTCGGCAATAATCTCATCGAGCGTCAGCGAAGAACTGTCGATCAGACGCGCATTCTTCGGCGCCCCGGCAACAACCTCCTTCGGCACAAGCGAGCCCGCATAGATGCAGACAGGGCAGTTTTCGATCAGCCGCAAACCCCGCACCGTGATAAGATCGGCTGCGCCCGGACCGGCGCCAATGAAATGAACAGTCACGATTTTCCCTTCCTGAAGCGCGGATGCTGACAGACCCCGCCTTGATAGAGCGGTTCCGATTATAACGGAAACGTTGGAACCATCGCCAGGGCGGCGGTGGACCGGGCCGATGCGATTTTCCCAACCACCAGATGGCCGTTCGGGCCTGCGGCAGCCAGCGCAGCCGCCTCCGCCACGCCATGGCACCCAACGGCTTTAAAAGTTTCCTGAGAGGGGCTGTTTAGCCGCGGCGTTTCATCTTCAAGCCGTGAAGCGTCGAAGAACCGCAATTCGCAGCCATAATGGACCGCAAGCTGCACCCATGCAGGATTGCCACGTTTGGTGCTCAGTGTTGCGATACCATCAGGTCGCGAACACCCGCCTTTTGTCAGGGCCTCTTCGGCAAGGGGCAGAAGCTCATCATAAGTGACAGCCGACGAGCACCCCATTCCAAGATAGAATTTCGGATCAGCCACAAGACGACGCCTGCCGCACCTTATGCAGTTCTTCCGGCTTGATGCCCAGCGTGTTGGCAATACGCTGGATCATCGTGGTTTCCGAACGATCCAGACGGTGATCCGAACAGGCAATTTTCATAAGATCGCTCAACAGCGCAAGACGGCGCTCCGGGGCCATTTCGGCCAGCATGTTGGCCGCCTGTTTCGTGGTTGTCTCATAGCCGAAATCCTTGAGATATTCGGCAACTTCGGGAAGTTCTTCCGGTGGAATACCAAAATTGTTCGCCGCAATTTCCTTGAAAGCCGCAATTTCCGCCGGGTGCTGGTTGCCGTCGGCCACCACCACATGCAACAGCAAAAGCAATTCGGAGGCGAGTGCCGGATCCTCAGCCACGCGCTGCACCGCATTTTTCTTGCTGAGAAAAGGGGAAATCCGCTCAAAAATGCTCTCGCTCATGGAACCTCTCGAATTTCTGGACACATTATCATGAATACCGCCCCGCACGCCGCAAGACAATCGGCCTGCGGTGCTATCGGCTAATTTCGTAAGCCCCCACTCTAGCGTGTTGAAAACCTCTGCTCTATGGTGCGCCAACCTCTCGCTTGGGCTCCCCCTATGTCTGAATTTTTCGATTCGCTTACCCTGCTCCTGACGGCTGCCGCTTTCATTGCCGGCATTATCGATTCCATCGCCGGTGGCGGCGGCATGATTACCATTCCGGCCCTGCTTCTGGCTTGGTATCCCGCCTGTCGAGGCGCTCGGCACGAACAAGCTGCAAGGACTGTTCGGCTCATCCTCCGCAACCATCGCCTATGCGCGCAAGGGGCATGTGAATATTCTCCAGCAATGGCCCGAGGCTCTTGCCTCGCTCCTTGGCTCCGTGCTGGTCGCACTTCTTGCAACCGTGCTTCCCGTCAACATCATGCGCGCGGCGCTGCCGATGCTGCTGATTGCAATTGCGATCTACTTCGCCCTCAAGCCAAGCCTTGGCGACGTCGATCGCGCGCGGCGCATCGGTCCATTTCTGTTCGGTGTGACGCTGGTGCCGCTGATCGGCTTTTATGACGGGCTTTTCGGGCCGGGCACCGGCTCGTTCTTCATGCTGGCTTTCGTGGCGTTTGCAGGCTACGGCGTGTTGAAAGCCACCGCGCATACCAAGCTTCTCAATTGCGCCTCGAATATCGGCGGTTTAGCCACTTTTGCCGCGGTCGGTGTCATCAACTGGAAAATCGGCATCTCAATGGGGATTGCACAGTTTATCGGCGCGCAGATCGGCGCACGCCTCGCCATGAAGATCGGTTCACGCATCATCAAGCCGCTATTGATCGTGGTCAGCCTCGCGCTGGCAGGGCGCCTTCTGATGGACGGCACCAGTCCGCTGCGCCAGTGGTTAGGCATCTAAACCCGAAGCGCCACCAGCACCACACCACAGCCGATCAGCAGAATGCCGATCCAGTTGATCGTGGACATGCGCTCGCCAAGAAATGCCGCCCCGAACAGGGCAACCAGCACCACCGATAATTTGTCGATCGGGGCCACGCGGGAAGCATCCCCGATTTGCAGGGCGCGAAAATAGGCAAGCCACGACGCGCCGGTGGCAAGCCCCGACAGCACGAGGAACAGCCATGACCGGGCGGAGATTTCGCCCGGCTTCTGCCATTGTCCGGTAACGGTCAGGAACAGGCACAGGGCGCCGATGATGACGAACGTGCGAACAAGCGTGGCAAAATCCGAATTGATGCCCTGAATGCCCACCTTGGCGAAGATCGCCGTCAGCGCGGCAAAAACCGCCGACATCAATGCCCAGAATTGCCAGCTAGCCATCATCAAAACTCAATGCCTTTCTGCGCCTTCACACCGGAACGGAAAGGATGCTTTATCATCTCCATTTCGGTCACGAGGTCCGCCGCCTCGATCAACTCGTCCTTGGCATTACGGCCCGTGATGATGACATGCTTCATTTCCGGCTTGGCTTTCAGCACCTCGGTCACCTCTTCGACGGGCAGATAGTCGTAGCGAAGCACGATATTAAGCTCGTCACAGAGCACCATATCGTAACTTTCATCCATAATCATCGCCTTGGCCTGTTCCCAGGCGCCGCGCGCCATGGCGATATCGCGCGCGCGATCCTGCGTTTCCCAGGTAAAGCCTTCGCCCAGTGCGGAAATCGTCACCTGCTCGGGAAACTTCTCCAGAACCCAGCGTTCGCCCGTATCCCACGACCCTTTGACGAACTGCACAACGCCAATCTTCATCCCATGGCCCAGCGCACGGAAAACCATGCCGAAACCGGCCGTCGATTTGCCCTTGCCCTTGCCGGTATGGACGATCACCAGACCTTTTTCCTCGGTCTTTGTCGCCTGTATCTTGTCGCGGGCGGCTTTCTTCTTGCGCATCTTGTCCGCATGGCGGGCGTTCAGCTCCTCCTCGGTCATCGAAAGAAGTTTTTCCGATTTCTCAGCCATTTATCGCCCTTTCCGGATTCAATTTTTGAAGATGCACACTTAAATTTTCCAGCTCGAAACGCGCGGAATTGGAACGCGGCGTCCAGAAACCCCGCTCAATCGCTTCGTTAAGCTTGGCCGCCGTCTCGGCCAGTGCCGCCGGGTTTTTCTCAGCCATGAAATCATGCACCGCCCTGTCGGCGATATAGGCCTGATAGACCGCCTCGAAGTGATGGTTGCCGACCTTGCCCGTGGTGGCGGCAAAGGCGAAAAGATAATCGACTGTCGCCGCAATTTCCGCCGCGCCCTTATAGCCATGGCGCATGACGCCCGCGATCCATTTGGGATTGGCCGCGCGCCCGCGCACCACGCGCGAAAGCTCTTCCTCCAGCGCGCGGATGACCGGCTTTTCAGGCCGGGAATGATCGTTGTGGTAGACGGAGGGCATTGCCCCGGTCAGGCTTTCAACCGTCGCGGCCATGCCGCCCTCGAACTGGTAATAGTCATCACTGTCGAGAAGGTCGTGTTCGCGATTATCCTGATTTTGCACGACCGCCTGAACCGAACGCAGCCGTTCTTCCAGAAGGCCGCGTTCCGCCTGCCCTTCCTCGCCCGCGCCATAGGCATAGCCGCCCCAGACAAGCCATGCTTCCGCCAGATCGTTGCGGCCAGCCCAGCCATTCTCGTCGATCAGCGCCTGCAAACCCGCACCATAAGCGCCAGGCTTCGATCCGAAAACGCGGTAGCCAGCGCGCCGTTCCGCCGTCTGCGGGTCGGCTCCGCCTGCCACAAGGCGCGCCTGCTCCGCCTTCATGCGGGCGGCAATGGGGTTGTCCTCCACATCCTCATCCAGCGCGCCGACGGCTCGCACGGCCTTGTCGAAAAGCGCGATCTGTTCCGGGAACGCATCGCGGAAAAAGCCTGAAATGCGCAGCGTCACATCCACGCGCGGGCGGGCAAGCTTGGCTGGCGGCACAATCTCATAGCCCGTCACCCGGCGCGAGGCCATGTCCCAGACCGGCTGGACGCCGATCAGCGCCAGAGCCTGCGCAATATCATCCCCGCCGGTGCGCATATTCGATGTGCCCCAGGCCGTCAGGCCGAAGGAGGTCGGCCATTCGCCATGGTCCTGCGTGTAACGCGTGATCAGAAGCTCGGCGGATTTTTTGCCCAGTTCCCACGCCGCCGGTGTCGGCACGGCGCGGCTGTCGGTCGAAAAGAAATTGCGCCCCGTTGGCAGGACATCCGGCCGCCCGCGTGTCGGCGCCCCCGATGGCCCCGGCGGCACGAAGCGCCCCGAAAGGGCTGCCAGAAAACCGTCAATTTCCGAAGGCCCGCACGAAACGACCATGGGCCGCAATTGTTCTTTGATGGATTGCAGCACGGCCCGCGTCTGCGTCCAGTCTTCCGGGCACGGCACCTCGCCCGCCACCAGTTGCGCGGCAAGAATTTCAATACGCTCAACCGTGTCCCCCGCAATGCGCCATGTCGCGGGGCTGGCGGCAAGCAGCATGTCTGGCTTCGCACCTGCCCACGGCTCTGCCATGTTGCAATCCAGCGGATCGAAGCCTTCACCAAGCCCCGCATCGGCGGCAATGGCGCGTTGCAGGCTCTGGTCGCCCGGCGCTCCGCCAAGCGAAACCGGTATGCCGCGCGGCACACGCGCCAGCGCCACCAGAAGGTCGGTCAGCAAACGCGCTTGTGGGGCAAGACCGAAAACATGCAACCCGTCGCGGATTTGCATTTCCTTCAGATCGCAGAGATAGGCGTCGAGCTTTTGCAGCGCCATGTCCTCATCGTCATGGTCGTGAATGCCCGCATCGCGATCAAGCCCGATATCGCGCACAAGATCGAGTATCTGCGCTTTCAGCCGCAGGAGGCGGCGCGGATCGACGCCCGAGGCTTCATAATATTCGTCCACAAGGGCTTCGAGGTCTTTCAGCGGCCCATAGCTTTCTGCGCGGGTCAGCGGCGGCGTCAGGTGGTCGATGATAACGGCGCTTGCGCGCCGCTTGGCCTGCGTGCCCTCGCCCGGATCGTTCACGATGAACGGATAGATGTGCGGCATCGGGCCGAACACGGCTTCGGGATAACAGTTTTGCGAAAGTGCCAGCGCCTTGCCGGGCAGCCATTCCAGATTGCCATGCTTGCCCATATGCACCACGGCATCCACGCCCGCGACCGCGCGCAGATAGGCATAATAGGCGATATAGCCATGCGGCGGCACAAGGTCCAGCGAGTGGTAAGTCTCTTTCGGGTCGATATTATAGCCGCGCGCGGGCTGGATACCGACGAACGTTTCGCCAAACCGCATCAGGGGCAGCGCAAAGGCATCAAGCTCCCGCGCAAAATAAGGATCGTTTTCCGGTGCGCCCCAGCGCGCCTCGACCTCCGCCTGAATCGTAAGCGCAAGTTTTCCGAACAATGCCTTGTATTGATTGAGCGAAATGGTTTCGCGAATTTCCCGTCCGTCGCGCGCGGCATTGGTGGGGCCAGCCATCAGGGCGCGCATGAGCGCATCGCTATCGGCAGGTATTTCGCCCACGCGATAGCCTTCTGCCGCCATGGCGCGCAACACTTCCACCGTTCCGGCTGGCGTATCAAGCCCCACGCCATTGCCAAGCCGCCCATCGCGGTTCGGATAATTGGCGAGGATCAAGGCAACCCGCCGTTCAGCCGGTGGTTTTCGCTTCAGGCGCACCCAATTGGCGGCAAGTTCCGCCACAAAAGCCACCCGGTCGGGATGTGGCTCATGCGTCACGATATTGGCTTCCACCGAAGCATCGAACTGTTGCGCGGATTTGAAGGAAACAGCGCGTGACAGCACGCGCCCATCCACTTCCGGCAGAGCCACATTCATGGCGAGATCGCGCGCCAGCAAGCCCTGCTGCGAGGCTTCCCAGACCGTCTTCGGCGTACCGGAAAAAATCACCTGCAAAACCATATTGCCGCGCTTGTCCAGCACCGTGGGCTTGCGCTCCGCTCCCGGCGAGGAAATCGCAAAACCGGTAGCGTTGAGCACGATATCCGGCGGGCAATCCTCAAACAGGCCGTCCACCACCGCCGCAGACAATGGATCCTTGAGGCTCGAAACGAATATTGGAAGCGGATTGAGCCCGCGCGCCTGCAAGGCAGCAATCAGGGCATCCACCGGCTGGGTCTGGCCGCTCTGCACCAGCGCGCGATATAAGATGATCGCCGCCACTGGCGCGGCAGGGTCAGCCCAGTGCCGCTGAACGGACGTGAGCGAGGATACCGCCTCGCCCGGCCACCACAGCCCGGCTTTCAGCAGTGGCGCGGCAGCTTCCGGTTTTTCGCAACCGGAAATCAGCGCCTTGCAATATGCAAGAAAGCCATGCGTGTTTGCCGCACCGCTTTCGATCAGATAGTGCCAGAGATCATCCCGCTCGCCAGCCGGGATCGTCGAGAACCGGTCAAGCCCGTGATCCGGCTTGTCGTCTCCCGGCAGAACGGCCATTTTCGCACCATGCGTGATGGCGCAGGCGTGCAGGGCCTCCAGCCCGTAGGGCCAGTAAGTCTCACCTCCGATGATCCGCACCACGATCAGCTTTGCGTGCCGCGCGGTGCGCTCCACATAGGCATCCACCGACATGGGATGCGTCAGGCCCAGAAAATTGGCCAGACGCAGACTCGGCATATCCGGCGCAAGCCGGTGCGCCTGCGCAATGCTGGCAAGCTCCGTATCGGCGGCGGAAAGAAACACGATCTCACCCGGCGTCTGGCCAAGATCGACGGCTTCATTGCCGTCGCTGATCGTTCCCTTCTGGGCAAGCAGGAGATGCATCAGTCGGCATCTTTCACGGCCTGGGCGATGGCTGCTTCGTCAATATCGTGCAGGCCAATCACCACCAGCCGGGTCGAGCGTGTTTCATCCTTGCCCCATGGCCGGTCGAAATAATGTTCGATACGCGGCCCCACCGCCTGCACCACAAGGCGCATCGGCTTGCCCGGCACATCCACAAAACCCTTCAGGCGAAGAATATCGTGTTCGGCAATCACAGCCTTCAGCTTTTCCGCAAAAGCCTTCGGATCGGCAACCGAACCGGCCTCCACCACAAAACTCTCAAACTCGTCATGATCATGCTCGTGGCCGTCTCCATGATGGGCTTCATGATGCGAGCGACGGTTGACGATATCGTCTTCCGTCCCAACGCCAAGCCCCAGCAGAACATCCGCACCAAGCTTGCCGAAGCTTGCAGGCACCATATTCACCCGGCGTGACGAACGCTCCGCCACATCCGCCTTCACGCTATCCAGTTTCGCAGCATCGATCAGGTCGGCCTTGTTGAGAACAATGAGGTCGGCGGCATGAATCTGATCCTCAAAAAGTTCCTCCAAGGGGCTTTCATGGTCAAGAGATTCATCGGCTGCGCGCTGCGCATCCACCTTGTCATGGTCGTCGGCAAAACGGCCTTCCGCCACGGCGGCGGCATCGATCACCGTCACCACGCCATCAACCGTCACCTGCGTCTTGATCTCCGGCCAGTTGAAGGCGGCCACCAGCGGCTGCGGCAAGGCAAGACCGGAGGTTTCGATCACGATATGGTCGGGCCGGTCTTCCCGGTCCAGAAGCTTTGTCATGGTCGGAATGAAATCATCGGCCACGGTGCAGCAGATGCAGCCATTATTGAGCTCGATGACATCTTCCTCCCGGCAGGTTTCGATCCCGCAGCGTTTCAGAATGCCGCCATCGACGCCGAGATCGCCGAACTCGTTGATAATCAGTGCGATGCGCTTGCCATTGGCATTTTCCAGCAAGTTGCGGATCATGGTTGTCTTGCCCGATCCGAGAAAACCCGTGATGACCGTTGCCGGAATTTTCTGTCCCTGCATGACTTATCCCTTCATCTTGAGCGGCAGGCCCGCCGCCATAAAATAAACTTCGTCCGCGGCCGCGGCCACTGCCTGATGCAGAAAGCCCGCATGATCGCGAAATTCCCGTGCCATGCGATTTTCCGGCACGATGCCAAGGCCAACTTCGTTGGAAACAAAAACCACCGGCCCCGCCAGATCAGGCAGCGCGGCGACAAGCCTGACTGTTTCCGCCGCCATATCCCGCTCCGCCATCATCAGATTGGTGATCCAGAGCGTCAGGCAATCGACCAGCACAAACCGGCCCGCCGCCGCGTGGGCTTTAAGCGCCGTCACCAGATCAAGCGGTTCCTCCACCGTTTGCCATTGCGGCCCGCGCCTTTCCCGGTGGATTGCGATGCGGCTTTCCATTTCGGTGTCGAAGGCGCGTCCGGTCGCCAGATAAAGCGGCTGAAGCCCCGAGGCTTCAACCATTTTTTCCGCATAGGAGGACTTACCCGAGCGCGCTCCGCCAAGAACCAGAATGCTTTTTCCAGACGAAGCCATGTTCGTCAGCCTTCCATCTCGGAGGATGCGTAATGCTGGATGAACCAGCCGAGCGCGAGCCCGATCACCGCCCACATGAAAAGGTTGGTCGCCAGTGAAGCCACCGCATATTGCGAGGCAAGCAGAGAGGGAACCGGCGAGGAAATATCTTCCGGGTGCGGCGCGCCATAAAGATGCGGCGCGACAATCAAAACCAGACCGAGCACCTTTGCCCAAAGCTCGTGGCGCAAGATGAGAAGATAAATCCCAAGGCCGCTCATAACCACGGTTGCGATCCACCAGAGCTGGCGTTCGGCGAGATCGGCGGCAGGCATGGCCGGAAGCTCCGGCGAAAGGCCAAGGGCTGGCAGGAAGGCAACGGCAAAGAAACCCGCAAGCCCCCAGAAAATACCATTCTGCACCGTAATGCGACGGCCAAGCAGCAAAGCAACCCCGCCCAGAAGCAGGGCAAAACCGGCACCCGCCACGAGATTGGCAAGCATGGTATTGCCGAGACGGCCAAAGGGCAGTTCCGCGCCCTCTTCGTCGCGAGCTTCCGCGGCTGGGGCGGCATGGTCATGCGGCGCCACTTCCGCCTCGCCATGGTGATGGCCGCCAGCCGCATCCTCATAGGTTTCAGCCTGCAAGATCAGCGGCACGGTTTTCAGATACATGGCAGGCGTCACCAGAAGCCCGGCCAGAAGCCCGGCGGCAAGCGTTGCCAACAGATAACGGATCAACATTTCAGTCCCTCAATAGCAATGGCGCGCCGATGGCCGTCCACCATCGAGCGTTGCTCAACTCCAAAATTCCGAAAATCGGTCCGGCTGCTCAGTGGCAGGGGAACCCGTAGGAATGGCGCGTATCATGCGCTGAATCATGCAGCATGTCGGAATGGGCAAGACCCACGCCATAAATCAGAAACGCGCCGAGAAGCAGCGAAACGACCGCCGTTCCAAGACGGGCGGCAAGCGGCATTGCGAGTGTGCTGGAGACAGAATTACGCATATGTGCAGCCATGACAACCTCCGTGCAGGCAGCAGGGAAAAACCTCCCATGGGGTGCGGGCGCAATGCCCTCATGCAACAGGCAGGTCTCCTGGCTCGCGGGTCTTGGGGAATAAAGCGCCTTCCCAGAAATCCATCTGATTTCCAGTGGCTGCCGGTTGCCCGGCTTGCCTCTTCCCTCTCCGCTCTACAGTCGCGGGGTCGGCTGCGATAAAGACGCCCGGCGTGGGTCCGTCCGTCGCATTCCCTTTTGGTATTGCCGGGGATTCGTTCCGGCAAAACCTGTCACATGGTTTGACACTAGGCTTTCGGCTTCGCGGCGTCAATCATGCCAGCGCAAACAGGCCATCAATATCCAGCGAGGCTTCCAGCCCTTCAGCCAGTTCGCCCAGAGCCTCTTCGACGCTCTCGCGATAATTCATCTGACCGCCTTCCACACCCAGCGCGCGCAAAAAGTGGTGGCGGAAACGATCCGCACTGAAAACACCGTGGAGATAGGTTCCCATGATACGACCATCGGGCGAGACGGCCCCATCATCATGATCGCCGATACGCGCAAATGGCCGCGCCATATCCGGCCCGCTGGTGCGCCCGATGTGGATTTCATAGCCCTCCAGCGGCTCATCATGCAGCAGCGACACCGCCTCAACATTGCGAACCACTTTTTCCGGCTCCGTCATCGTCTCGATATCGAGAAGGCCCAGCCCCTCGATATCGCGCACATTGCCTTCAATACCCGCAGGGTCACTGATCCGCCGTCCAAGCATTTGAAACCCGCCGCAAATACCAAGCACATGCCCGCCCCGCTTCACATGGGCGACCAATTCGCGGTCCCAGCCGTTTTCACGCAGCGCCAGCAGATCGGCAATCGTGGATTTGGTGCCGGGCAACACGACAAGCCCCGCATCCGCAGGCAGGCTGGAGCCCGGCGGCACCATCACCACCTCCACCGCAGGCTCCGCCTTCAAAGGATCGAGATCGTCAAAATTGGCGATGCGCGGCAGCATGGGCACGGCCACGATGAGCGCTTTTTTGTCCCCGCGCACCGCGCGCTCCAGAACGACGGAATCCTCCGCTGGCAGACGCGACACCGCCTTCAGCCACGGCACCACACCGAAAGAGCGCCAGCCGGTAAACCGCGTGATCGCCGCAAGACTATCATCAAAAAGGGAAATATCGCCGCGAAACTTGTTGATGAGAAAGCCCCGCACCATGGCGCGGTCTTCCTGCGGCAAAATCGTGTGCGTGCCAACCAGAGAGGCAATCACCCCGCCCCGGTCGATATCACCAACCAGAACGACCGGAACATCTGCATGGGTGGCAAAGCCCATATTGGCTATATCGCCCGCGCGAAGATTGATTTCAGCCGGAGAACCCGCGCCTTCCACCAGCACCAGATCGGCGCCGTCACCAACCTTTGCAAAAGACTCCATCACCGCCGCCATGAGCTGCGGCTTCAATTCCTGATAATAACGCCCGCGCGCCTCACCGCGCACCTGCCCCTGCACAATAAGCTGACTGCCCATATCCGTCTGGGGTTTGAGCAGAACCGGGTTCATATGCACCGAAGACGGCACGCCGCAGGCAAGCGCCTGAAGCCATTGCGCGCGACCGATCTCGCCCCCATCATCACTGACGGCGGCATTGTTCGACATATTCTGCGGCTTGAACGGGCGCACCTTCAGGCCGCGATTGCGCGCAACGCGGCAAAGCCCGGCGACAAGAACACTCTTGCCGACATCCGAGCCGGTTCCCTGAAACATGATCGCACGAGCCATGGGAGCCTGCCTAGAGCATTTCCAGCAAAAGTGCGAAGCGGTTTTGCGTAGGATAATGCGACAAAACAAATAGTGAGAGCGGTTCCGCTTTAACCGGAACCGCTCTAACCGAAGTTTGCCCCGCTTGCAATGCGGGGGCGAGCCGCCACCTTCTATGCAAAAATGCGCATCTGTTGGTTACAAATGTGCGCAACATTATTCCAAAGGAGCGTTGGCAGCCCCTGCTCTTGTGCTCTAGTCGACGCATGAAAGCGGTGCTCATAGGGAGGAAACCATGGATACTGCCGATCAGAACCAGTTTGAACTGAATGAGGATCAATGCGCCATTCAGGAGATGGCGCAGGCCTTTGCCGCCGACCGGATCGCACCGCAGGCCCTGCAATGGGACCGCGACAAGCATTTCCCCGTCGATATCCTGCGTGAGACAGGGCCGCTCGGCATGGGCGGCATTTACGTGCGCGACGATGTGGGTGGATCGGGGCTGAAACGGCTTGATGCGGTGCTTATTTTTGAGGCGCTCGCCACGGCTTGCCCGACATTCTCGGCCTTTCTGTCCATCCATAACATGGCCGCATGGATGATCGACACCTTTGGCAATGAGGAACAGCGCCAGCGCTTCCTACCGCAATTGACTTCCATGGAATGGCTGGCAAGCTATTGCCTGACGGAGCCGGGTTCGGGTTCCGACGCGGCAGCACTCAAGACCCGCGCCGTGCGCGACGGCGACCATTATATCGTCAACGGCGCAAAGCAGTTCATATCGGGTGCGGGTTCCACCGATCTCTATGTTACCATGGTGCGTACCGGCGAGGACGGCCCAAAAGGCATTTCCACGCTCGTTGTGCCTAAAGATGCACCGGGCCTGTCTTTCGGCGCCAATGAATATAAAATGGGCTGGAATGCCCAGCCGACCCGCACGGTTATTTTTGACAACTGCCGCGTGCCGGTGGAAAATCGTTTGGGCGATGAAGGCGTCGGCTTCAAAATCGCCATGCCGGGCCTTGATGGCGGGCGCCTCAATATTGCGGCCTGTTCGCTTGGCGGTGCGCAAGCTGCAACGGCGAAAGCGCTGGAATATTGCGCCGAGCGCAAGGCTTTCGGACAAACGATCGATCGTTTTCAGGCCTTGCAGTTCCGCCTAGCCGATATGGAAACAGAATTGGCCGCCTCGCGCATGCTTCTTTATACGGCCGCAAGCAAGCTCGACCGCAAGACCCATGACGCAGGCAAATGGTCAGCCATGGCGAAACGCTTCGTGACCGATACGAGCTTCAATGTTGCCAACGAAGCCCTCCAGCTTCTGGGCGGTTACGGCTATCTTCACGATTATGGCATCGAGAAACTGGTGCGCGATCTGCGCGTTCATCAAATTCTTGAAGGCACCAACGAAATCATGCGCGTCATCATCGCCCGTCACATGATTGGCCGTTAGAGCGCGAACTAAAAGCAAGGGAGGTTTTATCATGGCCACAATCGCATTTATCGGCCTCGGCAATATGGGAGGCCCAATGGCCGCCAATCTGGTCAAGGCAGGTCATACGGTGCGCGGCTTCGATCTTTTGCCGCAGCATCTGGAAGAGGCAAAGGCCAACGGCCTTGAAATCGCGGCAAGTGCTGCGGAAGCAGTCTCCGATGTGGACGCGGTGATCACCATGTTGCCCGCAGGCAAACATGTTATCTCGGTTTATGAAGACATTGCGCCTAAGGCCCGCAAAGATTCGCTTTTTGTCGATTGCTCAACCATTGACGTCGATTCGGCCCGCAAGGCACATGAACTGGCAGCCACACACGGACATCTTTCCATCGACGCGCCGGTTTCCGGCGGCACCGGCGGCGCGGCGGCAGGCACCCTCACCGTCATGGCGGGCGGAAGCGAGGAGGCTTTCAAGCGCGGCGAGCCAATCCTTCAGCCCATGGCCGGAAAGATCGTCCATTGTGGTGGCGACGGCGCCGGGCAGGCCGCAAAGATCTGCAACAACATGATCCTCGGCATCTCGATGATCGGCGTCAGCGAAGCCTTCGTACTGGCGGAAAAGCTGGGCCTTTCCCATCAGGCGCTGTTCGACGTCGCCTCCACGTCCTCCGGCCAGTGCTGGTCTCTCACCACTTACTGCCCGGTTCCGGGCCCGGTCCCTGCCTCGCCTGCGAACAATGACTACAAGCCGGGCTTTGCGGCGGCACTTATGCTGAAAGACCTGAAACTATCGCAGGAAGCTGCCAAAAGTGCAGGCGCGGAAACACCTCTTGGCGCACATGCGCGCGAACTCTACAGCCGTTTCGACGACGAAGGCCATGGCGGCGAGGATTTTTCCGGCATCATCAATTTCCTGCGCGACCGCACGGACCGCGCCTGAAGAAAAAACGCTTTCCGGCAAAAAACTTGCATTATTTAGATTTGCTTAAGTGTCTGATAACGGTCCGGTAACGATATCCGGCTAGAAAGGAGCACGAGACGGGTTGCACCGCTCTCGGCTCCGGATCTGGTACTGCGTACCGGAGCTAAAGTATCTCTCGCCTGCGTAACGTTCGGCGGGTAGCCATGCGTTTTTGGCAAAACCGTGCACCGTCAGGCAGCGCGGTTTTTGCCGTTTAGAGCATTTCCAGCAAAAGTGCGAAGCGGTTTTGCGTAGGATAATGCGTAAAAATAAAGAAATAGCGTATTTTCGAGCCAAAAGTGCGCAGCATCTGCGCGAGGAAATCAGCCCACCGGACTGATTTCTGATCCCGCTTCGATGCGCTGGATGATGCTTTATTCAACCGTTTCCTGAACGGCGTGCGCTGTACTTTTTACGTCGCGGCCAACGCCACGAACCGTGTTCGCACAAGAAGCAAGTGTGAAAGCACAAAGAACAAGCGCAATCGGGACCAGTCGTGTCAGCTTCATCTCAGTTTCTCCCATGGGATATGCGCGCTGCACCCTGCTCGGCCAGGCGCTCCAGTTTCCAAGCCATTCAATCCCCGCCATTTTGCCAAAGGATATTTTGGCCAAAAGCAGTGGAAGCCGAATCCTTCGGCTTATCCAAATATTTAGCGTAGTATTTTTTGCGGGCAATATGGATTTAATCAGCAGGAGCGGAACGTTTCAAAGCGGCCCGTGCGGCGATAGGTTTCAAACACATTGCGCAGGTGATCTGCCACCACCTGAATATGAGGCCCGGCTTCTTGCTTGATAACCATGCCGAGCTGATAGCGGCCAAGCGGAGGCAAGCCCTGCTCAGGCCCCAGAGCGACGATACCCTCCCCCAAAAGCGTCTTGCTGAAAGGGGCAATGGCAAGATCGGCCAGGATAGCGGCGCGCTGTCCGGTTGAATGCGAACTCATATAGGCGACGCGGTAAGGCCGCCCGCTCTTTTCCAGCGCCTGTAGCGCATTAGCGCGCCATGCACACCCCTCTTCCCAGATCGAAAGCGGCAGAGGATCGCGGCGATAGGCCGTGCCGCATTTTGCCCCTGCCCAGACGAGCTCTTCATCAAGCATGATTTCCACATCATCCCTAGTTGGCACAGCCTGGGAAATATTGACCAGCGTGACATCGAGCCTGCGTTCATCCAGCCGCTTGCGCAGGTTGCTGCTCTGGTCGATCACCACATCGACGGTAACGCCCGGATGCGTTTCGGCAAAACGCTTCAACACCAGCGGCAGGACGCATTCACCAATATCGTCAGGCGAGCCAAGCCGCACGATCCCGGTGACCGTTGGGGCGACGAATTTCGATACGGCTTCGCGATTGAGCGCCAGAAGACACCGCGCATAACCGAGCAGGATTTCCCCGTCGCCGGTCAATGTCACGGAACGCGCATCGCGGTCGAACACTGCGACACCCAACTGTTCTTCCAGCTTCTTGATCTGCATGGACACAGCCGAAGGCGTGCGGAACACGGCATTCGCCGCTGAAGAAAAACTGCCCGTATCGGCAATCGCGACGAAAGTGCGCAGCACATCAATATCGAGCATCGGCAAAGGATGTTGAACGGGCGCTGTCATATCGGATTCCGCATCTTGGGCATGGTTCAAATTTTCTGACCTTGATAGTTTCTATATTTCGTTTAATTGAACGTCAAGCGCCGCTCCCATTGAAACCACACTAACAACCGGCTCGCGGGTTTTTCCGGCCATCAACCAAAAATTGACGCCGACCCCGGAGGGCAGAATCGCGACCCGCCCTCAATTTCCCGACATGAAAATACCTTTTTACGGCAGGCATTTAGCCGCACTTTGCAACCTCTGCGTTCTGTGTCTCAATACAACACTGTCTTGTTTGCGCCATCGCCCTCCCCCTGAGAATCCGGGCCGGCATAGCAGGATGGCCGGTCAGGAAACGACCGGAAACCGGGATGGAAATTTTGCCCGGTGTCGTGACGGAGACACAAAGCTGAAAACTGCGTCAGGAACCGCAGTTCAGGCTTTCACAAATGGGATTGATCGGGCTATGAACCAGAATTCTTTGGTCAAGCGGTCTATTGTCTTTTTTCTCGTTCCAAACTTTTCGATGATTGCGTTTGCGACAGCGATCGAACCATTGCGCATCGCAAACCAGATGCTGGGCTATGATGCCTATCAGTGGCGCCTGACATCGGTTGACGGAAAGCCGGTGACGGCCTCGAACGGTGTGGAATGCGCGGTCAATGCTTCGCTGGAAGACGAACGCCGCTATCTCCAGCGCGAACAGCGTCCCTCGATGGTTTTCGTCTGTTCGGGCGTCCATGTCGAAGAATTCCGCAACAAATCCGTCTTTGCCTGGCTGCGCGAGGAATATAATCGCGGCGTGGCGGTTGGCGGGCTATGCACCGGCGCACATATTCTGGCGGCAGCCGGGCTTCTCTCCGGCAGGCGTTGCGCCATCCATTGGGAAAACCTGCCGGGCTTTTCCGAGGCTTTCCCCAAGGCGGAGGTCTATGCCGACCTGTTTGAAGTGGACAGCAATCTCTACACCTGCGCGGGCGGAACGGCTTCTCTCGATATGATGCTGAAGCTTATCGGCGATGATTTCGACGCCAATCTCGTGAATAAAATCTGCGAACAGGCACTGACGGATCGTGTCCGCAGCCCGCAGGATCGCCAGCGCCTGCCGCTGCGCGCGCGCCTCGGCATCCAGAATTCAAAAGTTCTCACCATCATCGAAATGATGGAAGCCAACCTTTCCGAGCCGCAGGCGCTCATCAACGTGGCGCATACGATCGGCCTCTCGCGCCGTCAGGTGGAGCGCCTGTTCCGGCAGGAAATGGGCCGTTCGCCTGCCCGTTATTATCTCGAAATCCGCCTCGACCGCGCACGCCATCTCCTGCTGCAATCCTCCATGCCTGTCGTGGAAGCTGCTGTCGCCTCCGGCTTCGTTTCAGCGTCGCATTTTTCCAAATGCTACCGCGAACTTTACGGGCGTTCGCCACAACAGGAGCGCGCTGAGCGCAAAATACTTGTTGCAGCCTGACCCACCGGATTGAGGTTTCGGGAAAGCTTAACACCACGAAAAATCAAGGCCATAGAAAGCTTTTCGGAATCAATTCCGCAACTTCGCCCTGCAAGGCCGCAGAGGATTGCAGTGAAAACCGCATCCGTCGCGCATGGAACAGTGCCAGTGAACCAAAGCGCTCCAATGCCCGGTCGTCCGGCGCCGCGAATATGTCGTATAAAGGCAAATGTCGCGACCACCCAACGACTATGGTTTTGTAATAAAACAACCAGGATCGCATAAAATGGCAGAGTTTCCCAAGAAGGCGAAAGTCGTGATTATCGGGCTCGGCGGCATCGTCGGCGCATCGGTGGCGCACCACCTGATCGAGCGGGGGTGAGACAATATTGTCGGCATCGACAAGTCGGGCATTCCAACCGATATCGGTTCGACCGCCCATGCCTCGGATTTCTACTATGCGACAAGCCATGATTTCCTCTCATGGTGGACAACGCTCTATTCCATCGATTTCTATGAAAAGATGGGCCACTACGCCCGCGTCGGCGGGATTGAGGTTGCCCGCGTCGGTGATGATGCGCGCATGGATGAGATCAGGCGCAAGGTCGCATCGGGCAAGGCTTTCGGCACCCGCGCGCGCCTGATGGAACCGGCGGAGATCAAGGAAAAATTCCCGCTGATCGAGGAAAGCATGGTTCAGGGCGGGCTTTGGGATCCGGATGCCGGCCTTGTCATCCCTCGCTCACAGACTGTTGCAGGCAAGCTGATTGATCAGGCGGAAGCGGCAGGCAAGCTCACAAGCTTCGCCAACACACCGGCCCAGTCGCTTGTAGTGGAAAACGGTCGCATCAAGGGCGTCGTCACCCATCGCGGCACAATCGAAGCCGATCATGTCATCATCTGTGCCGGGCTTTGGGGCCGTCTGATCGCCGAAATGGTTGGTGAAGACCTGCCAGTGATGCCGATTGACCATCCGCTCACCTTCTTCGGCCCCTATAACGAGTTCGCGGGAACGGGCAAGGAAATCGGCTGGCCGCTCCTGCGCGATCAGGGCAATTCCGCCTATATGCGCGATACCGGCGACCCGAAGACCGCCGAAGGCGGCCAGATCGAAGGGGGTTATTACGAGGAAACCAATCCCCGCCTCTGCCACCCGCGCGACCTTCTGGAAAAACATGAAGCGCGCCTTTCGCCGTCTCAGCGTGACCTCGATATGGAACAGATTCTGGAGCCGCTGGAGCGCGCCATTGAACTGACGCCCATCCTCGGCGAGCTTGGCTATAATGAAAGCCACTCCTTCAACGGTTTCCTGCAGGTCACAACCGATGGCGGCCCATCGGTAGGCGAAAGCCAGAAGGTGCGCGGCCTCTGGTATGCGGTGGCAATCTGGGTCAAGGACGGCCCCGGCATGGGCAAGCTCGTTGCCGACTGGATGACGGATGGCCGCACCTCCATCGATCACCACGCCATCGACTATTCCCGTTTCGACCCGCACCAGATGACCGAGCAGTTCATCTGGGACCGCTGCACGGAAACGGCAATGAAGGTCTATAATCCGGCAGTCCACCCGCGTGAGCCGTTTTCCAAGGGCCGCAATATTCGCCGCTCACCCTTCTATGAGCGCGAAGTGGAACTGGGCGGTTATTTCATGGAGCTTGGCGGCTGGGAGCGCGCCCATGGCTATGCCGCCAATGAACATCTTCTGGAAAAATACGGCGATCGCGTTCCCGTGCGTGAAAACGAATGGGACAACCGCCATTTCTGGCGCGTCTCCAACGCCGAGCATCTCGAACTCACCGAAAATTGCGGCATCATCAACCTGTCGCATTTCGCGATGTACGATATTGAAGGGCCGGACCATGTCGCATTGATGGAATGGCTCTGCGCGGCCAGGATCGGCGGCGATGCCAATATCGGCAAGGGCATCTACACCCACTTCCTCGATGACGAAGGCATGGTGCGTGCCGATTTCACGGCCATCCGCATGGCTGACCGCATTCGCATGATTAACGGTGCCGATGCGGGCCCGCGCGATTTTCATTATATGCGCCGCGTAGCGCAAGATAAGGGCTTCAACGTCACCATTACCGATGTGACGGAAAAATATGTCACCATCGGCATATGGGGGCCGAATGCCCGTGAAAATCTCAAAAAAGTGGTTGAGAACCCGCAAAGCCTCGATCCGGAAAACTTCCCCTTCGCGGCCATCAAGCCGATCAGGATTGCGGGTAAGGATGTGACGGCTTTCCGCATTTCCTATGTCGGCGAACAGGGATGGGAACTGCACATGGCCTATGAGGACGGGCTGGCCGTCTGGGATGCTCTGCGCTCGACGGGCGTGATTGCCGTCGGCGTGGAAACCTATGCCAATACCCGCCGCATGGAAAAGAGCCTGCGCCTGCAAAATGCCGACCTGCTGACGGAATATAATCTGCTGGAAGCAGACCTTGCCCGCCCGAAAGTGAAGGAAGCGGATTTCCGCGGCAAGGCAAAACATCTGGAATATAAGGCCCGCGAGCACCAGCCCGCCATGCTCTGCACACTCGTCATGACCGATAATGTCGATAAGAACGGCGTGGCGCGCTATCCGGTCGGCATCATGCCGGTGCTGGACCCTGAGACCGGCGAAACACTTGTGGATGCGCTTGGCCGCCGCTCCTTCACCACCTCGGTTGCTTACGGCCCGACCATCGGCAAAAACATCGCGCTTGCCTATCTGCCCTGGGCCTATTGCCAGCCAGGCCGCAAGCTGCATGTGGAATATTTCGGCCAGACCTATCCGGTGGAAGTCGCCGCAGTCGGCTACAAGCCGCTCTATGACCCGGAAAACCTGAAGCCGCGCAGCTAAAGCGCATCCCGAAAAGTGTGAAGCGGTTTTGGAAAACAAAAAAGCCGGGGGCGTCTGCCCCGGCTTTTTCGGTTGATGCAGCCGGTTACTTTACGGTCGCCTTACCGCCATTGATCGAGATCGTTTCACTCCCAATCAGTGCCGCACGATCACCGTTCGGGAAGGTCACGAAACAACCCGAAGGGCAGAAATCGACGGTTTCACCCGCAGCGACGATCATCTCACGCTTGGAGGCGCCCTCCGTGACGACGATAGTTTGCGGCCCACTGTCATTGTTGGAGAGCTTGGCGGCATAGGCGCCGCCCATGGAAAACGTCAAAATGACTGCTGCGCCCAGAAAGGGTTTGCCCAGGCTGAAAACGTCAATTCCGTTCATGCTGTCCCGACCTTTCCATCACTCTGGCCCCGCTTTCGTGAGGCTTCCCGCATTTGCGAATTTCTTATAGGCTGACAAAACTGAACCGCAACTGAACGAAATCCGGTTACGCACGATCGTCCTTGTCACCCTCCTCAGGCTTCTTTTCGCCCGTCTTCTCCCTGCTGGCTGCCGCTGAAAGTCCTTTTTCCTCCTGCATCAGTTCCGAAAGTTTCTCCACATCGGGGGCCTTCAATATAAGGTCTGTCGAGGAAGATGACAGGCTCAACCCCTGTTCATGGAAACGCTCGACAATCTGGAATCGCAATTCGTTCTTGATACTGCCGGTCGACGTAATGTCGGCCACATGGGCATAAACATCGAAAACGAGCAGCGAACCGGTCATGCTCTGAAAGGAAACGAACGGTTCCGGGTTCTTCAGAATGGATGGATGGCCACGCACGATCTCCAGCAAAAGCGCGTGGACGCGGCGCGGGTCTTCTGTAAAGGAAGCCTGCACATTGATGTCGATGCGGCCAAGCTTGTTGCGGTGCGTCCAGTTGCCGACATTGCCGTTGATGAGCGTCGAATTCGGCACGATAATCGACTGTTTCTGGAATGTTTCCACTTCCGTCGCGCGCACGCTGATCTTCTTCACAATGCCGCTGACCGTACCCGCCTCCACCCAGTCGCCCACCTTGAAGGGGCGTTCTGCCAGCAGGATCAGGCCGGAAACAAAGTTCTGGACGATATTCTGGAGGCCGAAACCGATACCGAGAGAGAGGCCGCCAGCAATCAGTGCGAGATTGGCAAGGTTGAACCCGGCCGCCGAAATGCCCATCAGCGCCGCGAGACAAAGCCCGACATAACCGACAACAGTGCGGATGGAATTGCGCACACCCGAATCCACCCGGCCACGCGCCATGACGCTGTTATCCAGCCAGTTCTGGAACCAGCGCGTCAGGACATAGCCGATGAGAAACAGCAGCACACCCGACAGGAGCCCCATGAGCGAGATGGAGAAATTTCCGATCTGGAAGCCGGTCATCAGCTTGTAGAATGTGCTTTTCAGCTCCGCCCACTGAAAACCAAGCTGCATCAAAACCAGCGGAATGCCGATCAGCGCGACGACCAGATTGATGAGAATACCAGCCAGAAGGCCAAGCTGGTCGAGCGTTGCTTCATCGAAATGAAAACGCTCGCGCATTGCCTTGCCGATCCGGCTTGAGGCGAAGGCCTGCTCCTCGGAAATCGCGCGCCCTGTCAGGAAGCCCATATACATGGTGACAAGGAAAGCGCCCGTCACGACGATCTGCTGCGAGATGAAACGCGCAATGCCGATATAGCCGGAAAGGGCCGTGAGAATAGGCAAGAGCCCCATCAAAATCAGGAATATCCTGAAAGCGCGTGGCCACGCACGGACAGCGCCATCCTTCTCTCGCTCGACAGGCTTGACAAAGGCGATGGCCAGAATGAGCACCCCGATAATCACCGTCGCGATCAGGCTTTTTGCCATAGTCAGCGAGAGTGGCGAGGAAAGTATGCGATTGACTGTTCCAAAGAAGGAATCAAGTCCGCTGGTAAGTGCGGTGGCTGTCACCAGCCAGGCCAGAAGATGCCCCGGGCGCGGGGCCACCTGCACCAGCCGCCATTGCGGCATATCGGAACTGATGCAGGCCACGGCCAGCCGGTGAATGAAGAACACCAGCCCCAATACGATGAAAAGCGATTGGAAAAGCGATGCAATATCCGTCCTCAACACATTGAAGTAATTGAGGAGGAAATATGTCGTCGCCAGAAAGACGCCAACGGCTGCTGACGGAATGACCGTTGACCAGAACGCAACCGATAAACGGCTCAGATAGGATGGGGATTCGACGGACGGGTCGCGCCGGTAAAAGGCGCCCAGAAACCGCTGCGCGCCGAACTGAAGCACCAATGCGGCGGCAAGGGCAAAGAAAGCGGCAGCCAGAAACGATTCAAGCTTGAAGGTGACAACGAAACGCCACCACGATCGCACGATACGCCACAACGATATCATCTGGTCGCTTGCAGCCGAAACCACTTCGCTGCCAAGCGTCGAATCCAGATTGACGCGCTGCGAAAGCGTCTTGGTGAAGAGATCACGCCGCATATCGCCGATCAACGCAGACATGCGGTTCACGGCAAGCGACGTGTCTTCCGTTTCGCCAAGGGTAGCGTTGATTTCTGCCTTTTCCGCTATCAGCCGTGCACGCTCTTCCCCAACGATGGCCGGCTCCGCCGGCTGATCGCTCGAAGGCGCGGGGCCAAGCTGCTCCAGCCGCGTGTTGATCTCGGTAAGGCGCGGGCGGAAGGCAACGCCCGTTTCCAGAAGCTTCTTGGAAAGGGCGTCAAGCTGAAGCTTGAGATTGGCAAGCGCCTCATCGCTCGACGCGGACTTGGAAAGCTGCTCGTTGATCTTCTTCGTCAGTTGCTTCAGCTCATCGAACGTGGGCCGCTGCTGCTGTACAATGCTTGATACGGGGCTCGATACGGGTTCGGGGGGCCGTTGATCGGCAGCGGAAGCTGCCTGCCCATTCGGCTTTTCCGCCGGCGCGGACTGCGAGGCAGGCGGGTTTTGCTGCTTGTCATTCTGCGCCACGGCCGGCGCAAGCGCACCCAGCGAGAGAGCGCCAGCCAGCAGAGAAACAGCAAGGACGCGGAATGTCGATAAAGGGATCAATTTCAATTCTGCCGTTAAAGTAAGAGCACCGCTTCAACATAAAGCGCGTTAGAATGGAAACAAGGAGCCATCCACTTACAAGATTTCGCTTTATTCGTGAAGCAACCGAATAGCGTGCAAGAAAGACCTTCATGCCAGTATTCCCTTGTTCATGCGGAAACAAATGATTAATGAGGATTCGCAAAGAGCGTGAAAACTGGCTCCATTCCACGGTTGAACTCCAGAGAAAGTCTCGGCGATTTGACGAAGGGCAGGAAAAAGACAGAGCAGGACAGGCAGCATGGCTTCATGCTGTTCGTGACGTGCGTGCTGTCGTTTACGGCCTTTCTGTTCACTGTGGATTTTTCCTCGCAAGCCGGTGATGCCCTCAACCAGCCGCGTGGCATAGCTGCAAGGCAGGCCGAAGGCAGCGCCGCAGCGCCCGCACGCCAGCAATCCACACCGGCTCCGCAGCCAATCCGCGCCATCCTGATGGAAGCCATCGCAGCCAAGATCAAGACGGTCTGGCTTGGCGATGGCAATGCCGCATTGCTCACGAAGACGGCGGAACTCCACGTTTCTGGCAACCGCTCTGCGGAAGCCGCACAGATATTTCAGCCTCTGCCAGCCTTGCGGGGGCATTTTGGCTCGGCCCGTGCACCGCCTGAAAACGCATGATAACGTTTCAGGCAGATTGGGCCTCACCAATCCGAATACCATTATAACAGCCCGCAAGCCCGCTTCATGAGTGGCGCACGGGGCATGATAAACCCGGAACCATAATTCATGCGTACTTCAAAATGGGTCGTTGCGCTTTATAGCCTGGTCGTTCTGATCGGCATAATCATCGCCTTGCCCAACTTCTTTACCCAAAAGCAACTGGATGCGCTGCCATCATGGCTGCCGAAGCGTCAGGTCACACTCGGCCTCGATCTGCGCGGCGGCTCCTATCTCGTACTCGAAGTGGATGCGGCAGCACTGAAAAAGGATCGCCTGCGCACCCTGCTCGACGATGCCCGCAGCAAGCTTCGCGCCGACCGCATCCAGCCGCAGTCGATCCGCGTCGTTGGCGACGCGGTTGTCGTAACCATCCCCGACGCCGACCAGCGCGCCAAGGCCGAAACAGCCCTGCGCACCCTCATCTCGCAGGTGAACACCAGCGGCTTTGGCACGGCGATCAACGACATCGACGTCACGGAAAACGACAATAACCAGATTCGCCTGACGCTGACTGAGGCAGGCTTCAATTACCGCCTCGATTCAGCCCTTCAGCAAAGCCTTGAAATCATCCGCCAGCGCGTTGACCAGGTTGGCGTTGCCGAACCGTCCATCCAGCGCGTCGGCTCTGACCGCATCGTGGTTCAGCTTCCAGGCCTTCAGGATCCGGCACAGCTCCGCCAGCTTCTCGGAAGCACGGCGAAGATGAGCTTCCACATGGTCGCGGATGCCAATCCGAACGATCCGCCGCCTCCGGGCGTGACCATCATGCCGGATTCAAAAAATCCCGCCATCAAATATCCGATCGAGGATCAGGTCGCCCTTTCCGGCGAGCGCCTCACCGATGCGCGCGCGGGCTTCGACCCGCGGACCAATGAGCCTATCGTTTCGTTCCGTTTCGACAGCCTCGGTGCACGCCAGTTCGCGGATATCACCACCAAGAACGTCAACCGCCCCTTCGCCATCGTTCTCGACGGCAAGGTGCTGAGCGCGCCGGTCATCCGCGAGCCGATCACGGGCGGCTCCGGCCAGATCAGCGGCAGCTTCACCGTTCAGGATACGGTCGTCCTCTCCGCGCTTCTGCGCGCAGGCGCCCTGCCCGCTCCGCTCACCGTCATCGAAGAACGCACCGTCGGCCCGGATCTTGGCGGCGACGCCATCAAGATGGGCCTGATGACAGGTATCATCGGCTTCCTTCTCGTGGCCGTCTTCATCCTGCTTCTCTATGGATTCTGGGGTGTGATTGCGAATGTCGCGCTTCTGCTCCATACGCTGCTGACCTTCTCGGCGCTAAGCCTGATCGGCGCAACGCTGACGCTGCCCGGTATCGCAGGCATTATTCTCGGCATCGGCATCGCGGTCGATGCGAATATTCTCATCAACGAGCGCATCCGTGAAGAAACCCGCAAGGGACTTGGCGCGATGGCGGCGCTCGACAAGGGCTTCCACAGCGCCTTTGCCACCATCGTGGACGCCAATGTCACGACGCTGACGGCAACCATCCTTCTGTTCCTGTTCGGCACCGGCCCGGTTCGCGGCTTCGCCGTCACCATGATGCTCGGCATCGCCATTTCGATGTTCACCGATGTGACGCTGGTGCGCATGATCATGGCGTGGTTCGTCCGCCGCCGCAAACTCAAGGTGCTGCACATCGAGCCATTCCTGAAATTCGTGCCCGAGCATACGAATTTCCGGTTTATGAATGCGCGTTTCATCGGCATCGGCGTTTCCATCGTGCTGTCGATTGCCTCGATCATCCTTTTCTTCAAGCCGGGCCTCAATTATGGCATCGACTTCAAGGGCGGTATCCAGGCAGAAATCAGCACCTCACAGCCAGCCGATCTTGCGCAGCTTCGCGCCAAGCTTGGCGCGCTCAACCTGGGTGAAGTCGCACTTCAAACCGCTGGCAGCCCCAATCAGGTTCTGATCCGCGTTCAGCGTCAGGAGGGTGGCGAAGAGGCGCAGACGGCAGCCATCAACAAGATGCGTGAAGCCGTGACCGAACTCGATCCCGGTGTGAAGATCGAACGCACCGAAGTCGTCGGCCCGAAAGTCTCCGGTGAGCTCGCCCGTTCGGGCATGATCGCGGTCATTCTTTCGGCTGTCGTCATGCTGTTCTATATCTGGTGGCGGTTCGAGTGGTTCTTCGCGCTGGGGGCCATCGCGACGCTCATTCTCGACACCACAAAGATCATCGGCTTTTTCGCCCTGACACAACTCGACTTCAACCTGACCGCCATTGCCGCGCTGCTGACCATTATCGGTTATTCGGTGAACGACAAGGTGGTCGTCTATGACCGCATGCGTGAAAACATGCGCCTCTACAAGTCGAAGACGCTGCGCGAAATCATCGATATGAGCATCAATCAGGTGCTTGTGCGCTGTATCTACACGTCAATGACAACTTTCCTGTGTATGTTCCCCATGGCGATCTGGGGCGGCAGCGCCGTTCATAATTTTGCCGTGCCTATGCTGTTCGGTATTGTGATCGCGACGTCGTCTTCGATCTTCATCGCGGCGCCGATTCTGCTGTTGCTGGGCGACTGGTGGCAGCGTCACAAGGCGGCGCACAAGACAGCCGAAGAAGGCGCAATCGCGCAGAAATAACCAACCTGCCGGGCGAGGTATCCGCCTTGCCCGGCCCTCATTGATGAATCTGGAAGAACAGAGCGGAAAGGCATCTGATGCCCCATGACACGCCTTTGATTGCGACAATCGTCATTGGGTTATGCCTTGCCTTTATCTTTGGTGCGATAGCCACCCGGCTGAAAATCTCTCCCCTTGTCGGCTATCTTCTGGCCGGTGTCATTGCAGGCCCGCACACACCGGGCTTCGTGGCCGATCAGGACCTTATTCTCCAGCTTGCCGAAATCGGCGTCATCCTGCTGATGTTCGGCGTCGGTTTGCACTTTTCCCTGAAAGACCTGCTTTCCGTCAAAGCGATTGCCGTTCCAGGCGCATTGGCGCAGATTGCGGCAGCCGCGGCCCTTGGTACGGGGCTTGGCCTTGCCCTTGGCTGGGATGTGCAGGCGGGCATGGTTTTCGGCCTGGCTCTTTCAACGGCCAGTACCGTGGTTCTCCTGCGCGCCATGCAGGAGCGCCGCCTGATCGATACCGAACGCGGGCGCATCGCGATCGGCTGGCTGATCGTCGAAGACCTCGCCATGGTCATGGCGCTGGTGCTGCTGCCGGCGATTGCGAGCGTGACGGGCCGCGCGCAGGGGATGGCGGCAAGCGATACCATCGTTACATGGCTCGGCCTCGGCATTGGCGGCACCATTCTTCTGACCGTCGCCAAAGTCGTTTTGTTCATCGTCCTGATGCTGGTGGTCGGGCGCAAGGTCATTCCGTGGCTTCTCAACGTGGTCGCGCAGACCGGCTCGCGCGAATTGTTCCGCCTCGGTGTGCTGGCGATTGCGCTTGGCGTTGCCTTCGGCGCGGCGCATCTTTTCGGTGTATCCTTCGCGCTAGGCGCATTCTTTGCGGGCATGGTGATGAGCGAATCCGAACTCAGCCACCGCGCAGCCGAAGAATCCCTTCCCTTGCGCGATGCCTTCGCCGTCCTCTTCTTCATTTCAGTCGGCATGCTCTTCGACCCGATGAGCCTGCTCAAAGACCCCCTGCCCCTTCTCGGAACACTCGCCATCATCCTGATCGGCAAATCGGTCGCGGCCTTTTTTATCGTTCGCGCCTTCCGCCGCCCGGTCAGCACCGCGCTTACCATTTCGGCAAGCCTTGCGCAGATCGGCGAGTTTTCCTTCATTCTGGCTGGCCTCGGCGTCAGCCTCAATCTGCTGCCGCCAGCCGGGCGCGATCTCATCCTTGCAGGCGCGATCCTTTCCATTTTCCTCAACCCGGTCATGTTTATCGTGGCCGAGCGCATGAGACCGTGGCTCGAAAAGCGCGGCGCCACCAACCTCACCGCCGATGAAAGCAACGCTACGGAACACAACATTGCCGAACCGGAACCTTTGCCCCATACATTGCTGACCGGCCATACGATCATCGTCGGCTACGGTCAGATCGGCGGCAGGCTCGCCGCCGGATTGCAGGAAAAGGAAGTGCCATTTCTCGTCATCGAGGATTCACCCAAAATCTGCATATCCTTGAAGGAAAAAGGGATCGAAACCATTGCGGGGAACGCTTCCAATACCGAAATACTGGAAGCGGCAAACCCCGGTGTGGCGCGAAATCTGGTCATCGCCATTCCCAATGCCTTCGAGGCGGGGCGTGTGACGGCGTTGGGACGTGCCGCAAATTCCGGGCTGCACATTGTCGTGCGTGCCTGTTCGCAGGCCGAGGCGCAATATCTGCGCGATCTCGGTGCGGATTCCGTCATTCTTGGCGAAGAAGAAATTGCCGGAGCCATGGCGAATGCCATTGGCGCGGATCCTCGAAGCGAAAGGAACGAACATGTTCCAGCGCCAATTGAGGTTCCAGCCGGACCGAAGGAGAACATGCCGGAAAAAGCCGAAGATACGGCGACCGACATCGTGAATGAAAATGGGGGCGATATGAAGCGTGAAGGCATGGTGATCGGTTAATGAAAGCAAAGGATTATATTTGGCCGGTCATTGGCATATGTGCAGTCGGGGTTTCGGCTTGGCTTCTCTACCGGGAGCTTCGCAGCATTTCACTTGATGACGTTCTGGACAGTCTCTACGCCATACGTATGCACCATTGGGTGCTGGCCACAGCTTCAGCACTTCTCGCCTATAGTTCGCTTGCCGGTTATGATCGCATCGCGCTCCTGCATCTCAGGTTCAAGATTTCCTGGCTGTTCATCGCGCTCTGTTCCTTCACGACCTATGCCCTTTCACACAATATCGGCGCCTCGGTGGTTTCCGGGGCCGTGGTGCGCTATCGCGCCTATTCCTCGCAAGGAATGCCCGGTAGCAAAATCGCCGTCCTGATCGCCTTCTGCTCCTTCACCTTCGTTCTCGGCGTCATCATCACCTCAAGCGTGGTTCTCCTGCTAGAGCCGCATGTTCTCATGCGCTTCAACGAAGAGCTGACACCAGCGGTCTCCATCGTTATCGCACTGATAATGCTGTTCTTTGTGCTGCTTTATATCTTTGGCAGCTGGCTGCGCCTGCGCCCGTTGCAGATCGGCAGCTTCCGCCTTGAATATCCGCGCCTGCCCATCGTGGCGCAACAATTGATCGTCGCTCCGCTTGAGCTGATCGGCGCTGCCGGGATCATCTATTTCGCGCTGCCGGAAGCGGGAAATCCGGGCTTCCTGATTATCCTCGGCATCTTTCTGGTTTCATTCTCGGCAGCTTTGATTTCGCACGCGCCTGGCGGCCTTGGCGTCCTGGAGCTGGTTTTCCTCACCGGCCTGCCGGATATGGATCAGGCCGATGTGCTTGCCGCACTCATCGTCTTCCGCCTTCTCTACCTGCTCATCCCCTTCGCCATATCGCTGGTGGTTGTGCTGGTGTTTGAGAAGTCACAATTCGTCCTGCGCTGGAACGAAAAACAGCACGAACAGCAACCAGGTAAAAGTAGAGAATAATTTTCATCTTATCGACTTAGATTGAATTAATTTGCCTTAAAAAGACGTCACATGACGCCTATCTTTAAATAGTTTTTGTACTCGCAGAAATGAACGTTCCCAAGGCCTTAGAGCGGTTCCAACGATTCCGTTTTAACCGGAACTGCTCCAGAGCGCATTTTGCTCTGAATAAATCAGATCGGCACTCTAACCAGTTGTTTTGACGCCCATCCAAGAGGAATAACAAATGCCTGCGACATTGCTTATCCCCGGTTATAAGGGATCGGAAGCAGGCCACTGGCAGCGCCAATGGTTGCATGACGATCCATCAGCATTGCTCGTCGAACAGGACGACTGGCATTATCCGGTGCTGTCCGATTGGATGCATATGCTTGAAGCCACGCTGGCCGAAAATCCCGGCGCGGTTCTCGTGGCGCATAGTCTTGGCTGTGTGCTGGTGGCACATCTGGCAAGCCGCCCGGCCGCCGCCCATGTGGCGGGCGCGTTGCTGGTCGCTCCGGCAGACGCCGAAACCATGGCCCGCAGGGACAGCCGGTTCTAAAGCTTTGCACCCCTGCCCCGCCACGAACTGGGCTTTCCTTCCATCGTGGTGGCAAGCCGCAACGATGAATATATGAGCTTCGCCAAGGCGGAAGCATTATCGCATGTCTGGGGTTCAGGCTTTGTCGATCTTGGCCACGCCGGACACATCAATGTTGCAAGCGGCTTCGGCCACTGGCCGGACGGAGCCATTCTTGCTTCCTCTCTCCACAGGGAACCCGCGGTCAACCCAAATCTCCCAGGCGGCCTGCCTGCTCCCCGCCCATTCCTTCCGGGATGGGCGGCATTTTAAGAGCATAATCCAGCCGGAGTGCAACAAAACGATCCGGATTATGCTCTAAGAATGCTGCTTGCGTTCAAGAAAGACCTTTAGAACCAGTGTTACAAGCGCGATGAGCGCCAGCGTGGAAGCTGCCGCAAAAGCGCCTGCCACATTGTAATCGTTGAACAACAGCTCAACCTGAAGCGGCAATGTATTGGTCTTGCCGCGGATCGCGCCCGACACGACGGACGTTGCGCCAAACTCGCCCATGACACGCGCATTGCAAAGCACCGCGCCATAGAGCAAGGCCCATTTGATATTGGGCAAGGTGACATAGAAGAATGTCTGCCAGGCGCTTGCGCCCAGCGTCAATGCCGCCTCCTCCTCATCGCTTCCCTGCACTTCCATCAGCGGGATCAGCTCCCGCGCCACGAAAGGCGAAGTCACAAAAAGACTTACCAGAAAAATGGCCGGAACCGTGAACATGATCTTGATATCATGCGCTTCCAGAAACGGCCCGAGAAGCCCTTGCGAACCATAGAGGAAGAGATAGGTCACGCCCGCCACGATGGGCGAAACGGAAAAAGGTATCTCCACGAAGGTAATGAGGAGCCTTCGTCCGGGAAAGCGGAATTTCGTCACCAGCCACGCCACGCAGACGCCGAAAGCCATGTTGATCGGTACGACAACGATTGCGGTCAGCACGGTGAGCCACACGGCATGGAGTGTATCCGGCTTCAATATCTCGCTGAAGAAGACATGGATGCCCTTGCTGAAGGCGTAGGAGAAGATAACCGCCAGCGGCGCACCGATGCAAAGCACCGAAAGACCCGCTGCAAGCCAGATCAGAATGTTGCGGACTGGCCCCGTGTTGCGGGCCTGCAAGGCTGCGTCAGCGTTCTGCATAGCGAAGCCGCCTTGCCTGGATGAGATTGGTCACGAGAAGCATGAAAAAAGCCATCACCAGCATCACGAAGGCCAGTGCCGCCGCCGCCGGATAATCATATTCATCAAGCCGGATGAAAACCAGCAGCGCGGTCACTTCCGTCTGAAAGGGAAGATTGCCGGAGATAAAGACAATGGAACCGAATTCGCCAAGGCTGCGCGCGAACGAAAGCGAGGCTCCCGCCAGAAAGGCCGGGAAAATGGTCGGCCAGGTGATATGGGTGAAGGTCTGCCACGAAGTAGCCCCAAGGCTGCGCGCAGCCTCTTCCACATCCGCGCTCATGTCTTCAAGCACCGGCTGCACCGTGCGAACGACAAAGGGGATGCTGGTGAAAAACATCGCAATCATGATGCCGAGCGGCGCATAGGCAACCTTGATGCCAAGCGGCTCCAGCACGCGCCCGAACCAGCCGTTCTGCGCAAAGAGCGTCACAAGGGCAAGGCCGGCAATTGCCGTCGGCAGGGCGAAGGGAAGATCAACGGCCGCATCGATGAGGCGCTTGCCGGGAAAGTCGTAGCGCGTCAACACCCAGGCCAGCAGCAGGCCGAACAAACCATTGAGGATCGTGGCGACAGCGGCGGCGCTCACGGTGATGCGATAGGTCGCCAGCGCCCGCTCGGAGGTGACAATATTCCAGAAATCGCCCCACCCCAGGCTGGCTGTCTTCAGGATCATCGCCAGCAAGGGAAGCGCAACGATGACCGTGAGATAAACCAGAGTGCAGCCGAGGGTCAGTCCGAATCCCGGCAGCACAGAATTGCGTTTCATACTTAACAGAGACACCGAATTCTTCCAGAAGCACGACGGGAGCATTACGCCCCGCCTAGAGCATTTTCGAGCCAAAAGTGCGAAGCGGTTTTGCGTCGGATAATGCGACAAAACAAATACTTGGAGCGGTTCCAGCGTTTCCGTTTCAACCGGAACCGCTCTATTGCGCCATTACTTGCCGGTAAAGAGTTGATCGAGCACACCGCCTTCGGAGAAATGCTCCTTCTGAACCTTGTCCCAGCCGCCGAACGCTTCTTCCACCGTCACAAGGCGCACATCGGGATAGATATCCTTGTGCTTCGCGATCACATCCTTGTCGTGCACGCGATTGAAATTCTGGGCCAGAATCTCCTGCCCGGCGGGCGAATAAAGATAATCGAGATAGGCCTCGGCGATCCTGCGTGAGCCGCGCTTGTCCACGACCGTATCGACCACCGTGACCGGGAATTCGGCAAGCAGGCTCATTTCAGGAACGACCACATCATATTTGTCAGGCCCAAGCATTTTTTCCGTGCCCCGCGTCTCGGCCTCGAAAGTCACGAGCACATCGCCAAGGCCACGCTCGGCGAAAGTCGTGGTCGCACCGCGACCGCCCGTATCGAACACCGGCACATTGCTGAAAATCTTGCCGATAAACTCCTTCACCTTCTCCTTGTCGCCCTTGAAAGCCTCGTTGGCATAGGCCGTGGCTGCAAGATAGGTATAGCGCGCATTGCCGGAGGTCTTCGGGTTGGGGAAGATCACCTTCACATCGTCACGAGCCAGATCATCCCAGTTCTTGATGTGCTTCGGATTGCCTTCGCGGACAAGAAAGGCCGGGAAAGAATAATAAGGCGAGGAATTATTGGGAAGCCGATTCTGCCAATCAGCCGGGATGAGATTGCCCTTGTCGTGCAGAACCTGCACGTCCACCACCTGATTAAAGGTCACGACATCGGCTTCCAGCCCCTCCAGAATGGAGCGGGCCTGCTTGGAGGAACCCGCATGGGACTGGTTGACCGTCAGCTCCTGTCCGGTCCTGGCCTTCCAGTCAGCAACAAAAGCCTGATTGATCTGCTCATAAAGCTCTCGCGCAATGTCATAGGAGACGTTGAGGATTTCATTCGGCTCCTGAGCCTGAACCGGCGCAGCACCAAGACCAAGCGCAACTGCCGCGTATAGAATAATTTTTCTCATGACATGCTTCCCCACCGCCACCGCTGTACAAAGGGCGTAGTTTTCAAATTGAATTTAGAAAACAAATCTAGCGGCAAATGAAGCAAAATCAATCTAAATCATTGATTTAAATATATAAACTACTTTCCAAATGTTTTATGGAACTTGGACCTATCGCGCTATCGTACGGGAGAAAATATTTCCCGCTTCCAGGCCTGGCGTAAAACAAAAACAAAGGCCGGAAACTTGCGCTTCCGGCCTCGAATTTTTTTCTGGCAATGCCTGATTACCAGAATCCACGGTGCTGCCAGCACCAGAGAAAATTCTGCTCACCGCACTCCAGACGGCTGCGCCTGCGTTCTGCGATCTCTTCAGCATTGAGTTTCATCGCACACCACGGCCGCTCAAGAAAGGCGGAAATGCGCAATATTGCGTCCATCATATTCACAGCGAGCAATCGCAAAATTCGCATCCTTCCAAGCCTCCTTATTCGCCGATCCGTCCGGTTTGTTGCAGCACTTCTGCTGCAATTATGAACGATGCGTTAATTTTGAAGGCTTCCCCCCGGCCTTGTCAATAACCTACTTATTCTATCGGAGATGAATGAGTGAAATAATTTGTGAGAAGTGCGCCCCCGCCCGCAAACAGGTTCTACACCTCGTAATCCGGCACGGGCCTGATCCGGACCTTCTCGACGTGGCGACCGCTCATGGCCTCGATCGTGAAATCAAAGCCGTCGGCAGTGAAACTCTCGCCGCCAACCGGCAAATGGCCGAGATGCCAGAGCGCATAGCCTGCAAGCGTCGTATAGCGATCACCCTCGTCCACCAGATCGCGGTCGAGAAGTCCGCTCAAGCGGCGAATATCCGTAAAACCATCCACGAGATAACCGCCCTGCCCGTCGGATTGGGCGACCGCGACTTCCTCGTCCTCATCCGGGAATTCCCCGGCGATGGCCTCCAGAATATCCGTTGGCGTCACCACGCCCTCGAAGGAGCCATGCTCGTCCACGACCACGCCAAGCTGGATCGGCGAGATGCGCAACTGCTCCATGACACGAAGCACATTGGCATTCTCATGCACAACGAGCGGCTGCTTCACAACCTTGTCCCAGTCGATGGCCTTCTTGTCGGTCATATCGAGCAGCAGATCCTTAACCAGCGCCACGCCGATGAACTCATCCACCTGATGGCGCGCCACCACGACCCGCGAATGCGAAAGCTTGCGGATAGTGGCGTGGATTTTGTCTTCATCCTCGTCAAGATCGAGCCATTCCACCTCGTTGCGCGGCGACATGATGGACCGCACCGGGCGCTCCGCCAGATCAAGAACACCGCGGATCATTTCCTTTTCCTCCGGCAGGAAGACATCGCTGGCCGCAGTCTGCTGCGCAATCACGTCAACCGTGTCGGAAAGCGGGTTCTCACCGCGGCTGCCGCCCAAAAGCCGCAGCACGGCCCCTGCGGTGCGTTCGCGCAGGTCGTTTGTCGTCACCAGCTTTTCGCGATTGCGGCGCGCAAACTGGTTGGCTGCCTCCACAAGCACCGAAAAGCCAATGGCCGCATAGAGATAGCCCTTGGGAATATGCAAGCCGAAACCTTCCGCAACGAGACTGAAACCAATTATCATCAGGAAGCCGAGACAGAGGATAACGACGGTGGGATGCTTGTTGACGAAATCCATCAAGGGTCGGGAGGCAAGCATCATCACGCCGATGGCCAGAATGACGGCTATCATCATGACCGTCAGATGCTGGACCATACCTACGGCCGTGATCACACTGTCGAGCGAGAAGACGGCATCGAGCACCACGATCTGCACGATCACCTGCCAGAACACCGCATGGACAATCCGGCTGCTTTTCGGTCCATGGCTGCCCTCAAGGCGTTCATGAAGCTCCATCGTGCCCTTGCCAAGCAGGAACAGACCGCCAGTGAGCATGATGATATCGCGACCGGAGAACGACAGCCCCATTATGGAAATGAGCGGTTCGCGCAGCGTGACGATCCACGAGATCGACGCGAGCAGCACCAGACGCATCACAAGCGCCAAACCAAGGCCAACCAGGCGCGCACGATTGCGCTGGTGCGGCGGCAGCTTGTCGGCCAGAATGGCGATGAAGACGAGATTGTCGATACCGAGAACGATCTCGAGCACCACCAATGTCACCAAACCTATCCAGGCGTTGGGATCGGCAATCCAGTCCATGGACCAGTCCATGATATGTCGGCTCCTTTAGAATGATTCCAGCAAAAACATAAGGCGGTTTTGCGTAGGATAGTGTGGCAAAACAAATAGTTAGATTGATCCCGGCCATTCCATCATAACTGGAGTCGCTCCAGATGCAGGCAGGGTTGAAAGGCGCAGACGTCAAAAGGCCGGGCCGCGCGATTACGGTCCAGCCTGCCGGAAGCGAACATCGATAGAAATTGCTCCACACAATCCGGGCCCGGAATTTCGTGAAGGAAATTCGGACTTCGCGCAGGCGATTCGTCGGAACTGTCGTCGGGCATAAAGCGCGATGAACCTTGTTGGGGGCGTTCACCGGGGCATATACTGCCAATGAATCGCCCATTGCCATGGGAAACTATGGTTTGCCTCACTATGCAGACGCAAACCCGCAAGACAAGTGGCTGATTACTCCCCCGGCGATACCTGCACCCCGCGCTTGCGCTCGTGGCGCGGGCGCGCCCTGAAAAAGCGCACGCCAATAACCGTTACGATGACAGTGGCAATGGCGATAGCGATGATAAACCAGCGCATATGATCGCCATCCATTTTGGCGAATATCCCTGCCCCGCGCCCTACCAGCCAGCCCGGAAGGAACATGAGCGGGGCCCATACGAGTGCCGAAAGCACGTTTGCCGTCTGGAATCGGGTCTGGTCCATGGACATCATGCCAGCCACCATCGGCACGGTACAGCGCACCGGCCCGAAGAACCGGCCCAAAAAAACCGCGGTAAAACCATAGCGGCGAAAGAGGAGGCGCGCACGTGCCACGGCGCTGCGATACTTGTTGAGCGGCCATTTATGAATGATGTTGCGGCCCAGCCACCAGCCAAGAAGATAGGAAATAATGTCACCGGCCACCGCACCGATGACGGCGCCGATGATCACGGGGAGCGGCTCAACAATTCCAGCGCCGACAAGGCCGCCAATGGCGATCATGATCGGGGTCGCGGGAATGAACATTCCGATGATGGCAAGAGATTCACCAAAGGCGATGGCGCCTACAATTGGCCCGGCCCACGCCCGGTGATCGGAAATAAACTGCCCTAGATCCCCAATTATGCTTTCCATTCCATCCTCAAATACCGCAAACCGGATTTCTGAAACGATCAAAGCCGCCTCTGTATTTTCCGCAAAGCCTATCCGGTGCGTGAAGCGCCCTGCTCAAATATGATCGGGATAGTTGATGCTTCGCCAGACGCAGAGCAACCGCTTGCCGATGAAGCCTTTTATATCCCCTGACCTCCCAGGCAAGAACCAATAATCGATAATATGGTTGCGACATTTACAGCTTTAACAAAGCCGCGAACAGCCCCCTCCCTGCCGAGCGGTTCCTGTCCAGCGCTACCGAATATGGAGCCGACAGGTAAAGCTTACAACGTTAAAAAAGAAAAAATGAATCGAATGACGAATCTTGCTGCCACGATTCTGCAAGACGAGCGGAAAAGACCCCAACCAGAACGGATAATGCGCTGGAATGCACCGCTGGCGTGTACTGACCAATTTCTTCAAACCCGGCATTTGCGGGCTTTTTCGACAAGCTGTCATTTTTTTCAGAAAATTTTCGACTGAAGGCTGGACAGACATAAAAGAGGCCGTTATAGAACCGCTCACTTCACCGGGGCCGCTGCCTCGGCAAAGCGAGTGGGTGATTAGCTCAGTTGGTAGAGCAGCTGACTCTTAATCAGCGGGTCGTAGGTTCGATCCCTACATCACCCACCAAATTCGCTTTAAATTCCAAAAACTTCCGCTGATTAATCCGATGGCAGATTGCCGCGGCCGGTGCACTCCCTCAACCGTAGGGCCATGGTGGATCGCCGTGCTTTGCGCCTATCTCCCCCTTATTGCCTCCCAATACATTACGGATAATTAATTGGCTTATTCATATCAGGTTCATCTAAAAAGGCACACATTATTCGTACGCCAATAAGCGGCGCACCTGTAAAAGAGTAATGGAGTCAAGAACCATGAAATCGAAGACCGCATTTATCGCTGTAATCGCAACATCTTTATTTGCTATTCCCGCACTTGCTCAAGAGAAGAGCAATGCGAATACGGATAAACCAGCAGCAGAAGCCGCCGTTTCAAGCAATCAGGATGCGAAAAACAAGCGCGGTCCTATCGATCTTGAGAAATTCTCCCGTATGGACCAGCTCAAGGCTGCCGATACTAATGGCGACGGTGTCCTGTCGCGAGATGAAATCGAGGCCCTCGCCCTCAAGCGTGTCGTAAGCCGCGCGGCCGACCGCATGGAGCGCCGTCTCGATGTGAATGGTGACGGCAAGGTAACGCTGGATGAAATCCAGAATCAGCGCAAGAAAGAATTCGCTGCGCTGGATCGCAATGACGATGGAAAGCTCGACCGCCATGAAATGCGCGCCGCAAAGATGTCCCATCGTGGCCACAAGGGCCATCATGAGATGGGCAAGCACCACAAGAGTGGCGATCATAAGGGCGGCGATCATAAGGGCCCAATGAAAACAAAGGCCCAGAAGCCGCAGGAATAAGCTGCAAAAAACAAACCCGGGCCGTCATGGCCCGGGTTTCTTTTAAAAACGCGCTTCAATGGGAATGGAGCAGCTTTAGGGGCCAAACCCAATCAGACGCTCGGGTTTAACCGAAACCGCCCCAGCAAACCGCTCAGGAGCGGATCACGCCCTTTTTGAAAATAATATTGCCGTAAAGCCGCTTTTCGCCGGTGCGAATAATCGCGAAGGCCCCGCGTGCGCGATCATAGAAGGCAAATCGCTCAATCGGCTCGACAGGAATCTTCCGGCCTTCAGCCTTCTCGATAACCGCTTCAAATTCCTTGAAGATTGCAGGCATTTCGTTCGGCGCCTGCATCACGGCTGCTGGCCTGTCAACAAAGTCGTCCAATGGCAGCAGGGAGAGCACGGCTTCTGCGACTTGCGTCGCACTGATGCCCGGAAAATCGAGAACGGGAACACCGGCAGCCTGCGCCGGATAATTTGCATCCACGATGACGAGGTCGTCGCCATGGCCCATATCTGCGAGAATGGCGAGCAACGAACCTGTAAGCAGAGGATTTATGTTTTTGAGCATGAATTCTTTTCCAAAGAGCGATGATCTATCGGTACGAGCCTATCGCAAGGCGGCCCCGATATGCAAATAAGGAAAATCGCTATCGCCAAGTGTTCAAAGCGGCTTCTCAGGATGCGGAGAACCGTCATAAGCGCCCCAGACCGACTGGTCGAAATTGACGATAGCACCCGTCATCAGTCCTGATTCCTCCGAGGCCAGAAAAGCAATGGCGCGCGCCACTTTCGCCGGGTCGAGAAGCCGCCCGAAAGGTTGCGTCTTTACGGCTTCCTCCAGCCAGTTTGCCGGTGCACCATGATATTCACGCTGGATACGATCCTCGCCATCGGATGCCATCCAGCCGATATTGAGGCTGTTGACCCGAATGCGGTTGCGAAGAACCGAATAGGCAACATTGCGCGTCAGCGTGTCGAGCGCGCCCTTGGAGGCGCAATAGGCTGCAATAAAAGGCTGGCCTCCCATGGACGACATGGAGGAGACATTCACAATCGCACCCTCCACCCTGTCACGGCGGAAAAGCTTGATCGCTTCCTGAATAAGGAAAAACGGCGCGCGCGTGTTCACGGCAAAGAGCCGGTCGAACAGTTCCGGTGATGTATCCAGAATAGTGCCGCGATCGGTCAGTCCCGCCGCATTCACCAGAATATCAAGCCTGCCGAATGCCCGGTCAGCTTCTGCAACGATGCGGCGGCAGTCTTCCACCTTTTCAAGGTCCACCTGCACGAAAACCGCTTTTGCGCCCAGTTCTTCAAGCCCGGCAGCCTGCGCCCTGCCCTTTTCGGCAGAACGCCCGCAGATCACAAGGCCTTGCGCGCCCCGTTCGGCAAACAGCCGGGCGGTGGCCGCGCCCAGCCCCTGCGTGCTGCCTGTAATGACTGCAATCTTACCCTTCAACTGTCCGCCCATTCCATGTTCTCCGGTTATACTCGCCCGCCCAGTTCAGCGGTAAGATCGGCAAGCTCCTGCCCGCCTGCCATCAGGCTTTGCAACTCATCCATATCCACATCGTCCTTGGTGCGCGTGCCAAGCGTCACGCCGCGATTGAGAACGGTAAACTTGTCACCCACGGCATGGGCATGGCGAACATTGTGGGTGATGAAGATCACACCCAGCCCACGCGAGCGCACAAGATTGATATATTTCAGCACCATGGCCGTCTGGCGCACGCCAAGTGCGGAGGTCGGCTCATCGAGGATCAATACCTTCGCCCCGAAATAGACGGCCCGTGCAATGGCCACGCATTGCCGCTCGCCACCCGAAAGCGTGCCGACAGCCTGTTGCGGATCGCGCACATCGATGCCGATTTTGCGCATTTCCTCGCGGGTGACTTCTTCCGCCTTCTCCGTGTCGAACCAGCGGATCGGGCCTATGCCCCGGGTCGGCTCACGCCCGAGGAAAAAATCGCGCATCACCGACATGAGCGGGATCATGGCAAGGTCCTGATAGACCGTTGCTATGCCATGATCGAGCGCATCGCGCGGACTGTTGAACGAAACGGGCTTTCCCTCCACCAGAAACTCGCCGCTTGTGGGCTTATGGACACCGGAAAGCGTCTTGATAAGGGTGGATTTGCCAGCACCATTATCACCCAGCAGGCAATGGACCTGCCCCGCCTCCACACTGAGCGAAACGCCGTTTAGCGCAATCACAGGGCCGAAATGCTTGACGAGATTGCGGACTTCGATGATCGGCGTCGTCATGAAAACCTCCCTCTCAACGCTCGCCCGTGGCGTGCTTGCGGATGAAATTATTGAAGAGCACAGCGATCAGAAGCATTCCCCCGAGAAACACAAGATACCAGTCCTGGTCGATCTGCGTATAGGTCAGCCCGATCAGCACCATGCCGAAAATGATCGCGCCGAAGAAAGCGCCGATGGCCGAGCCATAACCGCCGGTCAGCAGGCACCCGCCGATCACGGCCGCGATGATTGCCTCGAATTCTTTCTGGAAACCGCGCCGTGCATCGGTGGACCCGGCATCGAGAACAGTCAGGATAGCCACAAGTGCTGCCTCCATGGCCGTGCACATGAAGAGCGTGGTTTTGACGCGGCGCACCGGAACACCGGAATTGCGCGCGGCAAGCGCATCGCCGCCCGCCGCAAAAATCCAGTTGCCGAAGCGGGTGCGCACCAGAATATAGGTCGCGACAAGGGCAATCACGACAAACCACAGCACCTCGACCGGCACACCTTTCACTGCCGGCTCGCCATTTGGAAATTTCGCAATCAAATCCTTTTCCGCCAGCCATGCGAAAAGCCCCGGAAATGCATCGCCGGAAAAGAGGCCGGCCAGATAGCTGCCGCTGACCGCTTCCTTCACACCGCGCAGCTGCGTCGCACCGCCGGTTGCCCACTTCAGCCCGACAAGCGAAAGGCCGCGCAATATGAAGAGAAAGGCCAGCGTGACGATAAAGGACGGCAGACCCGTTCTGATGACGATCTGCGCATTCACCGCCCCCACCAGCGCCGCAAACAGCAAGGTAACGATAATGGCAACGGCAAGCGGCACCTGCCAGACGACAAGGGCTGCGGCAAAAATCAGGCCGGCAAAGGCCACCATAGACCCAATGGAAAGATCGAACTCGCCGCCGATCATCAACAGCGCCGCTGCGACAGCAAGAATACCGAGCTGCGAGGCCGGGGCCATGAAATTCATGATCCCGGCTGCGGTAAACATGGCCGAATTGGCGGTTGAAACAAAGAAGATCGTGATGAGAACCAGACCGGACACCGCGCCCAGTTCCGGCCTGCTCAACAGGCGCTGCAAGGTGCTGGCCGATTTCAGCCGCTCATCGGCGGGTGCCGCCGCTGCGGCCTTCGTTTCGGAATTGGGTTCGCTCATCATCTTTTCCTCAGGCATTCTTGCAGCCACGATCACGGTCGAAGCTGCTGGAGCTTGGGTGCAATCATCCGTTCCCGCCCATTTGCGTGGGCGGGTTCGATCTCATTTGCCGTGAGCCCGAACATTTTCGAGCCAAAAGTGCGAAGCGCCTACGCGGGGAAATCAGTCCACTGGACTGATTTCTGATCCCGCTTCAATGCGCCGGATAATGCGTAGAAACAAAGAGATAGAGCGGTTCCAACGATTCTGTTAAAACAGGAACCGCTCCAGAACTAAACAGCCAGTCTTACCGGATACCCTTGGCCGACAATTCCACCACCTGCTTGGCCTTGTCCTTGGTGATCAGGTTCGGGCCGGACGGGACGTTGCCACCCGGCATCAGCCCATATTTCGCATTCAGTGCGAGGAATGATACGGGCAGATAGCCTTGCAGGAACTGCTGCTGGTCGATGGCAAAACCCGCCTGCCCCTTCTCCACCGCTTCAAGGAAGCCAGCCGACATGTCAAAGGTCGCGATATGGATGCCGCTGCGTCCGCTTTCGGCTGCGGCTTTCACGGCAGGTTCGCCCGCCAGCGTCGCATTCAGCGTCAGGATCGTATCCACCGCCGGATCGGAGGCGAGAGCAGCGCGAACTTTGGATTCATTTTCAGCCGGATCAGCCGATGTCGGCAGAACCTTCACGTCGCCGAAGCCTTCCTTGAAACCCGCGCAACGCTGGTCGAGCGAGACATTGCCCACCTCCTGATTGACACAGATCCCCTTCTTTCCGCCTGCCTTCTTCAGCGCCTCACCGGCCACCTTTCCGGCATCGAACTCATCCTGCCCGACATGCAGAAGCGCGCCAAGCTTCTTCGAGGCATCAGAACCGGAATACCCGCCGCCACGGCGCGCTCGATGGATGGCCCAAGTGCATCGGCATCGGGAATGGAAACCACGAGGCCCTGCGGCTTCTGGTTGATCGCGGCGTCAATAAGCTGCGCCATCTGCACCATGTCGAAGGTTTCCGGCGCACGATACTCAACCTGCACGCCCGTATCCTTCGCCGCTTCGGCGACGCCGTTCTTCACCACCGACCAGAACGGATCGGAGGCCTGACCATGGCTCACCACGACGATTTTGATGTCAGCCGCCTGCGCTGCAAAGGCGGCTGCAAGCAAGGCTGTCCCGGCAACTGCCGATTTCAAAAGAGATTTCATGCTCATTCCTCCCTTTATCCGGCATTCCCCGCCGGTTTCGATAATGCCTTTATCTTCGGCCTGTCTTATCGGGCGCTCCTCCAAGCCTTATCCCCGAAAATGCGGCAAACCGTCGATCTTTTAATAGAATGAAACAATCATTAGAAAATTCTAGTGGAATTATAATTCCATTTCTGATAGCTCCTGTCAATCACATAAGCTACCTATGATATGATAGAATATTTTCGAGTCTAAAGTGCGAAGCGCCTATGCGGGAAATCAGTTCACTGGGCTGATTTCTGATCCCGCTCGATGTGTGAGGCAAATGCGACAAAACACATAGCCAATCACCATCAGAGAGCTGGAGATGATTGACTTACGGCTTGGGAGGGGATGGAAATGGCTGTTATAGCAGGCTTGATCGGTTCCGGCTTCATGGGCAAAACCCACGCGCTGGCGCTTGCCAATGTCAATCGCATCTTCGACCTGCCGCTTGCGGTGCAGCTTCACACGCTTGGCGATATTGACGTGCAAATAGCCCGCAAAGCCGCGCGGCAACTGGGCTTTGCCCATGCCACTGGCGACTGGCGTGACCTCATTTCCAATCCCGACATCAACCTCATCGATATCACCACCCCCAACCGCTTCCATAAGGAAATGGCTCTGGCGGCCATCAAGGCCGGAAAGCATGTCTATTGTGAAAAGCCGCTGGCGCCCTCTGCCGCCGATTGCCTGGAAATGACGCTGGCCGCAGAACGCGAGGGTATCCAGACGGCTGTGGATTTCAACTATCTGAAAAACCCCATGATGAAGCTTGCACAAGAGATTATCGCAAGCGGTGAACTGGGTGAAATCCGAAATTTTCGCGGCATTCACGCCGAAGATTTCATGGCCGACGCCCGCATTCCGTGGACATGGCGGCTTGATCCGGCAGGTGGCGGTGGAGCACTTGCCGATATCGGCAGTCACATCATCGCAACCGCGCGCTATCTGATCGGCCCAATCGCGGACGTGATGGGCGAGGCCGTTACGCTCATTCGTGAGCGCCCCGACATGGCTGATCTCTCCCGCACGAAACCCGTGGAAGTGGATGATGTCTGCCACGCTTTCATGCGTTTTGAAAACGGCGCAACCGGCACACTGGAAGCAAGCTGGGTGGCAAGCGGGCGCAAGATGCAGCACGATTTCGAGATTTCAGGATCGAAAGGCGCCATCTTCTTCTCGCAGGAGCGTTTCAATGAACTGGAATTGTTCCTCTATTCCGACCGCAAGGGGCAGCAGGGTTTCCGCAAGATTTTTGCCGGGCCGGAACATGAGCCCTATGGCGCTTTCTGCGTGGCGGGCGGCCATCAGATCGGCTTCAACGACCTCAAGACCATCGAAGTGCGCGATTTCGTGCTGGCCATTGCCGGGCAGAAAACCGGCCATGCCGATTTCCGCGAAGGCTATGAGGTTCAAAAGACGGTGGAGACGATCTATGCCTCGTCCCGCGAGCGCCAGTGGAAGAAAATCTAGCGAGGTTGTAGTGCGGTCGGATGGACGATGAATTCGCCATCCACCATCATGATCCGCGCACGGATCCCATAGACATCGCGCAGGCGTTGCGGGGTGAAGACCTCGGCAGGCGTGCCATCGGCAGCCATGCAGCCATGATCCAGCAGGATGAGGCGGCTGCAATGCTGGGCGGCAAGGCTAAGCTCATGCAGCGATGCAATCACCGTCCGCCCTTCGCGCGCCAGTTCGGCAAAAGTTTCCATCAAGGTTAGCTGATGGGCGGGATCAAGCCCCGCCACCGGCTCATCTGCCAGAATGACAGGTGTGTCCTGCGCCAGCACACGCGCGATCAGCACGCGCGCCCTTTCGCCACCCGAAAGCTCCATGACGGAGCGCTCGCCAAAGCGCGACACATCCATGCGGTCCATGACCGCTTCAATGATGGCCTCGTCCTGCCTGTCCAGCCCGGCAAAGACCGGTTTCAGCGCAGACCGCCCCAGTGAAACCAGCATATGAACGCTAACAGGCCAGGCAACATCGCGCTCCTGCGGCAGATAGGCAAGGCTGCGCGCCTTTTCGGCAGCCCCCATATGGCGCAAGTCGCGCCCGGCCAGAGAAACCTGACCGCTGGAAGCCACCAGCCCGGCAATGGCGCGCAACAATGTCGTTTTACCGGCCCCGTTTGGCCCCACAAGGCCGATGAATTCGCCGCCCTTTGTCTCGAAGCTGGCATCGGCCAGGGCACGCTTGCCGCCAAGGATCACGTCGAGGTTTTTCACCGAAAGCAAGGTCATACGAGCTGCCTCCGATATTTGAACACCAGCCAGAGGAAGAATGGCGCGCCGATAATGGCTGTCAGAACGCCAAGTTTCAGTTCGCGCCCCGGCATGACGACACGCACCAGAATATCCGCTGCAAGCAGCAGGGCGGCCCCGCCAAGGCCGCTCGCGACGAGCAGGCGCGAGGGGCGCGCACCAACCAGCGGACGCAGGAGGTGCGGCACCACAAGCCCCACGAAACCGATGGAGCCTGCAACCGCCGTTGACGCCCCGACACAAGCCGCCGTGCCAAGAACGGCAAAAAGCTGCACGCGCCCCAGACTGACGCCCATTGTCGCCGCCGCATCGGAACCGAGCGTAAGGCTGTCGAGCGAGCGGCCAAGCGAAAGAAGCATGAGCCAGCCGATGAGGATGAACGGTATAACCAGCGCCACATGTGTCATGGAACGGTCGGCAAGCGAGCCCAGCATCCAGAACATGATTTCCATGGCCGCAAAGGGATTGGGCGAAAGATTGAGCGCCAGCGCCGTCAGCGCGCCTGCAAGGCTGGTGACAGCGACACCGGCCAGGATCACCGCCAGCGTGCCAGCATTGCGGCCTGCAAGAAGTTTGACCAGAAACACCGAAACGAAAGCCCCCGCGAGAGCCAGAAGCGGCAGGGCAAGCGGAAACAGAAGCGAAAGCCCGCTATAGATCGCAATGACGGCGCCGAGCGACGCCGATGCACTGACACCGAGCAGGCCCGGTTCTGCAAGCGGATTGCGAAGATAGCCTTGCAACGCCGCCCCTGAAAGACCGAGCGAAGCCCCGATCAAAAGCGCCAGCAGCGCGCGCGGCAGACGGATTTCCCGCATCACCAGCACGGTCATATCGCGATCATCGCCCAAAAGTGCCTTGAAACTTTCGCCTATGCCAAGCGCGGCTGGACCTGTCAAAAGCGAAACGGCAAAAAGCACGATGACGAGCAAGGCCAGCCCGGCCAGCAGAAGATGGAAACGGTGGCGTTCAGTCACGGGCAGCCTCCGCAAGCTCCGCCACGGCCTCGACGCTGAAAGGTCCACCGCAAACCGTAAGATTATCGGCCATGCTTATGGCCCGCGCCTGCTTTTCCAGCGCGCGCAGAGCCGGGTGCTGGAAATTTTCAAATGCCAGCGCGGGCGCGCGGTCACGCGAACTGCGCACCAGAATATCCGGCTTTTCAAGCACCAGTTTCTCCAGCGGCAGAAGCGCCGAGCCGGTTATGCCGATCTCGCCAGCCATGTTTTCAAGCCCCGCAAGCCGCACGGCCTCATCGACCAGCGTACCCTGGCCCGACGTATAGCTGTTGGCGTAGTAAAGCGCGACCCTCTTGGCATGATCGGGACGTTTGATCGCAGCAAGCGCAGCCTTCATATCGTCGATCTGCGCTTGTGCTTCGGCCTGCCGCCCGAGAAGCTCGCCTATGCGGCGCAGATGTTCTTGAATGTCCTCGAAGGAACGGGCGGGCGCAAACTCCTCCACCCTTATGCCGAGCCTGCGCAACAATCCGACTGTCGCGCGCGAGGAAAATGTGCCTGCAAGCACGAGGTCCGGCTTTTGCAGAAAGACCTCCTCAGCCTGCGCATGATTGATCGGCAATCGTTCGGCCTTGTCCGCCATGACGGAAAGCTGCGGATCACGCGAGAGATAGGAGACGGATTGCAACTGCCCTTCCCGCGCCAGGAGCATGGCCAGTTGATCGGTGCAGACATTGATCGACACCACACGCTGCGCAATATCAGCCGCATTGGCCGGCAGGGGGGCAAAAAGGGCCAGACCTGCCGCAAGGCAGAGCCTCCTCGTCCATTTTACGGAAACCCTTTTCACATCCTGTCCAATCTCAGAAATTACGGGTCAGCCCGATAGTGATGGTGCGGCCCGGCGCAACATAGCCGGAACTCGTCTCGTAATCCTTGTCGAAGATATTCTCCACCGAGAACTTCAACTGCGATTGTTTGTCGATCGAATAGAGCGCCACAAAATCCGCGGTGACATAATCGCCGAGTTTCTTCGTATTTTTCGCATTGGTATAGCGCGAACCGCCATAGAGCACCCGTGCCGTCAGATCGAGCTTTTCCACCGGCTTGAAGTTCACTTCGGCGGCCGCCTTGAAACGTTCGCGATAGGGAAGATCATTCCCGCTATCTTCATCGACAGGCCGCTTGAGGTCCACCATTCCCTTGATGCCCCATTGTTCGTTGAAGCTATGGCTGAGTGTCGCTTCAAGGCCGGTCACCTTCGCGCTTGCAATATTATACGGAATATAGGACGGCGCAGTGCTCATGATTGCATCGCTGAGCCGGGTCTGATAGAGTGCCATGTCGAGGCTTGTCGAAGCCGTCGCCTGCCAGTTCAGCCCGACTTCCACAGAACGGGATTTTTCGGGTTGCAGGTCGGGATTGGCAAAGCCCGGATAATAAAGCTCGTTGAAAGTCGGGGCGCGGAAACCCGTCGCATAGGATGAACGCAGCACCAGATCAGGCAGGATTTCATAGCTCGCGCCAAGATTATAGGTGGTCACATTGCCGAACTGGCCATTATGGTCGTAGCGAATGCCGCCATCGAAACGCAATGCATCATATTCCAGCGAATATTGCCCGAACACGGCGGCAAGATCGCGGCCTGTCTCGTCATAATCGATGGTCGTATTGATTTTTTCCCGATAGGCTTCAACGCCGCCAGTCACAACATGCGAGACCTTGCCGGTATCGAAGCTTTTTTCGGTCGAGGCGAACACCCCGTAACGCCTGGTCTCGAACCAGTCCGAACCTTCGATCCCCTTGCGGAAATTCCGGCTATTGTCGATCCCGGTGCTGAATTCCACCGTCGAGGACCAGTCGGCCGTATGGTCGATCCGTGTGCCGACCTTGCCGGTAAAGGCCGTACTATCCGCTTCGTTGAATGCGGGTGCGGTCGCATCATACTGGTTGCGCCCACGGCTGAAGAGGCCGTCCGCATAGATTTTGCCCCAGTCGAAATCTTTCGACAGCGCAAAATTGAACGAGCCCTGCAGGAAACCATCATCGTCCGGCTCGTGGCCGAATGCTTCCGGCGTGGTGAAATCATAGCCTTGAGTGCCGGTAAACGCTGCCCCTACGGCATAATCGATACCGTCGCTGCTGCGGCCTTGTAACGAACCCGATGCATAACCGCCCCATGGATGCGACACGCCTGTTGAAACGCTGCCGCACCATGCGCGTTCGCCGCAGGCCCCGCCCTGTTTGGTGATGATATTGATGACACCGCCGATTGCATCCGCGCCATATTGCGAGGAATGCGCGCCCCTGGCAATCTCGATACGTTCGATGGAGGTCAGCGGAATATTGGCAAGCGCGGTCGATCCACTCGTTGCCGAAGCCGTGCGCACCCCATTGACCAGCACGACCGTCTGCTTCGACGACATGCCGCGCATATAGATATCGGCGGAAGACCCCTGCCCACCATTCGTCTTGACCGAAATGCCGCTATAGGTTTGCAGCAAGGATTGCAGATCGGGCGCGGCGGACCGTTCGATATCGGCAGCGTCAATAACGCTCACCGAGGACGTGGATCGCTGAAGCGACGAGGCCCGGCGGAGCGGTGTCACCACGATAGTATCAAGTGTGACACCATCATCCTTATCCCCGCCATCCTGCGCCAAAGCGGGTGATAACGTGGCCGCACAGGCCGACGCCAGAAGAGCTGACAATTTCAGAATATGCATTTTATCCTTCAACCTGCCGGACGGGTTTTCCCTGTCCAGCTTCCCTCTCACCGCAGGTTGAAGAAGTGCCAGCGCAAAGCTGTTTCTTTCCTGACGGCAACATTTCAACAATGTCACCGCCACGGACGACCGCGCCTGAATACGCCCCGTATTCAAGCATGGGTGACCGGATACGGCAGGTCTCCTGACTTCCGGGTCTTCGCTTTGCCTCCGCCTTCCCGATTGCAGCATATTGCTGCTTTCAGTGGCTTTGGCCGCTTGCGCGGCCTGTGGAGGATAGCTCTCCGGTTACAGTTGCGGGGGCAGTCTCGGTTTCAGCCCTATGGCTTCACCGTGTTCCCTTTTCATCCGCCGCAATGGCGGAACCGTCTCCTGAAAATTGCGATAGCAATATGATTGAGGATTCGCAACTGCGCCAAAGCGCGCGATAGAGCGTGATGACATTAAATCAGGTCACCATCCCGCTATATCTCTTTGTTTTTCAACGCTTTCCCTATCGCAGGAAAGCGCGGAAGCGCCGCAAGGCAAACAGGAAAAGTACAGACCCGATGACGAACAGCGCCAGGAACTGCGGCCAGACCACGCCAAGCCCCGCCCCCCGAAAAAGAATGGATTGCGCCAGAATGACGAAATGCGTGTTGGGCGCTGCAAGCATGATCGTCTGAATGATTTCCGGCATGCTTTCGCGCGGCGTGGTCGCACCGGACAAGACCTGCAATGGCAGCAGGATCAGCATCAGGAGCAGGCCGAACTGCGGCATGGACCCGGCAACGGTTGCCAAAAAAATGCCAAGGCTCGTCGTTGCGAAAAGTTGCAGCGCAGCCCCTGCAAGAAAGAGCAGGATCGACCCGTTGATCGGCACGGACAACAGCCCCTGCACCACGAAGGTCAGCGCAAAGGCCGAGGCAACCAGCACGACCAGCCCCATGGACCAGACCTTGCTGATCATGATCTCAATCGGCGTTACCGGCATCACCAGCAGATGTTCGATGGTTCCATGTTCACGCTCGCGGATCAGCGCCGCACCTGTCAGGATAATCGAAAGCATCGTGACTGAAGAGATCACATTTGTAATCGCCCCGAACCATCCCTTGTTCAATTCCTGATTGAAGCGCGCCCGCAAATTCAGATCGACCGGCGCGGGCGCACTGCCCCGGTAGTGATTGAGGAATTCACTCACCTCCCCCGCCACGATGGATTGCACATAGCCGCCGCCCGTAAAGGCCTGGCTCATGCGCGTTGCATCCACATTGAGCTGGATGGTCGGCGCGCGCCCGGCCAGAAGGTCGCGCTGAAAATCCGGCGGAATATTGAGTGCAAACGTATCCAGCCCCTCATCCATGCGATTATCCATCTCATAAGAGGAGATAAGCTTCGGCGGCACGAAATAGGGCGGATAGAACGCGGTCGTAATCCGGCCCGAAACCGGTGACTGGTCCTCATCGACAATGGCGATTGCCGCATTGTTCAGCGTTTCCGGCATGGCTTTCGCCGCCGTATAAATGGCCAGCGTGAAAGCATAGACAATCAGGATCAGAAGCATCGGATCGCGCATGAGGCCGCGCAGTTCCTTGATGCCGAGCCGGAATATATTGGCAATCCTCATCTCAGCTCGCCTGTTTTTTCAGAAGAACGATGCCAAGCAGCATCAATACCGGAATAGCGATCAGCAGCGGCAGGAAGGAACCCGCAAGCGCGCTGAAATCCAGCGCCTTGGAGAACGTTCCGCACGAAATCGTCACGAAATAGGTTGTCGGGTAAATCTTGCCGATGAAGGCCCCCACGCCCTGCAACGCGGATACGGGATCGATAATGCCTGAATATTGCACCGCCGGAATAAGGGTCATAAGTGCTGTGCCGAAGATCGCCGCGATCTGGCTGTTCATGAAAGTGGAAATCACCAGTCCCATGCTGGTCGTGATGATGACATAGAGCAGTGCGGCGGTGGCATAGGTCACGAAACTGCCGGTAAACGGCACGCGGAAAATGAAAACGGCAAAGGCCGTCAGCATCAGGAAGTTCAGGAATGCCAGCCCGATATAGGGCAATTGCTTGCCCAGCAGGAACTCGAATTTGGTGACTGGCGTTACGTAGAAATTGATGATCGAGCCAAGCTCCTTTTCGCGCACCACGCTCAGCACGGCCAGCATGGCCGGGATCATCAGCAAAAGGAGCGGAATGACCGCAGGCACCATGGCAACAAGGCTTTGCACATCGGGATTATAGCGATAGCGGATTTCAAGATTGAAATTTCCGGCCGTGGCCGCATCACCATAAAGCGCGCGCGCCTTTTGCGTCAGCCAGTTTGCATGGACGCCCTGCACATAGCCCTTGACGGTTTCCGCCCGCGTGGGCATCGCCCCGTCGATCCAGGCCGCAACCTCAACCTGCCGCCCCCCGCATGACATTAGCTGCGAAATTCGGCGGTATTTCAATGGCGAGGCTGATTTCGCCTTCGCGCATTCGCCGGTCGAGATCGTCATAATCGGTGATCGGCGGCTTTTCGATGAAATAGCGCGATCCCGCGATCTGCTGCGTATATTCGCGGCTGATCGTCGTATCATCGCGGTCAAGAACCGCAAATGTCAGCTTCTCGACGTCGAGATTGATGCCGTAGCCGATAACGAACATGAGAATGACGCTGCCCAGAATGGCAAGCGTGGCCCGTATCGGATCACGTTTCAGTTCCAGCGCCTCACGCCGCGTATAGGCAAACATCCGGCGCAGGTTCGGCAGCCAGCTTGGCCATGCCTTTCGGTGTTGCGCCTTCGGCTCCGCACTATCTTTTTCAATCTTTTGCGGCGCGGATTGTTCACCCTCGCCGATCGCATCCTGCAAAAAGGCGACAAAGGCGTCTTCCAGCGTGGCCGCATTGCGGCTTTCGGTAATTGCCTTCGGCGTATCGCTGATCAGCACCTTGCCCGCGTGCATAAGCGAGATGCGATCGCAAAGCTCCGCCTCGTTCATGAAGTGGGTGGAGACAAAAATTGTCACATTGTCCCGGCGCGACAAATCCGCAAGGATTTGCCAGAAGGCATCCCGCGCCACGGGATCGACACCTGACGTCGGCTCATCGAGGATCAGGATATCCGGCGAATGAATCAGCGCCACAGCCAGCGACAGGCGCTGGCGAATGCCAAGCGGCATGGCATCGGGTAATTCATCCATCACATCCGCAAGGTCGAAACGCGCCGTCAGTTCCTTTATCCGCCGCGCCGTGACATCCGGCTCCATGCCGAAAAGCCTGGCATGAAGCTCAAGGTTCTGATGAACGGTCAGTTCCGAATAAAGTGAAAACGCTTGCGACATGTAGCCGACATGGCGGCGTATATCGATATCCTTCGGGTCAACCTCACGTCCGAAAAGCCGGGCCGTGCCCTCGCTTGCGGGCAAAAGCCCGGTCAAGACCTTCATGGTTGTGGTCTTGCCGCAACCGTTGGAGCCGAGAAAGCCGAATATCTCCCCGCGCGGAATACGAAAACTCACATTATCGACTGCGGTAAAATCACCGAACCGAACCGTGACATGCTCCGCTTCGATGGCAATTGCGGTATCAGAGGCAGGCGCGCGCGGCGGAATATGTATTTCCCTATGGCCCCGCCGCTGTTCTTCCGGCAGAAGTGCGATGAAAGCGGCATCGAGATTGGGCGTATCGGTGCGCTCCAGCAATTCCTGCGGCGTGCCGGTCGCCAGAATCTGGCCGTCATTCATCGCCACCAGCCAGTCGAAACGCTCCGCTTCTTCCATATAGGCCGTCGCAACGATGACGCTCATTCCCGGACGATCCTTGCGGATATCGTCGATCAGCTCCCAGAACTGGCGGCGCGACAAGGGATCGACGCCCGTGGTGGGCTCGTCCAGAATGAGGAGATCCGGATCGTGGATGAGCGAGCAGCAGAGGCTCGTTTTCTGCTTCATGCCGCCTGAAAGCTTTCCCGCCGGCCGGTTGGCAAAGGCCGACATACCAGTGCGCGCCAGAAGATCGGCAATGCGGCACTCCCCGTTCCGCCCTGTCGTGGCCAAAGAGCCGCCCGAAGAAATCAATATTCTCGAACACCGAAAGCGTGGGATAAAGGTTCTTGCCAAGCCCTTGCGGCATATAGGCAATGCGCGGATAAGCCGACTGGCGGTGGCGCTTGTCGGCAATGTCGCCGCCCAGCACCTCGACATGGCCCTGCTGGATCGTGCGTGCACCGGCAATCAGCGAAAGCAGGCTCGATTTGCCAACCCCGTCCGGCCCGATCAGGCCGACCATGCCCCCGGCAGGAACGTCCAGATCGACATTGCGCAAGGCGCGCGTTGCGCCATAGGACAAATCCACGCCCCGCGCCCTGACGACAAAGCCGCCGTCGCCAGCCTTGCCGAAAACGCTGCTCATTTTACGGTTTCCGCAAGGTTCTTCGGCCATCCGGCATCAGGGGCAAGCTTGACATAGGCAACGCCGGGCAAGCCGGTTTTCACCTGCTGAATATATTTCTGTAAAAGGATCTGCGGAATCTTTGCCTTGACGCGGAACATCAGCTTCTGGCGCTCTTCCTCGCTCTCGACCGTTTTCGGCGTGAACTGGGCGACATCGGCCACGAAGCTGACCTTGGCCGGGATGACATATTGCGGCGCAGCATCGAGAACGATGCGGGCATCGGCTCCGATTGCCACGCGCCCCGCCTGCGCCGTGGGCAGGAAGAAGGTCATGGAAACATCGCTGAGGTCCACCAGATTAAGCACGCGCCCGCCTGCTGAAAGCACTTCGCCGGGCTGTGCCACACGATATTGCACACGGCCCGGCTTGGGCGCGGTCAAGGTTGCGTCCCTCAAATCCGCCTCAATGGCGGCAATAGCGGCCTTGGCAGCTTCGACAGAGGCTTGCGCATCCACAACCTGCGCCTTGGCGGCACCTATGGCCGCGTCCGTTGCTGCAAGCTGCGCCTTGGCCGCACCGACGGCGGCTTCCGCGCCTTGCGCGGTTGCGCGATCGTCATCCAGAACCTGCTGCGAGACAGTCCGCGATTCCGACAATTGCCGGGAACGGGCCAGACGGCGCTGTGCTGCATCAAGCTGGGCTTCCCGCTGGGCAACGGTCGCTTCGGCCGCCGCATGTTCTGCCTGCCGCTGCGTCACAAGGCTTTGTGCCGTATCGATACCGATTTCCGCCCGGCGCAATTGTGCCTTCGCCTGCCGGTACTGGCTTTCAAGCTGGTCCGTGTCCATGCGGGCCAGAACATCGCCCGCTTTGACGAAACTGCCTTCATTTGCAAAAATTTCACGGATGCGGCCGGGGCTTTTCGTGGAAATATCGATTTCAACCGCCTCGACGCGGCCATTGCCGCTGGCAATCCCGTCCGGCAGCCCGCTGCCATTCATCGCCTGCAAGGCATAATAGCCGCCCGCAGCGAGAACGACAATTGCGCCTGCAACGATCCATTGTTTGCGGCTGAAACCCATAATGAAACATCCTTTGCCAATATTCGTCCAAGGCCAGCTTCCGGTGAAGCATGGGCAAGCGGTCGCTATCTGTCGGGATGTTCGCCTCCCCGCCCGGTTTCTGCACAAACCTCCGGTGGAACTGGAACTACCTTTTCATTCAACAACCGGCGAATTTAGGGGAGCGGTCCGCAAACCACGAACTCCCGGTTGCGGCCAGATTTAGTAAGCTGTCGGCCCGGCTGCCTTGATTAGGATCAAGCATATCCGCTTTTACCGCAAATTCCCCCGGCACAAAAAGGAGAAAGACGCGGGTGCTGTTTTGATGAAATGGAGGTGGCAATACTGACAGCACCCGCTGACTGCCGATAAAAACGGTGCCGCAAAAGCTCGCGCTCGGCAGATTCTATAGCCGGGGTGCCGTACGAGTAGGGCCTTTGGCACCCCGGGCTGCCAGCTCTGGTGGAAACGGGCAACGAAAACACTATTAGCACTCGCTTTAAAAAAGCTCCTTGATTTCAATCAAATATTGCGATTTAAGTTGACATCAAACATAAGCCATTGATTTAAAATGGATTTTTAGCTTTCTTCTGTGCGGGCGCGTCCTTGTGCCGGGCGCAGCCGCCCCAGTTTCTCGCCAGATAATCTGTTATTTTCCGCAGCTTCGGTTCCCTGAGAAAGGATTCACGAAAAAGGAGGCTTCCCTTCACCTCCGGCACGGATTCATTCAGCTCAAGCTCGCGCCTGATTTCCGTAAACCCTTCCTCTGCGGCCCATTGCGGCTCAAGCCGGTAAGTTTCGCCCGCCTTATAGAGCGCCATTCCGATATAAAGATCGACTGGCGTGCCGCGCACGGTTTGCGCCCACCATTTCACAATGGTTCCATAAGGCGCGGCCTCGCGTTCAAGCGGCCAATAAACCTGCGGAGCGATATAATCGACGATGCCGTCTTTGACCCAGCGCCGGGTATCGGCAAAATCGCTGTCGTAATTGGTAGCGCCCGCAAGCGTATCGGAACCGAGCGGATCGTCCTTCCTGTTGCGCCACATCCCGCCGGGGCTGATGCCGAAGCGAACAGTCGGCCGGATTTTCTTGACCCGGCCAAACACGTCCTGCACCAGCTTATAGGTGTTGTAGCGCCGCCAGTCGGCCTTGCTGTTGAAGCGCGTACCATAGCGAGCAAATGTCTTGCGGTCGTCAAGCTGCGAATCCGGTGTTTCGCTATAGAAATAATCATCGAACTGGATACCATCGACGTCATATTTCTGGACCACTTCACCGACGATATTGCCCACCCAATCGCGCACCGCCGGAATGCCGGGATCCAGCACATAACGTTTTGAAGCGACACCGATCCATTTAGGATGGGTCTTATAGACGCTTGGCGGAGAATCGGGCGACGAGTTTTTCAACGCCTCCTGCGTTTCACGGCTGGTATCCATCGAAACGCGATAGGGATTGAACCACGCATGAACCTCGATGCGCCGCTTATGCGCCTCCGCAATCATGAATTTCAGCGGATCAAAGCCCGGATCCTTGCCCAGAACGCCGGTGAGATAGGAAGACCACGGCAGGATCGAGGATTGATAAAACGCATCCGCCGTGGGCGAAACCTGAAAGATGACCGCATTGATACCAAGCTTTTGCGCGCGATCCAGTATGGCCAGAAGCTCGCTTTTCTGCGCGATGACCCGCTTTCCGCCATCGGCAATCGCCGTCGATTGCTTCGATGGCCAATCAAGATTGATAACCGTGGCAACCCATGTCGCATGGAAAGCATCACAATCGGCAAACACGCGATTTCCTTTCATCCCGGCCAAAAAATTCAAATTCAAATCCGGTATCACCGCGAAGAAGTGCATCCATTTTCATTGGCCCGAATCGCAGATAAGCCCAAAATTATTCACGCATTACTTCTCCGAAGCACCCATAAACAGGTGGATTGGCTAACGCATGAAAATATTTAACTTGAAAAATTGTTTCATAACCCAAAATGGGCGCTTACCGCATTTACCTGAAGCCAATTTTGGTCACGATAAGAACCAACAATAATTTCTACCTTGATTTTCAAAAAGCACGGACCACCCTATCGCCCTTTCATAAATTAAACTTCCCAATCTTGACGTGAGCAAAGATAGCCCTAGCTCAACCTGTCTGACGCGGTTTACTTTCCGGTTTTAAGTACCGGAAACGGCAATGTTATGATGGGTGCCTCGATTGGAGAACGTATCACTGAGATGCAGTCGCTATCAGGACAGTTACGCTTTGCATTATTGGGTTTGAGGTACCAAGGTCTTGTGAGCTTCTGTAAAGAATGGCCATACGCGCCCCGCTCTCGCGGGTGCGATACGGGTCTGAAACGGGAAAAGGCCCGACATCGATTCATTGTACAAGGCCCTGGATACAAGGTCCTGCCAGTACAACGACATCGTTTGTCGCGTCATTCCGGCTCCCTCACCTGCAACGAGAATTCCATCCGGCAATGCTGGCCCTTCATGCCCGGCAATGGCGGCCAGTCGCAGTTTGGCACCGACATGCTGGTCCCGGACTGCTGGTCTAAGAATATCAGGAGATTTGGCTGACCGGCATCAAAGCCGGTTAAGATGTAACATTTCAAGGGAACAATCGCATTGAGCGAAAGTGGCTTGCCCTTGAATTCCTTTGTGGGAGGCGCAAATGCACCTAACTCCTCGCGAGTTCGACAAGCTTGTTATTCATATGTTGTCGGACGTGGCCCTGAAGCGCAAGAACAAGGGCCTGAAGCTCAATCACCCTGAGGCGGTTGCCGTTCTCAGTGCCTATGTTCTCGACGGCGCGCGCGAAGGCAAAACCGTCGAAGAGGTGATGGACGGCGCGCGCAGCGTACTCAAGGCAGACGACGTCATGGATGGCGTTCCCGATCTTCTGCCGCTCATCCAGGTAGAGGCCGTGTTTAGCGACGGCAGCCGCCTCGTCAGTCTTCATAATCCAATTACGTGATTTCCGACGTTCCAGATCAGTCTGCCGCGGCATTTGCAGGAGAGCACCATGGCCAAGGAACCGACTGAAGCTGCCCATCCGCAGCCGGAACAGACGAAAACCAACCACAAGGCGCATCGGCCTGTTGGCGGCTATGTTCTGGCAAAAGACCCCATCGAGATCAATCAGGGCCGCCCGCGCACCACGCTGACGGTGCGCAATACCGGTGATCGCCCGATCCAGATCGGCTCGCATTTCCATTTCTTTGAAGTCAATCGCTATCTTGAATTTGACCGCTCCAAAGCCTTTGGCCTGCGTCTCGACATTCCCGCCAATACCGCCGTCCGTTTCGAGCCGGGCGACGAGAAGGAAGTGACGCTGGTTCCCTTTGCGGGCAAACGCTTCATCTTCGGCTTCAACAATCTGGTGGATGGCTGGAGCGGCGACGGTCCAACGCCCGACTATCAGCCGAACCGCGAAATCGCTGCCGAACGCGCTGAAAAACTTGGGTTTAAGTCGTGCAAGTCCGGTGGCAAGGACGCCAAATAGAGGCCCCAACCCTGAACATATTTTTCGAGGCACAGGATAATGACACAGATTTCCCGCCAGCAATACGCCGACCTTTATGGCCCGACAATTGGGGACAAGATAAGGCTTGGCGACTCCGATCTTTACGTTGAAATCGAGAAGGATCTGCGCGCCACTTATGGCGACGAACTGCAATATGGTGGCGGAAAAACGCTGCGTGACGGCATGGGGTCGGAAAATTTCCTTACCCAGGAAGCAGGCTGCCTCGATCTGGTCATTACCAATGTGACTGTCATCGACGCCATACAGGGGGTTGTGAAGGCCGATGTCGGCATTCGCAACGGAAGGATCGTCGGCCTTGGAAAAGCAGGCAACCCTTCCACCATGGACGGTGTGACGCGCGGCCTTGTGACCGGCGCTTCAACCGACGCCATATCGGGCGAGCACCTTATCCTCACCGCGGGCGGCATGGATACCCATGTTCACTATATCGCGCCGCAGCAGGTGGAGGCCGCTCTCTCGAACGGCATCACCACGCTCTGGGGCGGCGGCATCGGGCCGGTTGACGGCACAAACGGCGTGACCACGACCAACGGGCCGTGGAATCTCGAAATGATGCTGCGCTCCATCGAGGGCCTGCCGATCAACTTTGGCATTCAGGGCAAGGGAAATTCCACCGGCATTGCACCTCTGATCGAGCAGCTGGAAGCAGGTGCCGCCGGTTTCAAGGTCCATGAAGACTATGGCGCCACGCCGGCTACAATTCGCGCCTGCCTTTCGGTTGCCGATGAATATGACGTGTCGGTGGCCGTCCATACGGATACGCTGAACGAATCCGGCTATGTCGAGGACACCATCGCAGCCTTCGACGGGCGCTCCGTCCACACCTATCACAGCGAAGGCGCAGGCGGCGGTCACGCGCCGGATCTGCTGAAAGTGGTGGGCCAGAATAACATCCTGCCAAGCTCGACCAATCCGACATTGCCCTGCGGCAAGAACTCGGTCGCCGAACTCTTTGATATGATTATGGTATGCCATAATCTCAATCCGAGAATCCCTTCCGACGTCGCCTTTGCCGAAAGCCGTGTCCGCGCCGAAACCATCGTCGCCGAAAGCGTGCTGCATGACATGGGTGCGATCTCGATGATCGGCTCGGATTCGCAGGCCATGGGCCGCATCGGCGAAACCTACCTTCGCGCCATACAAACTGCGGACGCCATGAAAAAGGCGCGCGGTCCGCTGCCGGAGGATGCGCCCGGAAACGACAATTTCCGCGTGCTGCGCTATATTGCGAAAGTGACCATCAATCCGGCGCTGACCGCCGGTGTCGGCGATGTAATCGGCTCGATAGAGTCCGGCAAATTCGCAGATCTGGTGCTTTGGGAACCGGCCTTCTTCGGCGTCAAGCCGAAGCTCGTCCTCAAGGGCGGACTGGTGGCATGGGCCAATATGGGCGACCCGAACGCATCATTGCCGACCCCGCAGCCCATGTATTACCGCCCCATGTTCGCAGCCTATGGTTCTGCGCTCCAGAAGACCTCCATCACCTTCGTTTCGCGCGCGGCCTACGACAAGGGTGTCGCCGACCGCTTCGGCTTGCAGCGGCTGGTAATGCCCGTCTCCGGAACCCGCGTCATCGGCAAGGCCCACATGGTTCGCAACAGCTATCTGCCGAATATCGAAGTCGATCCGCAGACTTTCGCGGTCAAGGTCGATGGCGTCCACGCAACGGTGAAGCCGCCACAGTCGATCTCGCTCAACCAGCTTTATTTCTTTAGCTGACGCCGGAAACTGCGGGATTTTACGGAATACATATCGAGGAGAAACATATGATTATCATCGAGGGCATTGTCGGCAATTCACACGATCCGCAATGGCGTGACCGGCTTGCCGATGCCAAGATCGATTGGCTTGTGCTCGACCAGTGGGAGGCCCAGAAAAGCCGGTTGCGCAAGGCCACGTCCGGCGACGTGGAGCTTGCGCTGTCGCTCGACCGCAATACGCATCTGCATGATGGCGATATCCTGCTGTGGAACGAGGGCGACAAATGCGCCGTTGTCGCGCGCGTCCATCTCAAGGAAGTGATGGTGATTGATCTTGCCTCGGTGATCGGCGAGGATGGCAATGCCATCGTGCGCACCGTGTTCGAGCTTGGCCACGCGCTCGGCAACCAGCATTGGCCTGCCGTCGTCAAGGAAACCAAGGTTTTCGTGCCGCTGACAGTTGATCGCAAGGTCATGGCTTCGGTGATGAAAACCCATAATCTTCCCGGCGTCACCTATGAGTTCATGCCCGGCGCGGACGTTATCCCCTATATGGCCCCGCACGAAGCGCGGCGTCTTTTCGGCGGAGCGGATTCCATGCTGCAATCGCATGATCATCAGCACGGGCAGGAGCATCATCACCATGACCATGCGCACGGCCACGATCACTGAGTTCAGCTCATCCTATCGCAGCCTGCCGGGCCTCCTGCACCTGCTGCAATTCGGGGACTCTGCCCTGCCGATTGGCGGGTTTTCGTTTTCCAACGGCCTGGAATCGGCAATCCAGCAAAATCTGGTGCATGATAAGGAGACCCTGCGGGAATTCACGCTGACTGCAATGAACCAGGCCGCAACATCGGACAGAATTGCGCTTCTGACGGCTCATCGTGCCGCCAGGGCAGACGACCGCGGGGCATTGCAGGTGATTGACAAGGCTGTTTTTGAGCGCAAGCTCAACGAAGAGACAAGGCTGATGACCGTCCGCATGGGGCGCAAACTCTGCGAGCTTTCGGCATCGATCATTGATGACAGGCTGAACCGCGACTGGCTGGAATGCATCAAGACGGCCGAAACACCGGGCACCCATCCGGTCAGCCTCGGGCTTGCTTTTGCGGCGCTTGATGTCGATGGCCGCGATGCCTTCGGCGCCCAGCAATATGGCGTTGCCACAACCATTCTCGGCGCGGCGCTGCGACTGATGCGCGTTTCCTTCATGGATACGCAAAAAATTCTGCTGGAGGCGACATCCACCGTTGCCCCCGCTTACGAGGAGATTGCGGACGCCGGCATCGAGGATATGGCAAGCTTCGCCCCGATGGTCGACATTCTGGCGGCGGTGCACGTCAAGGGCCATGTCCGCATGTTCATGAATTAACGAGGGACCGAGATTATGAAAAAAATTCCGCGCATCGGCGTCGGCGGGCCGGTTGGCTCCGGCAAGACGGCCATCATCGAAGCCGTCGTGCCAATCCTTATCAAGCTTGGCTATCGCATTCTCGTCATCACCAATGACATCGTGACCACCGAGGATGCCAAGCATGTGCAGCGCACGCTCAAGGGCGTGCTGATCGAAGACCGCATCGTCGGGGTTGAAACCGGCGGCTGTCCGCACACTGCGGTTCGCGAAGACCCAAGCATGAACCTTGCCGCTGTCGAGGAAATGGAGGCGAAGTTTCCCGACACCGATCTCGTTTTGCTGGAAAGCGGCGGCGATAACCTGACGCTCACTTTCAGCCCCGCGCTCATCGATTTCTTCATCTATGTGATCGACGTTGCCGCGGGCGACAAGATTCCGCGCAAGAACGGCCCCGGCATCAGCCAGTCGGATATTCTGGTCATCAACAAGACCGATCTTGCGCCCTATGTCGGTGCAAGCTTGCAGGTGATGGACGATGATTCCCGCATGATGCGCGGCAAGAAGCCTTTCGTCTTCACCAATTGCAAGACGAACGAAGGCATTGACGATCTTGTGCACCTGATCCGTGAAAACGTCCTTTTCGACACCGAGGTCAGCAAGGAGAGTGCATAATGCTTGGCAAGGCGCGGGAACTGGCAAATTATCAGGATGAGCCGGAACAGTTACCCACCGGCTCGTTCGGCAAGAACGCCTTCCTGCGCCTTGGCTTTGAACGCCGGCCCGAGCGCACGGTGCTTGCCACGCTGCACCGCCGCGCGCCGCTGATCGTGCAGCAGGCGCTTTACTGGGATGAGGGAATGCCGACGCTTCCCTGCGTCAGCATCATTTCCAATGCAGGCGGCATCCTGCAAGGCGACCGCTACGCAATCGAAATCGACCTGGAGCCGGACACGCAGGCACATGTCACCACGCAGTCGGCCACCCGTATTCAGGAAATGGACGCGAATTTCGCAACCCAGACCCAGACCATAACGCTTGGCGCGAATTCCTATCTCGAATATATCCCCCACCCGATCATTCCGCACAAACACTCCCGTTTCGTGCAGCAAACCGAAGTCACGATCCATCCGACGGCAACACTGATCTATTCCGAAGTCCTGATGGCGGGCCGTAAATATTACGGCACCGGCGAACTGTTCCATTACGATCTGTTCTCATCGAAATTTCATGCTGCACACACGGATGGAACTTCGCTTTTCACGGAAAAATTCATCGTCGAACCGGCGCGCGGCAATGTTTCCCGCCTTGGCGCCATGGGTTCATTCCACGTTTTCGGCAATCTCATCCTGCTCACGCCGAAAACCCATGCAGACCGGCTTTTCGAGACAATCGATCCAGTTTTCGACATGGATGAAGGAATTGCCTGGGGGGCAAGCCGCCTGCCCAACGATGCGGGACTTCTGTTCAAGGTACTGGGCATGGAAAGCGCGCCTGTACGCGCGGCGATCCGCAAAATCTGGGAAGCCGCGCGCCAGGAAGTCACCGGCGCAAGCCTGCCCGAAAACTTCCTCTGGGCATAGGAGGCCTCCATGGCAGACGCCCCGTCACGCTGGTCTGAAATCGTCGAAGGCAATTCCCTTATCCGTTTCATTGACATCAATCTGCGCGGCGCAGGGCAGGTTATCTTTCAGAACAACCCGCTGACGGGACTGTTCTTTCTTGCCGCGATCGTCTGGGGCGCCATCACTGTGGGACAGATTGCCATCGCGATCGGTTCGGTGATCGCCCTTTTCGTGGCAACCAGCATCGCCATGCTGCTGGGGGGCGACAGGCTATCGCTGCGGCAGGGCATGTTCGGATTCAACGGGCTGCTTGTGGGGGCTGCCGTGCCCGCCCTTCTCGCGCCCCGCCCCGCCATGTGGTTCATCCTCGTGATCGGCGCCGCAGTCTCGACCGTGGTAATGCTTGCCGTTTCCAAGATCATGAAAACATGGGATGCGCCAGCACTCACCTTTCCCTTTGTCCTGACGACATGGTTTCTGGTCCTTGCAGCCTATGCCTTTGGACATCTGCCCATTGACTCCATGGGGCCGCCCGCCTTGCCGCATGACGCCTCCGCATCGGCACAATTTTCGCCGTCCTGGTTCGAACTGCTTGAAGCGTGGCTGAAAGGCCCGGCGCAGGTCTTCCTCCTCAACAATGCCGTCAGCGGCGTCCTCGTGGTCATCGGCTTGCTGATAAATTCCGTCTGGGCAGGTGTTTTCGCCCTGTTCGGTTCAGCGATAGCCTTATCCCTGTCGCTGGCGCTTGGCGCCAGCCTCGCGGATATTGAAGCCGGCCTTTTCGGCTTCAGCCCGGTTCTGACCGCCGTCGGCCTCGGCTGCGTGTTCTTCCGGCCCTCCCTGCGCGTGACCTTGTTCGCCGTGCTGGGCACGGTTTTCACCGTCATCGTGCAAGGCGCAATGGATGTGGCTTTGACTCCGCTTGGAATCCCCACATTCACCGCTCCTTTCGTTTTCGTGACTTGGCTTTTCCTTTTGCCCAAGACTAATCTGGAACCGCACCCCCATGCGCCTGGCAGGGGAAGTGCTGGCGGCGGGCACAACGCCAAACCGGATACAACCAAGCCTGCATCCTGAGCCTGATTTCTGGAGAAATTTGATCAATGAAGAAGCTTTTTTATTCTGGCCTTTGTCTTATGTGGTTTTCGACTGCTGCTTGTGCGCATTTTCAGGAACTCATTCCCTCCGAAGACGTCGTGACCGAGGGCGGCCCGGTAACGCTTGATCTCATCTTCACCCACCCGATGGATCGCGGCCCGACCATGGACATGGAGAAGCCGAAGCGTTTCGGCGTCAAGCGCGGCGACAAGATCATCGATCTCAGCAGTCGGCTGGAAGAGCGAAAGATTGACGGCAAGCGCGCGTGGCGGGCGAAGGATGAAATCACCGAGCCCGGCGCTTCGCTCTATTTCGTAGAGCCGCAGCCCTATTGGGAGCCAGCGGAAAAGAAATACATCGTCCATTATGCCAAGGTTCTGGTGGATGGCTTTGCCTCTGGCGAGGATTGGGATTCCATGGTCGGCCTGCCGGTCGAGATAGAACCGCTCACGCGCCCGACCGGGCTTTGGACCGGCAATGTCTTCACCGGCGTCGTTCTCAAGAACGGCAAACCCGTACCGAACGCCGAGATTGAGGTGGAATATGTCAATGACGGATCGGTCAAGGTGCCGAACCCGACCTTCGTCACACAGGTTTTGAAGGCTGATAGCAACGGCACATTCTCCTATGCCATGCCGCGCGCCGGATGGTGGGGCTTTGCAGCACTGACCGAGGGCGACGAAAAGATGAAGCGGCCGGATGGAAGCCTTGCCCCCGTCGAGGTTGGCGGGCTGATCTGGGTCAAAGCGACCGACATGAAATAAGGCTTCACGGACAAAATTAATGGCTCACATACCGGACGGCCTTCTTTCCCTTCCCGTGGTCGTTGGCGGCGGCGTTGCCNCCNCTGTCGCCGTGGCGGTGGCGCTTGGCCGCCTGGAGGAAGAACGTATTCCACAGACCGCCATTCTGGCCGCCATGTTCTTCGTCGCCTTCCTTTTTGCGGTGCCGGTTGGCCCCTCCAGCGTCCATCTTCTCCTGTCGGGCTTGATGGGCCTCACCATAGGGCTCGCGACATTTCCCGCCGTCATGGTCGGGCTATTGTTGCAGGCGCCTCCTTTTCGGCTTTGGCCGGCCTCACCACCCTTGGCGTCAACACAATCAACATCGCGCTGCCGGGCGTTGTTTTCGGCTGGCTTTTCCTGCCTTTCGTGCGCCGCCTGCCGCCATTTTCAGCAGGCGTGGTGGGCTTCATCTGCGCCGGCTTTCAGTCGCAGGGACGGGTTGCGGCGTCATGCTCGCATTGGTGCTATCTTCCTCGGATTTCGTACCTTCGGTCAAGATCATCGGCATAACCTATCTGCCGCTCATGGTCGGTGAAGGTCTGATTACCGGCTTTGCCATCGCCTTCCTGAAGCGTGTGCGCCCGGAAATATTCGCCAGCCAGCCGCCCCTCGCCCAGAGGAACCACACACAATGAAAACCGCGCGCTTCCTGCTGCTTCTGATCGCGACCACACTGTGCTTTGCCACCATGGCCGAGGCGCATCGGCTGAATCTCTTTGCAACGGTCGAAGGCGGCACCGTTCATGGCTATGGGTTTTTCGTCGGCGGAGGCCGTCCCAGCGAAGCACAACTTATCATCCGCAATGCCCAGGGCGTCGAGCTTTTCAAGGGACCTGCCGGCGAGGATGGCAGTTTCAGCTTCACGCCCGCAGCACCTGCCGATCTGGTTTTGACCCTCAACGCAGGCGACGGCCATGTGGCCGAAGCCCATATCGCCGCCGACCGGTTCTCCCAATATGGCGCACAAGGCGCGGCCAGTTCCACCAAGGCAGAAACGGGCACCGCCACCCCCAAGGGGGCTGCCTTGCCCGCATCGCCCTCACCGGAAGAACTGAGCGCCATGATCGACCAAAGCGTGGATCGCGCCGTTTCGCGTCAGATCGCACCGCTATTGGAGGCTTATGCCGAGGCCGATGGCCGTGCCCGCTTTTCCGACATCGTGAGCGGCATTGCCGTCATCATCGGTCTTGCGGGGCTTTTTCTCTGGGCCAAATCGCGGGGACGCGCCAGCCATTCAGACCGGCAGCGTGAGCCATGACGCCCGCCACCGACTTTGCTGACCAAGGCCCGGCAAACAATCCGATTGACCGCCTGCACCCGAAAACACGGCTGGTCATGACGCTTGCCATCCTTATCTTCGCAACCATCATTCACAATCCTATCGTTCTGGCCATTTCAATGGCGGCGGCAATCATTCTGGTCCGCATCGCCAAAGCGCCCTGGCACAAGCTGCGCCATCGGCTGCTGCATCTGGAAGGCTTCATGATTGTGCTTCTGGTTCTGCTGCCATTCACCATGCCGGGCAGGCCGCTGCTTGAGCTTGGCCCTCTCGTCGCCACGGTGGAAGGCACGGTGCGCGCGCTGACGGTGGCGATCAAGGTCAATATCTGCGTGCTCTCCATCTATGCGCTGCTGGGCTCGCTCGACCCGATCCGTATCGGTCAGGCTGCCGAAAGTCTTGGCCTGTCACCCAAATTCGTCAGGCTGTTTCTCATCACCGTGCGTTATGTTTCGGTTTTCCGTGCGGAAACGGGGCGCCTGAGCGAAGCCATGCGCGTGCGCGGTTTCCGCCCAAGATCGAATATGCATACCTGGCGCACATTCGGCAATCTTGCCGGAACCATGGTCGTGCGCTCGATAGAGCGCGCTGAACGGGGGGATGAGGCCATGCGCTGCCGCGGGTTTTCAGGAACCATGCCCGCCACGCCAGCGACGGCCGCGCAGCGCCGCGACGCAGTTTTCGCTTCCCTGTTCTTTTGCGCCATGTTCGGCCTTCTGCTCGTGGAGTTTATCGCATGAAACCTCTTCTCAGCCTCGATCGGGTGAGCGTTTCGCGAGATGGAAGGAATGTCCTCGACAAGCTTTCCCTGTCACTTGCCGCCGGAGAACGCCTTGCACTGATCGGCGATAATGGGGTGGGAAAGACCACGCTTCTGCGTACCATCGTGGGCCTTGAACCGGCGAGCGGAGAAATCACCGCCTTTGGCATAAATTGCCGGAACGAAAGTGATTTCCGCAAGATACGCGCCAAGGCTGCCTATCTGTTTCAGGACCCCGACGACCAGCTCTTCTGCCCGACCGTTATCGACGATGTGGCCTTTGGCCCGCTCAATCTGGGCCTCAGCTGACAGGAAGCAATGGAGCTTTCAAACGGGCTGCTGCACGATCTTGGCCTCGGCCATCTGGCTGGCCGAATCACCCATCATCTTTCGGGTGGGGAAAAGCGGCTGGTTTCGCTCGCCGCCGTTCTGGCCATGCAGCCGCAAGTACTGCTTCTCGATGAGCCGACAAATGCGCTGGATGAAAAGCATCTGGAACGGATGCTCGCCATTCTCTCCGCGCAAAAGATCGCCATGATAATCGTCTCGCACGATTGGGAAATTCTTGAGCGGCTTACCGATCGGGCCGTGGTGTTGCGCAACGGCAAATTGCTTCCTGCAATGCTGCACCGCCATTCGCAATGGAGCGAACAGGTCCACCTGCATTATGTCGAGGCGGAGGGAAGCGCCCTTTGAAAAGCCGCTTCCCTGCCCCGTCAATCCCCGGCGGCATATTTCGTGACGGTGCCGGTTCCAGTCACCATCGCCTTGATAGCCACGTCACTCGACAAACCCAGGCTGTGGCGTTGTGCGAGCCAGGCCGGATCATTGACCGTGAGCCAGACCTTGCCGCTGCCGTCTTCCCAGGCAAGTGCGCGAATGGGAAGATCAAGGCCGATGGTTCTCTTGTCCTGCATCAAAACCGTGCCGTTTTGCGGGTTTCCGAAAATGATGAGTTCGGTCGGCGGCAAGCCCAGCCCCGCCTCTTTGGCTCCGGCCCCGTGATCGACACGGGTGAAAACATTCATCCCCATCGACTTCGCCTTCGCCGCGACACGTTCGATGGTTTCAGCGACGGAGTGGCGGCTCTCGACCGTTACAAGGCCGCTATCGATAATGCTCGCCATCGGGGGATATCGGTGCAGAATATCTGCACTTTTCTCACCGAATTTCATTCCGGCCAGAACCGCGACATAACCAGCAACCACGCTCACCGTGACATAGGCGGCAGCGATGAGAAAAGCCGACACCGAAGCGGAGGCCAGCACGACCGAGCCATAGGCAAAGCTGGAAAAGGTGGAGACCCCGCCCATCATGCCCGTGCCGATTATGGTGTGCACATCGCGGGAATGAATCTTCCTGGCATAAAGCGCAGTCACCGTACCGAGGAGAAAACAGGCGACCACATTGGCCACAAGAATATCGAGCGGAAAACCGTCCGTCAGCGGCGGCACCATGAGCATGATGAATTCGCGCGTCATCGCGCCGAAAGCCCCGCCGATCACAACCAGAATAATGATATCAAGCACAGCGAAGCCTCCTCAACCCTGAAGATGGGCAAGCATTGCGCCGAGCCATGCGGCAAACAGGCCGGAAAGGACGGACGCAACCAGATAGAACACGGCCAGGCCGCCCTGCCCCTTATGAGAAAGTTTGACGGCATCAAGCTGCATGCTGCTGAAGGTCGTATAGCCGCCGAGTATGCCGGTGAGGACACCGGCATTCAGCATCGTGCCGTAACGGTCATGCCAGTCGACACCAAACAGCACCGACAGATATCCGATGACGAACGCCCCGGAAATATTGATGAGAAACGTGCCGAGCGGAAAAGCGCCGTGATGATATTCACCGACGATACGCCCTATCCACCATCGCCCAAGAGATCCGACACCTCCGCCCAGACCGACCCACATAACATCTAAAGGAGTCATCCCTGTCCTTTCCTGATCCTGCGTGGAAACTATCGTGGAGCCAAAACTAGGTCAGCGCGATAATCTCTCAAGCCCAGACCAACAAATTTGTTGCAAAATCTATATATTTGAAGGGCGCAATAATAAGTAAACTACAAAAAATTTGGAACCGAATGCTCCGTGAAACATTTCTCATCAAATTTTTCCGCCGCTTGACCGCATACGAAAATCACTACCCCCCGAAACAGGCTATTGCCGGGGTTCACATTATCTTTTCAGGAGAAACGGGTTGGACACATTGCTTCACCTCATCGCCATTTTAATCGGTATATTCGGTCTGCTCGTCTATTTCCGCTCAGTAATCCGGGTGATGCTGCTCAACTGGCGAGAACGGGACCTTATTTCCTATTTTGCCGCCGTAGCGGCCGTCGTCCTCATACGCCGGTTCACCGATAGTGGGGCGGGCTATGAGCGCATCCAGCGATCACAGGCATGGGTATTCCCTGTTTTCGTGATCCTGTCGGTCGCATTCTGGTTTCTTCTGGTGCAGCTCTGCTTTACCCTGATCCTCTGGGGAACCAGGGCCGAAACGAGCTTTATCTATTCATTTACCGCCAGCGGATCGGCCCTGAGCACGCTCGGTTTCAAGACGCCATCCAGCTGGCTTGGCGAATTTCTGGCCATTGTGGAAGGCGCGATGGGGCTGGCCATCGTGGTGCTGCTGTTCAGCTTCGTTCCGGGCTATCTGGCCGCGGTTCAGGCACGCGAACGCAAGGTGGGCTGGCTTTATGACCGGACGGAAGGGCATCCGACCTATCAAACAGTCCTGGAAGGGATGAATACCAGCGAACAGGACATCAACGACACCGGCATATGGGAAGACTGGGAAGACTGGTTCCGCGGCATCTATGAAACGCACACAACCGCACCAATTCTCACTTTCGTACCGTCCATTTATCACGGTGCGAACTGGCTGAGGACGTCGGCCTCCATTCTCGACACGGCATCCCTGCTGATGAGTGTACTTGACGAGAAAAAGACCTATGCCGCCCACATGTGCCGCGATATAGGCGCCAGGACCATACAGCTTCTGGCGAAGGAGCTCCACATCACCGCTCCCTCGCTGGGACGCGCCATTCCCCACTCGCCGGACCTGCCGGCAAACACCTTCGATCTCGTCTATAACCAGCTTGTAGCAAATGGTGTGCCGGTAAACCCCGACAAGGAAAAATGCCGTGAAACCTTCACACAGCTAAGGGCCGAATACGCAGCCGACCTCAACCAGATTTCCCGGATCACCTCCATGCCGCTTTAAAAAGGNTNCTCGCCTGACGGGGGCGGCATCCAGAACGTTTCCGAGAAAAGTGCGAAGCTGTGTTTTGCTGGAAATGTTCAAAAACTGCGAAAACGGCTTTCATGGCAAGCCGTTTTCCATCCTTCGGTCACTCCGCCTGATGCCCGCTGAGTTTCTCGATATCCACACGAAAGAAAACAGGCTTCAACGCACGCGCCGTTCCCTCTTTCGTAATCGTCTTTGTATAGGCTGGCTCCCACCAGGTCGGCTCATTCGCCATTATCCTGACAATGGCCTCCTCCTCGTCTTCCCGCGCGATCTCCCGATAACGCCCCTGAACAAGAACCGTCCGCCACTTCGTCTGGGATTCAATCTGGTCAAACAGAATGCAGATTGCATCGTTCTTGCGCATTGCATTGGTCTTCTGGCCATCGGTGGTGAAAGAATAGAACGAGCCGCCACTGAAACGAAAGGTCATCGGCACGATTATCGGGCGATCATCAACCACATAACCCAGCCGCCCCACATGCTTATGCTGAATCATTTCACGAATATCGTAGTCCGACATTTCCGTTATCAACATAGTGCGTTCCTTCTTCGCCACTACAGCCCAACCTAGAGCGGTTTCTGTTTTAACGGAATCGCCAGAACCGCTCTATCTCTTTGTTTTTTCGCATTATCCGACGCAAAACCGCTTCGCACTTTTGCTGGAAATGCTCTAAGCCAAACTTTGCTCAGACAAAAAGCCTGCCCTCGGCAATTTTCACGGCCGTGCCGCCGATACGGGCACTGACGAGTTTTTGTTTCGACACATCCAGCTCAAGACGGATGCGGGAAGGGCGGCCCATTTCCATGCCCTGTTCGATCCACCATTGTGAACTGCCATCAACCGGCTTGTCGTTCTGCTGGATCATTCCGGCAAAGGCGGCAACAGCCGAACCCGTCGCGGGATCTTCATAGACATTTGCGCCGATCACAAACATGCGCGCGTGGAAATGGCTGTTGAAAAGGATGGTTTCGCGACAATAGACATAGATGGGCAAAGGCCTGCCACCCACATGGGGCAGGCTTTCGCTGACATAGACCGGGTCAATGGAAACCTTGGCGGCGGCGATCAGATTGTGAACCGGCACCAGCAGACAGGGCGTACCCGCACTCCACACTCCCGGAACGTGATTCTCAAAACCGATCTCATGTGTCCCAAGGCCAATAGCCGCAGCAGCCTCCTCGCGCTCGATCTTCACATCCACTTGTTCCGGCAGGCGCGGTAGGTCAAATTCGGCAAAGGCGCTGTTCTCGCCCAGGATCACGCCGCAGCGGACAATCCCGACCTTTTCCTCCAGCGTCACAAGCCTGTCGGTTTCATCGCCTGTTTTCTGGCGGCGAGCCAGTGAAACCGCAGCGCCCACGGTCGGATGCCCGGCAAAGGGCAACTCATAAGCAGGAGTGAAGATGCGCACCGACGCCTCATGGGCGGGATTGGCCGGCGCATGGATGAACACCGTTTCCGAAAGGTTGAACTCCCGCGCGATGGCCTGCATACATGCGTCAGTCAGCCCCTCGCAATCATGGACGATAGCCAATGGGTTTCCTGCCAGGGCCTTATCGGCGAAAACGTCGAAAACCTCATAAAGACGGCCGGAAACAGCGGCTTTCTTCATCCCTCATCCTCCTTTGACATGCATTGAAAACCAATATGAAATGGTTTCCTTGCCAACATGCCATGCTGCGTGCGGTTGCAAGCATAGCCAATTTCGTGCCGCTGTCATCTGTCAGTCCCCGCCAATCCGGGGTTGCCGAAATGCCAGTCGGCAAAAGCGCGAACATAGGACGGCGTTGCCTCATTCATCATACCCGCAGCTTTGACGGGAATGATTTCGGCAAGTTCGGGCGCCGCCTCGCGGGAAAGATAGCCTTCGATCCGTGCCACCAGGTCGCAAGACGGCACATCGAAATAATAGCGCCGGAAAAGCGCGATGCTGCGATTGCCTGTCACGAGATTGATCTGTGTCTCGGCGCGCGCATCGGCAAGGTCGATACCCGTTTCCTCCCGCACTTCCCTCCGGCAATTGGCATCATAATCGACGCGCGCATCGAAGATATCATTATCATCGATGGAGCCTGCCGGAAAATAGACCTTCCCCGCCACTGCATTTTGCTGCCCCATGCGCGCGGCGATCAGGTGCCCTTCGCCGGACACGATCACGCCCACCGAGAAAATATGCCAGGGCCTTATCGGCGACGGGTCGCGCCGCCAGTGCATCAAGGTGGCAAAGCGCGTGCGTTTGAAACCGGCCTGAAGAACACCATCCTTCAATGTGGCTTCCGGAGCCAGATAGACCTCGCCATCGAACAAGGTCGGGTTTGCCGCGCATTCCCGTGCCCAGTTTTCCGCAATGGAAGCGCGGTTTCCCTCCGCATATGGCAGAGGGCCGGGGCAAGACCCGCACATCAGCGCGGCTGATGACATGGACCCTGTTTTCCTCTACTTGCTCCATCAGCACCCTGCCCTGTTGCTCAGACCATGTTCAGTGTCACGCTGACCGGGCAATGATCGCTCGCCTTCGGGCGGTCCCAGCCAGTACGGGGATAGCGGTCCACATTCTGTTCAGGTGGAAAGATCGTGCGCCAGGGCTGGCCGCGGCGAATAATATCGGGCACGGCATGTTCGTTTTTCGCAGCGAAGGCAGGCGATGCCATGATGTAATCAAGCTGGCATAGGTGGCGCTCCAGCGGGCCGCGCGTATGATAGAGGGTCCAGCGATCCATCACCGGACGGCGCTCCACCAGATTGACGGCAAATCCGTCACCCAGCAGCACATTGAGCGCACTTTCCTCTTCCATCACCGGCGTAAATTCATAGCCATTCCATTCATCGCCGCCAATCAGGATACGCTCGCGATAATCATTGAAATCACCACAAATCAGCCAGCGCCGTTCCGTCACCCGGTCAATACCGAACTTTTCCTCGATAATGCGGCGTATGGCGCGGGCTTCTGCCAGCCGCACAGGGTGCGAGGAAGTCCTGCCATCCTGGCCATTGCGCGCCCCCGACATGGATTTCAAATGCGCTACAAAAAGCGAAAGCGGCTCGCCCCCGATACGCAAATCGACATTCAAGCAATCGCGCTTGAAAATACGGTCATGCGGTTCAAGACCAAGTTCCGCCAGCTCAGGCTGATAAATCCCGAAATCACTATAGGTCAGGTGCGCATGGCTTGTAACTTCATCCACTTCGATGGGCTGGCCATCGCGGGTGGTGTCCCGCATCATCACCGCCACGTCGATGCCGCGGCTGTCATTGCCGTCGATCAGATATTTGTGCCGATAGCCATAGCCAATCATCTTGAAGAGATAGCCATATTCAAAGGCATTGAGTGCAGCCAGATTATCCACTTCTTGCAGGCAGAGAATGTCGGCGCGGGTTTCCGCAATGGCGAGTGCCGTCATCTGGCGCGTATCGTCGGCATGGGCGATGGCGCGCGCCTGCTCCAGCAAGCGGTATTGCGTTTCATCGCCAATCTCGAACAATTGCAAGGTTCGGTCCTGATGCAATTCATTGCGGAAGCCGGAGAAATCGAACCGGCGCATCAGATTTTCTACGTTGAAAGTCGCTATCGTAAACATGTTCCCGCAATCTCACCGCTTGCGGCGCGATAGGCAAGAGCTTCTTCCACAGTTTGGATAAATTTCCATTGGACTGATGAATTTCCGGCGCCAAAGCCCCATATTGGAACATAATATGATCGGAGTGAACCGCGCTCCGCGACGGAAAACTTGTGAGGCTTATCGCAAAATGCTTGGAAAAATAATGCGTTTGGCCACCATCACCAGCCTGCTTGCCATCAGCCTGACAGGCGCAAGCCTCGCGGTTGAATTGCGCAACACGCCCTATCCCCCCTCACTGAAACCAAGTACGCCGCCAATCCTAGGCAGCAACAACAGCCTCAACCGGCCAGCCCCCGGCACATCGCGCTGCTATGGCTCAACCATCTGCCGCGACAGCGGAAACTATATTTCGGGAAACGGCATCCTGATCTACAAGAATGGCGAGCCTCTTGAGGTTCACCCTTCCACGCGCCCGCCCATCCAGGACGCGATGCCCAGCAGCAATCACATACAATGGTGTTCCAACCATTATCGCAGCTATCGCAGTTCCGACGATACTTACCAGCCCTTCGCCGGACCACGGCAAAGCTGCAATTCTCCATTCCAATAAAAAACCGGGCGCAAGGCCCGGTTTTTTTACCTTTGATACAAAATCTTACGCCGCAGCGGATTTCGTATGCGCGCGGATCAGGCGGCCAAGCCGCTTGATGCCTTCATCGATCATCTCGTCATTGGCGCAGGAATAGCTAAGGCGCAGCGTATTCGCACCGGTTCCGTCGGCAAAGAACGCCTTGCCCGGAACGAATGCCACCTTTTCACTGTCGATGGAAGCGGCCAGCAGCGAAGCGCCGTCCATGCCTTCCGGCAGTGTGACCCAGACGAACATCCCGCCTTCCGGCTTTGTCCAGTGAACGCCTTCCGGCATATATTTCGCCAGAGCCTCCAGCATCCTGTCACGGCGATGTTTGTAAACGCCGTGCAGCTTTGCCACCTGTGCATCGAAGCCATGCACCGCAACGTGCTGGATCGCAATCTGGTTGATGGTGGAAGAATGAAGGTCCGCCGCCTGCTTCATCAGGACGAGCTTGCGGATGACGGTCTTGGAGGCAACCACATAGCCGACGCGCAAGCCCGGTGCCAGCGTCTTGGAGAACGAGCCGCAATAGATGGTGCGGGTCTTCTCGATATCGCCGCCATTGCGGGCAATGTCGAGCGCCAGGATCGGCGGGATCGCATCGCCATTATAGCGAAGATACTGATAGGCGGCATCTTCGATCACTGGGATATCCAGTTCGTCGGCATGTGCCAGCAGCTTTTCGCGACCCGCACGATCGACCGTCTCGCCAGTCGGATTGCTGAAATCAGCCGAAAGATAAGCGAACTTGACCTGTCCGCCAGCCTTCTGCGCAGTCTGCGCATAGGATTGCGGCGTGCGATTGCCCTTAAGCGCCAGCGTGTCATAGTTCGGTTCATAGGCGTTGAAGGCTTGCAGCGCGCCAAGATATGTCGGCGCAGTTACGAGCGCAGTATCGCCCGGCGACAGAAACAGCTTGCCCAGATAATCGAGCGCCTGCTGCGAGCCAGACGTGATGAACACATTATCTTCGGTGCAGGGAATGCCGATCTTGGCGAGTTCGCCAACCAGCCATGTGCGCAGCGGCTTGTAGCCTTCCGAAATGGAATATTGCAGCGCAGCATTGGCTTCCGGGCCACCCAAAATATCCTTGTAGGCTGCCTGGAATTCATCATGCGGGAAAAGAGCGGGATCAGGAATGCCGCCTGCGAAGGAAATGATATCTGGCCGTTCCAGAAGCTTCAACAGTTCACGGATTTCCGATGCGCGCATACGTTTCGAGCGCGTTGCAAATACATTTTCCCAGTCCAACACGGGAAGTCTCCTCAATTAGACTATCCGCCTCTTGCAGCGGAACTTGTAATAGCGAAGTCTCCTCAAACCCAGCTATTGACGATGGTGGTTTAGCGCAATTTTCAGCGGACGAGAACAGCTTTTCCCATGTTTCTATGGAATAAAGATATTCGCAATTGTTTTGGTCCCCGAAGCGCACGAAACAAAAAACATGACGTAGAATTTGGGTTCTTTTTGTTCGCTATATATTGGCGACCAGACCCAGCATAAAACGCCGAGGATAAAAGGGGACGCAAGGAGCGCCCCCTCTTTTCGATTTAATTGGAACCCGACCATCGGATCAGCTTCCTGTTTCATAAGGCCCTGAAGCCGAAACATCGCTGATTGTGGTTGCGGACCTTTTCGATCACCCGCCCGGCGGCGCCGGGCAAGCAAAAGAAAAGTGCATCGAACTAATCAGTTGCGGGCTTTATCGACCAGTTTGTTCTTTTCGATCCACGGCATCATGGCGCGTAGCTTGCCACCGACTTCTTCGATCTGATGGGCGTCGTTGAGACGGCGGATACCCTTGAAGCGGGCAGCGCCGGCTTTCCATTCCTGCATCCAGTCAGAGGTGAACTTGCCGGTCTGGATATCCTTCAGAACACGCTTCATTTCGGCCTTGGTTTCGGCGGTGATGATGCGCGGGCCGGTCACATATTCGCCCCACTCGGCAGTGTTGGAGATCGAATAGTTCATGTTGGCAATGCCGCCTTCGTAGATCAGGTCCACGATCAGCTTCATTTCGTTCAGGCACTCGAAATAGGCCATTTCCGGCGCATAGCCAGCTTCGACCAGAACTTCAAAGCCGGTGCGGATCAGCTCGACCACGCCGCCGCACAGAACAGCCTGTTCGCCGAAGAGATCGGTTTCGCACTCTTCCTTGAAGGTCGTCTCGATAACGCCCGAACGGCCGCCGCCAACGCCCGAAGCGTAGGAAAGGGCCAGATCATGGGCATTGCCAGATGCATCCTGATGAATGGCGATGAGGCAGGGAACGCCGCCGCCCTTCTGATATTCACCGCGAACCGTGTGGCCGGGACCCTTCGGCGCGATCATCATGACATCGACCGTCTTCTTCGGCTCAATCAGGCCGCAATGCACGTTGAGGCCATGGGCAAAAGCAATCGCAGCGCCATCGCGCAGATTGTTGTGGATGTGGTCGCGGTAGATGTCGGCCTGCAATTCGTCAGGGGTCGCCATCATCATGAGGTCGGCCCACTTGGCGGCATCGGCGACGTTCATGACTTCAAAGCCATCGGCCTGTGCCTTCTGAACCGTGGCGGAGCCTTCACGAAGGGCAACGCGCACATTGGCCGCGCCAGAGTCCTTCAGGTTGAGCGCATGGGCGCGGCCCTGGCTGCCATAACCGACGATAACCACCTTCTTCGACTTGATCAGGTTAACGTCTGCATCCCGATCGTAATAAACGCGCATTTCCTATTCCCTTCATTCAAATTGTTCGCCAGCGTCCTTGCGTCCGCCAGTCAGCTCAGGCCCCGTAAAGGGCGAAAAACCGCTTCGTGGCGCGCCGGGCATCCCGGATAACCACTTCGTCAGTCAATTTCAGCCGGTCGCCAAGCAGCAACCGGATTTGCATGTCCCGAACCACCAGTCCAAAAAACGTGCGAAATGCCTCATCGATATCGTCGAAAATGAGCAAACCCGCCTCTTTACCCATGGTCAGGATGGGCTTCAGGCGCTCCGCCATGGCAACAGTGCCATTGGAGAGAACGATCTCGCCCAGAGCCGACCTGCCCGACGCGGCATGGCTGACGGCCAGCCGGTTGAGTGCGATCGACGTGCGCCCGGAAAGCACAAGCAGCCAGTCGCGGGCAAAATGTTCGAGGCTTGAAAAGAGGGATTCGGCATCGAGTTTTTCGCGGGCCAGCGGCACCACGCGGACCTTCGAGGCCTGCCAGCGCACCATCGCCGTCAACAGACCATCGCGGTCGCCAAACCATTTGTAGAGGCTTTCTTTCGAGCAGTTGGCCGCGCGCGCAATACTCGCCGTCGTCAAAGCGCGGTCCCCACCCTCGACCAGAAGGCGCAACGCCTGCTCCAGAACATCGTTCTGACGCGGCGAAAGAACCTGCTGCTTATGAGCCTGCAATTCGTCGCCTGTATCAGTCACGTATCATTTCCTCCACCTTGTACCGTACGGTACGGTTCCTGATTTTTAATTTCTGTTTTGCCAGCGGTCAAGCATGTTTTCCAGAAATTTCGCATATTCATCGTGAAATTTTTTGCGAGCCGTTTGCCCGGTCGCGCCATAGACAAAAAGCGCCTTTCGGGAGCTTCCGAAAGGCGCTTTTTTCTACCCCTTTTTTTAAGGGAAAGGCTTTAGATATTCACCTGTGTTCCGATCTCGACCACCCGCCCGGTCGGGATCTGGAAATATTCGGTGGCATCGGAAGCTGTGCGTGCAAGCAGGATGAACAGCTTGTCCTGCCATAGCGGCATTCCCGAATGGACCGAAGCTTTCAGCGAGCGCCGCGACAGGAAGAACGATGTCGTCATGATGTCGAACTTCCACCCAAGCCTGCGGCAAAGGCCGAGCGCGCGCGGAATATTCGGCTGCTGCATATAGCCAAAGGTCAAAGTCACCAGCATGAAGCGCTCGTTATACTGGGACACGCGCGCGCGATCGGCTGAAGCAACCCAAGGCTTCGATGCGGTAACAACCGTCAAGATGACATTGTTCTCGTGCAGAACCTTATAATGTTTCAGGCTGTGCATCAGCGCAGTCGGGGCGCTTTTTGGATCGCCGGTCAGGAAGACGGCCGTTCCCGGCACGATGGTTGGCGGGCGCTTGGCCATCTGCTCGACGATAAGATCGAGCGGCACTTCCGCCTTGCGGGTCTTCTGGAAGAGATGGCGCGTGCCACGTACCCATGTCCACATGATAAGAACCAGCACAGTCGCAATGCCGATGGATGCCCAGCCGCCCTCATGCACCTTGATGATATTGGCGCTGAAGAACAGCATATCGATGACAAGGAAGCCGAGGATGATCGGCAGCGCGCGGCTTACGCGCCAGTTCCAGATACGCGTCATCACGATATAAAGGAGCACGGTCGTAACCAGCATATTGCCGGTAACGGCAATGCCATAGGCTGCCGCCAGATTGCTGGATTTTTCAAAGCCCAGCACCAGAATGACCACCGCAAGCCCCAAAAGCAGGTTGACGCGCGGAATGTAGATCTGCCCGTGCAATTTCTCGGATGTGTGCTGGATTTCAAGGCGCGGCAGAATATTGAGCTGCACCGCCTGCCGCGCCACTGAATAGGCGCCGGTAATGACCGCCTGGCTGGCGATAACGGTAGCGGCCGTGGCCAGCAACACCATGGGCCACAGCGCAAAACTCGGTATCATCTGGAAGAAGGGAAGCGCCGCTGCTTCGCCATGCGAGAGAATGAAAGCCGCCTGCCCGAAATAATTGAGAAGCAGGCAGGGGAAGACGATCCACAGCCATGCGCGCACGATAGGCTTGCGCCCGAAATGGCCGAGATCGGCATAAAGCGCCTCCGCACCGGTCATGGCGAGGAAAACAGCACCGACGGTAACGAAAGCAACCGCCGGACTGACTGTCAGAAACCGCACGGCATAATAGGGATTGAGCGCGGCCATGACGGTCGGGTCATCGAAAATATGCCAAAGCCCGGATGCTCCGAGCGCCACGAACCATAGCGCCATGATCGGCCCGAACACGATCGCGACCCTGCCCGTTCCCAGTTTCTGAACGGAAAACAGCGTCACCAGTATGACGACCGTCGCCGGCACGACGAAAGGCGTCAGGTTGGGCGCGACAATCTCCAGACCTTCCATAGCGGAAAGCACTGAAATGGCCGGCGTGATGACCGCATCGCCAAAAAACAGTGCCGCACCGCAAATGCCGACGCCGAGGATAAGGTCGGGCCTGCCTTTGAGAGCACCGCGCACCAGCGCCATGAGCGAGAGAATGCCGCCTTCGCCGTTATTGTCGGCGCGCAGCACGAACAGGACATATTTGACCGTCACCACCAGCGTCAGCGCCCAGAAGATGAGCGAAACGACGCCGAGAATATCGCTGCGGGCCAGGATTCCATTCGTTGCCGCCGCATGAAGAGCTTCGCGGAAAGCATATATCGGGCTGGTGCCGATATCGCCATAGACGACGCCAAGCGCACCCAGCACCAGCGTTTTCATGCTTTCATTATGCTGCTCGCCTTCATCTGCAAACGCAGCACCTTCAAGGACACTACCGGCCGACACAGCGGCCTGCGCCGATGTGTCATTGCCATTTAGCTCGCCGCTCATATGCAGGCACCTCGCAATTTCCTGAAAGTGTACTGGCCGGAGAGACTGAGGGTCAGGATGGAATAATGTGGACGGGCGAAAAAAGTTGCACTTTGCGACATCCCTGCCGCATCTTTGCCCTGATTAGCTTTAGTCATAAGCATCATGCCGATTGAAGGAAACACTCTGCGCGAATGCAAAGAGCCGGAATATTTCGGCGCGGAATGCGAATTTCGGAAAACTGCTTCAATGCTTCCCCCATGCGGCCCGGCGCGCCCCCGACGCTTATGACAGTGGCAGACTGCCCTAGAGCTTGTCCCACCTGAATGCAAATGCGCTTTTTGCAAGGCTTGATCGCGAGCTATGCACATAGCGCATCCAGTTGATGTTTTATCCAGCCAAAGCTGTGATGTAGCGGCTTACCGTTACCGGTATCCCATACATCAATGCATCGGCTGTCAATCCATGACCGATAGAAACTTCGGCAAGCTGCGGGATACGTTTTACGAGCGCGGGAAGATTGTCCACTGTGAGATCGTGCCCGGCATTGACAGCAAGGCCGAGCGCAGTGGCCGCCCTTGCCGCCTTTTCCAGCCGGTCCAGCTCGCGCGCGGCTGCGGCAGGGTCGTCATGGGTCGCGCCGTAAGGCCCGGTATAAAGCTCCACACGGTCGGCACCGATAGCCTTGGCGCGTTCATAGCCGAGCGAATCGGGATCGGCGAAGAGTGAAACCCGCATTCCGCGCCCTTTCAGCCGGGCAACGATGGGCGCCAGAAAATCCGCCTTCGACATGAAATCCCAGCCATGATCGGATGTCGCCTGCATCGGATCGTCCGGCACCAGCGTCACCTGTTCCGGCTCATGCTTTTCCACAAGATCGAGAAAGGCCTCACTGGGAAAACCCTCTATATTGAATTCAGCCTGCGGATATTCATCGTCGATCAGCGCGCGAATATCACCGAGGTCGGAAAAGCGGATATGCCGCTGGTCGGGCCGCGGATGAACCGTCAGCCCGGCAGCGCCTGCTGCAAGTGCCGCCCGCCCAAGCCCGGTAACGCTTGGCCACGGCAGGTCGCGGCGATTGCGCAGCATGGCGATGGCATTGAGATTGACCGATAATTTTGCAGGCATCGAAGCATGGCTCCCCGAATGATTATTCCGCTTTATAGAGCATTTCCAGCAAAAGTGTGAAACGGTTTTGCATCAGAAAATGCGACAAAACAAAGCGTTAGAGAGGTTGCGGCGATTCTGTTAAAACAGGAGCCGCTCTAGCATCGGAGGCGAAGAAATGTCACTGCCCTGCCGTCGCACCGCCGCCCATCCCGGCAAATTCACAAAACCGCCCCGCAACCTTCATTGGGTTCAAGCGTTTCAATCAGGCGTTTTCTGCAAGGCGCCAAACAGATAGAATGACGTTACGGAGGCCAATGATGCGAAACGAAAGCATACCGGTTATACGCCGCATTCCCACCAGTCGCGACGATGTTTTCGCCTTCGCTATCGAAGGGCATCTGGATGACGCATCGCTGGAAAACCTCTACGGACTGCTGGATGCGGCCTATGAAACCCACGAGAAAATTGACCTTCTCATCCGTCTCACCGGCTATGAAGGCGTGGACTGGGTTTCCGCTTTTTCGGAAAGCATGTTGTCCATACGCTCCAAATCGCTCAAGCATCTGCGCCGCTATGCCATTATCGGCGGGCCTTTATGGATTCAGGCCAGCATAACCCTCGTGCAGCCATTCCTCTCCATAGAAGTTCGCGCCTTCGATCCCGACGAAGAACAGGATGCCTGGGAATGGCTTGATGCAAAGCCGGTCGAAGAATGATTACTTCACGATGATGAGGCGTTCTGCCGCGCGCGTAATGGCCGTATAGAGCCAGCGTTCACGCGTATCGCGAAAGGCGAAGCTTTCGTCGAACAGAACGACCTGATCCCATTGCGAACCCTGCGCCTTATGGACGGTCAGCGCATAGCCATAATCAAAATCATCAAAACGTTTCTTGGTCTGCCACGGAATTTCGGTGTCCGGGTCCTCGAACTGCGCCTTGAGAAGCTTGATCTTGGCAACGCCGCGATCCTCATCCTCCGGCGAGACCAGAAGATTGATGCCGGGCTTCACGGTTTCCTTGGAAGAAGTCATCACCTTCCAGAGCGAGCCGTTGAGCAGCCCCTTGGTCGGATCGTTGCGCAGGCAGACGAGCTTGTCACCCGCCTGCGGATAATCGGCCGTAAAACCTTTCAGCTCCCGCAGGCGCTGGTTATAGCGCCGCCTGGTGCGGTTGGTGCCCACAAGCACCTGATCTGCGGCCAGAACGATATCCTGATTGACCTCGCTTTTGCCGATCACCTTTGCCGCGCCATAATCGCCATAGGACAGTTCCCGGCCTTCGCGCACATCCAGCGCCATGCGGATGATTGGATTGTCGCGTGCCTGACGATGAATTTCGGTCAGGAGATAATCCGGCTCATGCTCGGTGAAGAACCCGCCGCCGGAAATCGGCGGCAATTGGCCCGGATCCCCCAGAACGAGAATTGGCGTGCCGAAACTCATCAGGTCCCGTCCCAGCGCCTCATCCACCATCGAACATTCATCGACCACGATCATGGCGGCTTTCGCAACCGGGCTTTGCCGGTTGAGCGAAAAGGTTGGCGCAATGGATGTCTTGCCTGTCGTCTCGTCCTCAATCGCCTCTTCACCGCGCGGGCGATAAATCAGGGAATGAAGCGTGCGGGCATTGCTGGCGCCCTTGGAACGGAGAACCTGCGCCGCCTTGCCGGTGAAGGCTGCAAACTGCACCTCACCATCCACATGCTCGGCAAAATAGCGCGCAAGCGTCGTCTTGCCCGTGCCGGCATAGCCAAAGAGCCTGAAGATGGGGCTGCGCCCGGCCTTGAGCCATTGGCCGACTGCTTTCAGCGCCTGATCCTGTTCGGGTGAAAACTGCATGATCCTTTCAGACAGGATTCGCCGTCTGAAAACAAGATCAAACAATTTTGCTTATCGAAACGGCCAATCTGCCGAGAGCGACATTGCCTCCGCTGATAATGGCGCCGACCCTTTGGGCGTCGGCGCCATTTGCGGCAAGGCATGACGACATCATACCACTACACTATATACTTGTACGCAGGCTTACATGCCTTCCGCACCACGGTTCATGGCGGCAACGCCAGTGCGGCAGATTTCCACCAGACCCAGCGGCTTCATAATCGAGATGAACTGGTCGATCTTGGCCGATTTTCCGGTAATCTCCAAAATGAAATGGTCCGTCGTGGCATCCACCACCTTAGCCTTGAAGGCATCGGCCAGACGCAACGTTTCCGCCCTCGCCTCGCCTTTTCCAGCCACTTTCACCAATGCAAGCTCCCGTTCGATCGGGCGTTCATGGCCAAGCGTGGCGGCGCGGTGGCTCAAATCCACCACGCGATGCACCGGAACGATGCGCGCAAGCTGATGGCGGATCTGGTCCAGCACATGCGGCGTGCCGCGCGTAACGATGGTGATGCGCGAAAGGTGGCGCTCATGTTCGGTTTCCGACACCGTCAGGCTCTCGATATTATAGCCACGGCCGGAAAACAAGCCGATGACGCGGGCAAGAACGCCCGGCTCATTATCGACGAGGACTGCAAGCGTGTGGGTTTCGGGCGTCTGGGTTTCGGCAGCAATGAAATAGGCCGATCCGGAAGCTAGGTTTTGTGCGTTCATGATTTCAATTCCTTCGGATCAGACGAGCGCGCGGCCCTTGGCATCAATGGCATTGGCGACGGCCTCATCTGTCGCTTCGTCCGGCAACAGCATTTCATTATGCGCCTTGCCCGACGGGATCATCGGGAAGCAGTTGGCAAGGTTTGCCACGCGGCAATCGAAAATGACCGGCTTGTCGATATCGATCATCTCCTGAATGGCGGCATCGAGATCGCCCGGCTTCTCGCAGCGAATGCCGTGCGCGCCGTATGCTTCCGCAAGTTTCACGAAATCGGGCATCGCTTCCGTGTAGGAATGCGACAGGCGGTTGCCATGCAGCAATTGCTGCCACTGGCGCACCATGCCCATATACTGGTTGTTCAGGATGAAAATCTTGATCGGCGCATTATGCTGGATTGCTGCCGACATTTCCTGGATACACATCTGGATCGAGGCATCGCCTGCAATATCGATAACCAGCGCATCCGGATGTGCAATCTGCACGCCCAGCGCCGCAGGCAGACCATAGCCCATGGTGCCAAGGCCGCCGGAAGTCAGCCAACGGTTCGGCTGTTCAAAGCCGAAGAATTGCGCCGCCCACATCTGGTGCTGGCCCACCTCGGTGGTGATATAGGTGTTGCGGTTCCTGGTCAGTTCATAAAGCCGCTCGATGGCATATTGCGGCATGATGACGTCTTTGTTCGGCGTATAGGCCAGCGAATTGCGCGCGCGCCAACGGTCGATCTGCCCCCACCATTCGGTCAATGCCTGCCTGTCCGGCTTGCGGTCGAAAGCACGAAACTGGCGGACGATATCCTCCAGCACATGCGCGACATCGCCGATGATCGGCACATCGACCCGAACGTTCTTGTTGATCGACGACGGATCGATATCGATATGAATTTTCTTGGAATTCGGCGAGAAAGCGTTGAGGCGGCCGGTGATGCGGTCGTCGAAACGCGCACCGACGCACAGCATGACATCGCAATCATGCATGGTCATGTTGGCTTCATAGGTGCCGTGCATGCCCAGCATACCGAGCCAGTTCTTGCCGGAGGCGGGATAGGCGCCAAGCCCCATCAGCGTGGAGGTGATCGGGAAATTGCTGATCTCGACCAGCTCACGCAGCAGACGGGAAGCCGCGGGGCCGGAATTGATCACGCCGCCGCCCGAATAAATAACCGGCTTTCTGGCATTGGCGAGCAGACGGACAGCCTCGGAAATAGCCTCGGCATTGCCGTCGAGAACTGGACGGTAACTTGTGCGCGGTGCAGTTTCCGGCGGCGTATAGATGCCCTTGGCGAACTGAATATCCTTCGGAATATCGACGACGACGGGGCCGGGACGGCCGGTGGATGCGACATGGAAAGCTTCATGCAGGACGCGCGACAGGTCGTTGACGTCCTTTACCAGCCAGTTGTGCTTGGTGCAGGGGCGCGTGATGCCAATCGTATCGCATTCCTGAAACGCATCGGAACCGATCAGCGTCGTGGGAACCTGACCGGAAATGCAGACCAGCGGGATGGAATCCATCAAGGCATCCTGCAACGGCGTCACGGCATTGGTTGCACCCGGCCCCGAAGTGACGAGCATGACGCCGACTTTACCCGTCGAGCGCGCATAGCCTTCCGCTGCATGGCCTGCACCCTGCTCATGGCGAACCAGAACGTGCTGGATTTGATCCTGCTGAAACAGCCCGTCATAAATCGGAAGCACCGCGCCGCCGGGATAGCCGAAAATGCTTTCCACACCCTGATCGATCAGCGCCTGGATAACCATTTCTGCGCCGGTCATTTCGCGTGGATGGCCTGCGTCCTGCGCTTGCCCGGCGTTTGCTTCCGCCTCATGTTTACCTGCATTCATCGTTCTCTTCCCGTCGTCTGCATTTCATTTCTGATTTGGATAATAAAAAAGCCCCCGAGGGAGCCTGTCTTTCGCGCATGGGAGCTTTCGCCGGGTGGTTACACCACCCTGCCCATGCGCGCCCGTACTACAAGAATAATGATCGTGTTCATGCTTGCGGACACTAATAGCGAGCAAAGGTGTCGTCAACGCATAAATGCACGGCCCGCGATATTTTCTTATCCGCACTCACCTTACCCGATAACTTTATTGCGGATCCCGAAACGAACCGCCCTGAAACACCTCTTCGCCACTGGCATAGACACGCCAGTCTTCGCCCAACTGATTGCGAAACCAGGTGGACTGGCGCTTGGCATATTGCCGCGTGGCAATGACGGAACGTTCAATAGCCTCCTCGCGCGACATGGTTTCTGCAAGAAATGCACTGACTTCCCTGACGCCAATGGCCTTCATGGCGGGTAGCGCAGGATCGAGATCGAGCGCCAGAAGCGCCCTCACCTCATCGATTGCCCCCTCCGCCCACATGGCCGAAAAACGCCGCGCAATACGCACGCCAAGCCATGCACGATCAGGCCGGAGCACGATCTTTTGCGCCGATTGGTCATCCACCAGCGCCCTGCCCTTGACCTTTTGCCATTCCAAAAGGGATTTGCCGGTGCTTTCCAGCACTTCCAGCGCACGCACAATGCGCTGGCTATCGGAGGGCTGCAAGGCAGCCGCGATGGCCGGGTCACGCACACAAAGGACAGCGTGCAGGGCCTTTGCGCCTTCGGCTTCCATCCGGCCTCGCCAATGGTCGCGCACTTGCGCCGATACTTCCGGCGTTTGCGAAAGCCCGCCCAGAAGCGCACGAAAATAAAGCCCTGTCCCGCCGACGAAGATCGGCACCCGGCCTTGCAGTTCGCAACGCCCCAGAAGTGCTTCGACATCCTCAAACCATTTGCCGGTGGAATAGGTGCTGGAGGGCGGCACATGGCCGTAAAGAAAATGTTCGGCCTCGGCCAGATTGGCCCTGGAAGGCCGCGCGGTCAAAAGATCCAGAACGCCATAAACCTGCATGGAATCGGTATTGACGATGAAACCGCCCGTCGCTTTGGCCATGCGAATGGCAAGTGCCGACTTGCCGCTGGCCGTTGGGCCAGCTATCAGGATCGCATTCTTGACTGCATCCTCACTCATCGTCGGAATTGCTCTCCATGTCGCAGCAGGTTTCTCTCGTCGCTACCCTGATCGCCAACCCGGCAAAAGCCGCGCTTGCCCCTTCGCTCGGCATTAAAGCCTCGGCGGCAGTGAATGCAACCGGACTTTACTGGCTGGCAGATGATATTGCCTGCGACATTCCCCTTCCCCTTGGCATGGAGGCAAGTGAGGCGGATGCATCATTGCGCGCCACCCTTGACGGCGCGCCTATCGACGTGGTGGTGCAGGAACAGGAACGCCGGCGCAAGAAAATTTTGATTGCCGATATGGATTCCACCATGATCGGGCAGGAATGTATCGATGAACTGGCGGAAGAAGCGGGCCTGCGCGACCATGTGGCCGCGATCACCGCGCGCGCAATGAATGGCGAGATTGCCTTCGAGCCGGCACTTCGCGAGCGCGTCGCGCTTTTGAAGGGATTGCCGCTTTCGGTGATCGACAAGGTTATCTCCACCCGCATCACCCTCACCCCCGGCGGGCCGCAACTGGTGCGCACCATGCGCAAGCACGGCGCTTATACAGCACTCGTTTCCGGCGGCTTCACCTCGTTTACCCGCCGCATTGCCGAAATGATCGGCTTCAATGAGGAACGCGCCAATCGCCTGATCGATGACGGAACCCGCCTGACGGGTACCGTCGCTGAGCCTATATTAGGCCGCGAAGCCAAGGTCGAAAAACTGGTCGAGATCGCCGAACGCGTTGGCCTCACCCCCGAAGACGCTATCGCAGTCGGCGATGGCGCGAACGATCTGGGCATGATCCAGCTTGCCGGGACCGGCGTGGCGCTTCACGCCAAGCCCGCCGTGGCCGCACAGGCAAAAATGCGCATCGACCATGGCGACCTCACCGCCCTTCTCTATATCCAGGGCTACCGAAAGGCAGATTTCGTCCAATAAGCCTTCCCGATTGCCCATTGCCCGCCCGTCTTCGGCGCATTCAGGCGGCCTGACCGGCCACCCAGCCCGAAGACCAGGCCCATTGGAAATTATAGCCGCCAAGCCAGCCCGTGACGTCCACCACCTCGCCAATGAAGAAAAGTCCGGGCACCGACCGGGCTTGCATGGTTCTGGAATCGAGATCACGCGTATCGACACCGCCAAGTGTGACTTCCGCCGTGCGATAGCCCTCTGAACCGGCGGGCTTGATGCGCCAGTCATTGACGGCAGCCTCGACACGCCGGAACACCTTGTCCGACAGATCGGCAAGATGGCTGCCCGCGCCGGTCTCCTCAGCTATAGCCTGCGCCAGTTTTCGCGGCAGATAAAGCGCAAGCGCCGTTTGCAGGGCTTGCTTGCCATTCTGTCGGCGCTGCTCGCGCGAGGCTTCAAAACTATCCGTGCCCGGCAACATGGTGATGCGAATTTCATCGCCCTCGCGCCAATAGGACGAAATTTGCAGAATCGCGGGGCCGCTGATGCCGCGATGGGTGAAGAGCATGGCTTCGGAAAATGTCACCTTGCCGCAGGCCACCACCGCATCAACGGCAATGCCCGCAAGTGGCTTCAACCGCTCAAGCATATTTGGCTCGAAGGTCAGCGGCACCAGTGCGGGCCGCGTTTCGACGACACACAGGCCAAACTGCCCGGCAATATCATAGCCGAAGCCCGTAGCACCCATTTTCGGGATCGATTTTCCGCCGCAGGCCACCACCAGCGACTGGCAGGAAACCGCAAGTCCGTCCGCCAGTTGCAACGAAAAACCATTGGCCGTCTTTTCAATGGCTTTCACACCACAGCCAAGCTTCAGCCGTACCCGGTGGCGCTTCATTTCACCAAGAAGCATGTCGATGATTTGTACGGCCGAGCCGTCGCAGAAAAGCTGCCCCAGCGTCTTCTCGTGATAGCTGATCCCGTGCCGCTCTACGAGCGCGATGAAATCGCGCTGTGTATAACGGCTCAGTGCCGAAATGCAGAAATGCGAATTTTGCGAAAGATAGTTTTTCGGGCTTGCATGAAGATTGGTGAAATTACAGCGTCCGCCGCCGGAGATGCGGATTTTTTCACCCGCAGCCCTGGCGTGATCCACAACCAGCACCGAGCGGCCGCGCTTGCCAGCTTCGATGGCACACATCATGCCCGCCGCGCCGGCGCCGATCACGACAACATCAACCGTTTCCAACTCACCGCCTCACAAAGCCAACGCGATTGAATCACTTTCTGCGCACTTGCCGCCAAGCGATTCAAACCATGAAACAAAACGGCACCGCAGGTTTCCGTTCGGCGCCGTCCTTCATCCATCCAAAAACAATCAGTCGATACGGATCGTCACGAAACGCAACTCCCCGGAACGCGAAGCCAGCATCAAAAGCGCATTCTTGCGCCCCTCGCGGCGCAGTGCATCGATACGCTTTTTCACATCTTCCGGCGTCTTCACCGTCACCTGACCGATATCGACAATGACATCGCCCGTTTCGATGCGCTTTTCGCCGGCAGCCGTCCCCGGTGCAACATAGAGGATGGCAACGCCCTCCACATCTTCGGCAATGCCAAACTCGCCGCGAATATCATCATCGAGCTTGCTGAGCTTCATGCCGAGAACGCTTGGAGCAGCATCGCTCTTGTGTTCCTTCTTCGGCTTGTCCGACTTGTCCGGCGTCTCCTGCCGGGCTCCCGGCTGTTCGCCGTCATCCGGCGCGGGCACCTGATCTTCAACCGCCGGCTCCGTGCTCTTGTCGTCCTCGACCAGACAGCCAAGCTTGACCTTCAGGGTCTTTTCCGCGCCCTGACGGATAACGACGATTTCCACTTCCTTGCCAACCGGTCTTTCCGCCACGAGGCGCGGAAGATCGCGCGCCGTATCCACCGGTTTGCCGTCAAAGCGGATCACCACATCGCCCGCCTCTATCGCCTTGTTATCGACACCGGAATTTTCGATGAGACCGGCAATCAGCGCGCCCTTGGTCTCTTTCAGCCCAAGGCTCTGGGCAATGTCTTCCGTCACCGGCTGAAGACGGACGCCAAGCCAGCCGCGGCGCACTTCGCCAAATTCCTTCAACTGATCGATGACACCGGCGGCCATTTCCGCCGGAATAGCAAAACCAATGCCGATCGACCCGCCAGAAGGCGAAATGATCGCCGTATTGATGCCGATCACCTTGCCGTCCATATCAAACAGCGGCCCGCCGGAATTGCCGCGATTGATCGCGGCATCCGTCTGAATGAAATCGTCATAGGGGCCGGAATTGATATCGCGCTTGCGTGCTGAAATGATGCCTGCCGTGACAGTACCGCCAAGGCCGAACGGATTGCCGATCGCCAGAACCCAATCGCCAATGCGCGCCTTTTCCGAATTGCCGAAATGCACCGCCTTGAGCTTATGCTTGGAAGGGTCGACTTTCAGGATCGCAAGATCGGTCTTCGTATCCTTGCCAACGAGCTCCGCCTTGAGCTTGGAACCATCGTTGAAATTCACCTCAATCTCGTCGGCATCGGCGATGACGTGATTGTTGGTGACGATGTAACCCTTTTCGGCATCGATGATGAAACCCGAACCCAGCGACTGCACCTTGCGTGAATCATCGCCCTGCGCGCCATCCTTGTCATTGAAGAAGTCTTTGAAGAATTCCTGGAAGGGCGAACCTTCCGGCACCTGCGGCATCGGCACCGGGCCGTCCCCCTCGCCATCGTCCTTCACGGTCTGCGATGTGGAGATATTCACGACTGCATCCAGAAGCCCTTCGGCAAGATCGGCCACCGAAGCGGGACCTTGCGCAGCCAGCGCGGGCGGCGTTCCCATCGACACAGTGCCCGCGACACTCATCGCCCCCAGTGCAACGGTTGCGAAAAGGGTGCGAGCAAAACCCGCCTTTGGTGCAATTGCCATGAAGCTCTGCTCCGTTCCTGTCTGCTTGCGGTCGTTGTCCAAGTTTAGCGCGGCCCTCGTTCTAACAGAATCGCTGGAACCGCTCTAACCATTTGTTTTGTCGCATTTTCCAACGCAAAACCGTTTAACGCTCTTGCTGGAAATGCTTTAGATCACTGCAAAATACGGCCTGTTTACGGCTCCGCCTAGATTTGCATGGAAGAAATAACGGACAAGAAGCGCCTTATCCCCTGACAAGCCAGACGATACCGACACCGATTGCCAGCGCGGCAATCCCGGCGATGCGAAGCATACCCTCCGGCGCTTCGCTTGCATCGCGGGCGAGCCGCTTGGCCAAAGAAGGAAAGCCGCCGTAGAGCAGCCCTTCGAGAACGAAGAGAAGACCTACGGCGGCTAGAAAATCGCTCATGAGCGCCTGTTCCTGCTTGTTATTGGCTCGGCGTTGCCAGCTTGCCACCGGCATCACGGAAGAACTTGAAGAACTCCGAATCCGGCGAGAGGACAAGCGTGGTATCCGGCGTTTCCAGCGCCCGACGATAAGCCGCCATCGAACGGTAGAAGGCGAAGAAGCCCGGATCTTCCGATGCGGATTTGGCGAAGATCTCGCTGCGCTGGGCATCGCCCTCACCGCGAAGGATTTCCGATTCCTTGCGCGCTTCGGCAAGCGTTTCCACAACCTGACGATCCGCGACAGCGCGGATCCGCTGCGCCGCTTCGCGGCCACGCGCCCGCAGGCGTTCCGCTTCCGCCAGGCGTTCCGCCTTCATACGGTCATAGGTCTGCTGCGATACTTCCGTCGTAAGATCGGTCCGGCGGATACGAACATCGGCGATGGTCAGGCCAAGCGATGTCGCATCGGGGCGAAGCTGGTCGCGCACTTCACGCATCATATCGCCGCGCTCTTCCGACAAAGCGGCCTCGAAGCCACGCTGGCCGTAAACACTGCGCAGAGCCGCATCGAGACGGGTACGCAGGCGCTGTTCGGCGAGAAGCGTGCTGCCGGAAACCGTTTCGCGGAACTTGCGGGCATCCGTGATGCGATAGACGAGGAAAGCATCCACATCGTAGAACTTGCCGCCGGAAACCTGCACACGGATATCGTCGAGGTCGAAACGCAGCAGGCGGTCATCGACCATCTGCACCGTATCGGCATTCATAAAGCTGAAAGGCAGCTTGAAATAGATGCCCGGCTTCGTCTTCACATCCACGATCTGGCCGAAACGCAGAACGATAGCCTGCTGGCGTTCGGTCACGATGAACACGGAGGAATAGAGCAGGAAAGCGATGACGGCAATGAAGCCGACAATGATCGGGAGCCTGTTCTGGGTCATTACTGATTACCTCCGCCAGTGGTGGTCGTCGTGGTGGGGGCCTTTACGCCGGTGCTCGGCTGCTTCTGCATCAATTCATGCAGCGGCAGATAAGGCACTACATCCTTGCCGGGTTCGACAATGACCTTCTTGGTGCCCTTCAGCACCTCTTCCATGGTTTCAAGGAAGAGACGGTTACGGGTGACTTCCGGGGCCTTCTGATACTCTTTCAGCACCGAACTGAAGCGCTGGGCTTCACCTTCAGCGTCCTGAACGACACGGTTCTTGTAAGCGGCGGCTTCTTCACGAAGCTGCGCCGCTTCACCGCGCGCCTGACCCAGCTTCTGGTTGGAATACTGGTTCGATTCTTCCACGAAGCGGTCCTCGTCCTGTTCGGCACGCTGAACTTCGTCAAATGCATCGGCCACTTCACGCGGGGGGGCCGCATCTTCAATCGAAACGGCATTGATCTGGATGCCGGCCTTGTAATTGTCGAGCGTCTGCTGAACGATATCGCGCACGCTCTGGGCAATGGCCGAGCGATTGTCGCGGAAAACATCCTGTGCCGGACGGCGACCGACGATCTCGCGGATCGCGCTTTCGGAAACCTGCTGCACCATCGCGTCAGGGCTATCCACATTGAAGAGATAGGCGCGCGGATCGGAAACACGGTAAAGCACCGAGAACTGCACGTTGACGATGTTCTGATCACCCGTCAGCATCAGGCCCTGCGTCGCATTGCGCGTACCCTGCCCGCCGATATTGATCTGCTTTTCGACGATCTGCGCCTTTTCATAGGTCTCGAACGGCCACCAATGGAAGTGCAGGCCCGGTTCGGAAACCTCTTCCTTCGGCTTGCCGAAGCGCAGCTCCACGGCGAGTTCGTCCGGCTGGACTGTATAGACCGACTGGAACAGCCAGAAACCCAATACTGCCGCGCCAATGAGGAAATAGATCGGGCGGTTGCTGCCCTTTCGGCCACCGCCACCGGGGAAAACCTGCTTCAACCGATCCTGCCCTTTGCGCAGAATATCTTCAAGGTCGGGCGGCGTGTTCTGGCCGCCGCCACGCGGCCCCTTTGGCCCCTGCCCCCAAGGTCCATTATTATTATTGTTGTTGTTATCGCCGCCGCCGCCCCACGGGCCGCCGCCGCCATTCTGATTGCTCCAGGGCATCCTCACCTCTCGTCCGGGTGACGAAAAGCAAGCTTGGCCTTCCGTCATCAACTAATGTTTCCGTTTTATAGGCATCGCGAGGGCCGCTTTCAACGCAAAGGCGGCAAAATTCCTGTCCTATGCTTTACGAAACGCGCCTTTCGTACAGCATATAGCGTGTTGGATAGCTGTCTTTGTCACCGGCGGGCACATCCTCGCTCGAAAGCAATTGCCAGTCCTGCGGATTGATTTCAGGAAAATATGTATCGCCTTCGATGACAGAGAGAACGCGCGTCAGGTGTAAGCGATCGGCAAGCGGCATGGCCTGTACATAGATTTGTCCCCCGCCGATCACACAGATTTCGTCCACCCCGCCTTCCGCCGCAAACTTGCGCGCAAGCGCTAGCGCATCCTCCAGCGAACCGACCACCTCGGCACCTTCTGCCCGGAAATCGGCATCACGGGTAATGACGATATTGGCCCGCCCCGGCAGGGGACGGCCAAGCGACTGCCAGGTGCGCCGCCCCATGATGACCGGCTTGCCCAAAGTCAGCGCCTTGAACCGCTTCAGGTCGGTGGAAAGACGCCATGGCATATCGTTTTCCTGCCCGATCACATTGTTTTCGGAGGCCGCCACGACGATGGAAACGAGTGGTTTCTTCATGACTATACCGCGATAGGCGCTTTGATCGTGGGGTCGGCTTCATAGCCATCCAGCCGGAAATCCTCGAAACGAAAGGCAAAGAGATCCTTCACGTCCGGGTTGATATGCATCACCGGCAGCTTCTTCGGCGTGCGGGTCAGTTGTAGTCGTGCCTGCTCGAAATGGTTGGAATAAATATGGGCATCGCCCAGCGTATGGATGAACTCGCCCGGTTTCAGCCCCGTCACCTGCGCGATCATCATCGTCAACAGGGCATAGGAGGCGATATTGAACGGCACGCCGAGGAAAATATCCGCGGAACGCTGGTAAAGCTGGCAGGAAAGCCTGCCATTGGCGACATAGAACTGGAACAGGCAGTGGCAGGGCGGCAGAGCCATTTCATCCACCAGCGCCGGGTTCCACGCCGAAACAATCAGACGCCGCGACTGAGGATTTGTGTGCAACATCTTCAAAAGATTCGCGATCTGGTCGATATGCCGTCCGTCCGGCGCAGGCCATGAACGCCACTGATAGCCATAAACCGGCCCCAGATCGCCGTTTTCATCGGCCCATTCATCCCAGATCGTAACGCCGTTTTCTTTCAGATAGGCAATGTTCGTATCGCCTTTCAGGAACCACAAGAGTTCATGAATGATCGAACGCAAATGGAGTTTCTTGGTCGTGAGAACCGGAAACCCCTCCTCCAGGTCGAACCGCATCTGATAGCCGAAGACCGAGCGTGTGCCCGTTCCCGTGCGGTCGTCACGGTCAACGCCGTGGTCGAGCACATGCTGGAGAAGATCAAGATAGGTGCGCATAGATTTGTTCCGGGCCGATTCGTTTCCCGATCACTATAAGGAAAAACCCCGGTGTGAGGCACCGGGGCTTCGGATTCAACAGGCAAATGTGCCACGGCGTTCAGAGGGCGCCAAGCTTGCCGAGCTGTTTGGCCACGAGATAATAGAAGGTCACGCGGTGCTTGTTGCGGTCGCCCTTCATCACCTCGGCCACATGGGCCACCACTTCGTCACCCTTGGCGACGTCCTCGACGCCCAGTTTCTTGGCAACCCAGTTGGTGCGAACGCGCTTCATTTCTTCCGGATCGCTTGCCGAAACGAGCGAGGAATCGCGATTGCGAAGCGCAATGCCAAGATGCTTGACGATTTTCTCGACAACGGCCTCATCGGCGGCAGCATCATAGCGACGGACATCCGCGAGATATTCACTCATATATCCACTCTCCTTCGAATGGGGCATATCGTCCCCGTTTCAGCCATGGTTTCCGCCCCGGCTGCGCCAAGCCTCTTCAAGGCCGATCCCGATATATTGTGAGGATTGACCAGCGCGCGGAAGCTGTCAATGGAAAATGAACGGAAGGGCCGCACCACCTCTGTCGGTCTTGCGCGAAAACGCACAAGCCCCCTTCCAATCGGTAAAAACCACGCCTATATACGTCCTGTCGGCGCAAGCCGACTATGGTGATAAACGGACGGTGTAATAAACCCATTGGACCCGGGGGCGGTACCCGGCGCCTCCACCAAAGCACAGCTTGCCGATCAGGCTGTGTTGTGGCGGGGGCGAAACAGGATCGACAAGGGTGTAAAGATCGCTCTTTTACTCGGCATGATACCACCGTTATCGGGTCAACAGAGTAGTTGCAAATGACAACAATGCTCAGGGTTATGCTCTCGCTGCCTAATGGCGGTGCGGGAAACCCACTCTAAAGTCCTTAGGGTTAGCCCCTTAAGGCGGGGTTCGGAGGCACCTGGCAACAGAAGCCTCCACTTCATTTCCCCTGAAAATCAGGCTGCCGCCGTTGCTCTGCCGCGCTTTCTCGACTTGCGGGCAAGGACGATCTGCGCCAGCACGAACGCCGCCAGCGCACAGCCGGTGATGCCGCCAATCATCGGCAGCGCCGTGCCATCGGAATAGGCTCCGACAATACCAATCGCCACGCCACCAATGACGAAGTGAAGCGTGCCCATCAATGCAGATGCCGTTCCGGCAATCTCGCCGTGTTCTTCGAGCGCCAGCACCGCCGTAGCTGGAATAACCAGCCCAAGGAAGCCGTAACCGACAAAGAGGAAGCTTGCGACCAACCAGAGTTGATTGATGCCCCATCAGCGCCGCCGCGAACATGGCAAGCATTGCTGCGGCAAAGCCGCAAGCAGCAAAGCGCATCACCCGGCCAAGGCCGAAACGCGCGCCAAGCCAGCCGTTGAGCTGCGAAACGCCGAAGAACGACACGGCATTGGCGGAAAATGCCACGGCATATTGTATCGGTGTCAGGCCATAATGGTCGATCAGCACGAAGGCGGAATTCGCCAGATAAACGAACAAGGACGCAAGACCGAAACCGCCCACGAAGACGAGGCCGAGGAAATGACGGTCCTTCAACAGCCGCCCGTAACCGCGCAATGCGCTGCTGATATTGCTCTCAAGCCGCGCCTCGACGCTGCGCGTTTCCTTCTGCGCGGTCGCAACCAGTATGATGCCGATGCCGGCGGCAAGCAACACGGCCCAGAAAACCCCGCGCCAGCCGAAAAAGCTTATGATGATGGAGCCAGTCAGCGGGGCCAGAATCGGCGAAATCGAAAAGACCAGCATCAAAAGCGACATAAGGCGCGCGGCCTCGACACCCGTATGAAGATCGCGCACGATGGCGCGCGGTATCACCATGCCTGCCGCAGCCCCCAATCCCTGGATGAAACGGAACAGCACCAGCACGTCGATATTGGCCGCAAGCGCCGAACCGATGCTGCCTATGGCGAAGAGCACCAGCCCGCCATAAAGCGGCAGTTTACGCCCGACCATATCGGACAGGGGCCCGCAGAAAAGCTGCGCCAGCGCCAGTGCCAGAAAGAAGGCGAGCAGGCTCATCTGCACCGCGCCGGTTTCCGCCCGCAGATCGGTGGCAATGGTCGGCAGGGCCGGTAGATACATATCAATCGCAAAAGGACCGATGGCCGAAAGAAGGCCAAGAACAATGGCATTGCGCACAAGACTGGAAGCCATGGGAGACGCGCTTTCATCAATGTTTCGTGAGGTGCCCGCGCCGATTTCGGCTCGCCCATTTCACCTGGGAGGATGGTTTCATCAGGCTGGAAAAACCGGCACGCGGCTGATAACTATATAAATCTGTTACATCTTTTTGGATGATCTGCCCGGCATCATGCACTTTTTGCGAACCGTGTAACGATCTGAGATATTGTGACAGCGGGCAATCCGGACCAGAGGCCAGGGCAATTTGACAATGATGTCAAATTAGACACCGTTGTCCAAAACGTCAAGCCACCTTATGATGATGCAATGAAACCAACCGACATATTCGATGCAGCCCCTCTGCCCGACAAACGCACCATGGCTGGAAAGGGTTCCAACCCGCCTGCGATAAAGCCGGGACAATGCATGAAGCGCGACTTCATCCTGTGCTCTGCCGCGCGCGTTTTTTACCGCGACGGCTATCAGGGCGCCAGCATCGACCTGATAGCAAGCGAGGCGGGTGTTTCGCGGCAAACGATCTATAATCACTATCGCGACAAGGAAGCCCTGCTGGCCGCGGTTATCGATGATGCCATCAAGCGCATGAGCGCAAGCCTCCTTGCGGTGCTCGCCACCTTTCCGCAGACCGGCGAAAATCTTGAAAAGGATTTGGTCGCCTTCGCCATCCGCATGAGCTGCAATTGCGTTTATGATCCCTCAGGCGCATTCCTGCGCAAACTGATGCAATCGAACGATACCGATATGCCGCTTGCCAGCAATATTTGCACCACCAAAGGCCCTGCGCAGGCTATTCCTGCCATCGCGGCCTGCCTCTCACGGCTGGCGCTGGCAGGTCATTTGCGCATCGACGACCCTCATCTTGCCGCCCGTCATTTTCTGGCGCTGATAAATGCCGATACACAATATCACACGCTGGCTGGCCAAAGCATCGATGACAGCATCATCGAGAAGAGCGCTATCAATGGCGTGCGCACTTTCTTGCGCGCATTCGGCACAGAATTCGCCCGGAGGGAAACATTGCTGGCGCAGTGATGCAATTTCAAGTCGTATTTCACCTCTTGCGACAATAACAAACTTGACATCTGCACACGAATCCGTGGGATAAGAAAACCATGGTACAGGATCTAATCCGTTACGATATTCTCGCTCAGGAAGCCCTTCGCGGCGTCATTCGCAAAGTTCTTGCGGAGGCGGCCAAGGCTGGCTTGCCCGGCAATCATCATTTCTTCATCACGTTCCTCACCGGAGCGCCCGGTGTGCGCATCTCATCGCGCCTGAAGGAGAAATACCCCGAACAGATGACAATCGTGCTGCAACACCAGTTCTGGGATATGCATGTCACCGACCAGCTTTTTGAGGTCGGTCTTTCCTTCGGCGATATCCCTGAAAAACTGACCATACCTTTTTCCGCGATTCGCGGTTTCTACGATCCGTCCGTCAATTTTGAGCTTGAATTCGACGTTGCCGTGCTCCAACCCGCAAGCGACAACGACGAAGGCAATATTTCGCCGATCGAGGAAATGGCGCCCGAAAAGGCCGACAAGCCGAAAGCAAAGACACGCAAGCCCGCCGCCGGGAAGAAGGAAAGTGCTTCCACTGATTCCGAACAGGAAGATGGTGAGGATAAGGCGCCCAAACCCACCGCCGACGTTGTTTCGCTGGATGCCTTCCGCAAGAAATAAGACCGGCCTGCTTTGCAGAATGCAATTGATCCTTGTTTGACTGCGATCAATGCCTAAAATATTGTGAGATTTATATTCCACCTGACGTCAATCAGTTTGGGATCTAATATATATGCTGCGTATCATCGCCCAAGCAGTTCTCTGGCTAAGCGGTCTTATCGCCGCTTTCTTTGTGGCCAGGGACGAGTCGAACTTCCCTCTCCTTCAAATGACGGTGGGGCTTCTGCTGCTTGTGGGAGTTTCGGTCGCGATCTGGTGGTTCACCGATCCGGACAGGTCGAAAAAATAAAACAGCCGGAGCGGACTGCCTTCGACCTCACTTGCGCAAACGGGACGATGCGCGCAATATTGCGCAAATCTGTCATAACACCGTGACCCTCATGAGCGACATCGTCAATCTTCGCCAGTTCAAAAAGCAAAAAGCCCGCGACACCAAGGAAAAGCAGGCTGAGCAGAACCGGATTCTTTTTGGGCGAACCAAGGTTGAAAAGGATTTTGCGCGCGCGCAAGCGCAGAAAGCAGAGCGCTTTCTGGATATGAACCGCCGCGAAACCAAAGACCTCCCCGAAGGCGAAAAGTGAGCACGTCCGCACGCCTGCGCAAACATTCCGTCAGCATACGCGGCCACGCGACAAGCTACACGCTTGAAGACCCATTCTTCAAAATCATCGAGGAAATCGCAGCCGCGCGAAATATGACTGTCGCCGCTCTCGTCGCGGAGATTGACAGCAGGCGCGAGCGCACCATCAATCTCTCGTCTGCCCTGCGCCTTCATGTCCTCGACTGGCTGAAATCGAAATTGCCAGAGAGCAATTCATGCCCCCCGTGAAAAGAGGGCCGCTCTACCGTCATACCGTCAGGGCTGCGCCTCCGGCGAAACTGGCGGTGGCTCCAGGTTTTTGAGGAACTCGTTTAGCGACTGGCCGCCTTCAGGCAAGGCTAATGGCGCATTCGCATCAGCCCGCCGCCTGGCTTCCTCCTCACGCAGCGAACGCTCGCGCTCTGCCGCATCGGCCTCAAAAAGGCCAAGCTGGCGGCGCAGGCGCTGCTTTTCCATCAGGCTTGCCTGCATGGCCTCAACCCGTTCCTGCTCCCGCTCAAGCGCACGCTGCGTCAGGAATTGCACAAGCGGCTGCCGGTCGAAATTGACAGTGGGCTGGCTGTAATGTCCGCCAAGCGAGAATGCCACTTGCGGCGCAATGCCGGTTTCGTCACCCGCGCCATTGCGGAAGGTAAAGGTGCCGTTGCCGGAAACACCGAATGTGGAAAGGTCGAACTGCAAATCGGCGAGCAGCGCCGCGTCGCCGTCCTTGAGATTGGCCGCCGCCATACGCGCCACACCGCCGGTGATCGTGAAGTCGAACCGCGCATTGCCGGGCGCAAAGACACTTTGCCCTGTGGCCTTTTCCGCAATGCCCAAAAACTGTTTTGCATCAAGCTTTTTTGTGCTGGGTGTTCGGTCCTCCAAGGCATCCGCCGCAGCTATCATGCCGGGAAGTGCCTTTGCATCGAAACCTTGCAGCGTGAAATTCTCCACGTCGAGGGTTGCAGTCCCACCGAGCGAACCGACCAGCGCCGCCACGCTGTCGCCACTGCCATTGAGATTAAGGGAAGCCTTGACGACGCCCCCCAAAAGAGCCGAACCATCTTCCAATCGGTAGAAATCGTTGAGTTTGGCGCCGCTCCATTTAAGGTCGGTGGAAAGCAGTGCATTCTTATCGCTGTTGCGCAGCGAGACATTGCCCATCAGATAACCGCCTGCCCAATTGCCGGTCAGTTCCGTCAATTGAAGCCCGTCCATGGTTTTCTGAAGCCGGGTTGAAAAGCCGGTCACGGTGCCAAACCCATCCATGCGGGCCTCTGCCACATTGAGCTTCATATCCATGAGAAGCGGCAGGGTGGGCCGCACGGCAAAAGCCCCGCGCGGCCAGATGGTTTTCGCAGTCGGCTTGGCCGGCTCGAAAGCATCCTGCCCCAGCATGATGGCCGCAAGGCTTTCCATTTCCAGCGAGGCAAGCTTTGCCTCGCCTTTAAGCTGCGGCAAACCGCTATCGGCAAAATTCGCTTCGATGCGCACGGAAATATTATCGCCGTTCAACGTGCCCACGAGATTGGGAAAACGAAGAATGCCCTTTGCAAACTGGAAATCGCTGGTGAGGTTGGCTGCAAGCCCCTGCCCAAACCCCGGCAGCGCATAGCCGGCTGTGGCGATGAAGGGCTGTAGATCGGCAGTTTTCAACTGCGCCTTGCCACTGGCGGCAATGTCGCCGCGTACCAGTGAAATGACACCATCGGCCATTGCCGAACCATCCGGCGCGCTAAGCTTCAGCAATGTGCGCATACCGGCGCTCGGCGCGCCCTGCATGGCAAGATCGGCGGTCAGCTCGCCCGCAATCCCCAGCGGCAGCGATGGCAGGCCGATCAGGGCAAGCACGGCCTCCCCTTGCCGGGAGGTGGCCGTGCCGTTCATTTGCATCTGCAAGGGCTCGCTTTCGCCCTCGCCCCCGCTAGCCGTGCCGGAAAGATCAAGCTTCATCCCGCCTGATTTTCCAGTAATGCTGAAGGAGATTTCGCCCACGCCCGGCGCTTTGTTTACATTTGCTTCAATGGGCTTGGCGCTCTTTTCCCTGGCTGCCGCATTTTTCGCAAGGGTTTTCTTCAATGCCCCATCCGCCGGTGCAACCGCATTGGCAATGATGTTGATTTCGCTGTCGTCGAACAATCCGGGGAAGTTCGCCGCGCGCATCGATAAGGCTCGAAACAGCGGCAATTGCGGATAACGATTGGCCATCAGCGACAGGAAACGCGACAGGTCGTCGGAAAGGACAGTCGCATCCAGAGAACCGGAAGGCGTATTGGCAAAGGGTTCGTAAGTGCCTGTCGCCGTCAGTGTTGCCCCGGCCACATCGCTGATGAGCAAACGATCGAAATCGAAGCGCCCGTCATGCAGGCGAAGCGCCAGATCAACATTGGCCGCTTCCATATCCTGATAGCGCACCGGCCCGGCCTTGAAGGCGAGGTTCAGCCCCTGCCCATCCAGAAAGGCAAGCCCGTCACCGCTGGAGAAAAAGGCCATAAGGGCTTGCAGGGCATCGCTTTTCACCATGCCGCCCTTAAGGTCGAGCGTGATCGACGGTTGGGCGGCCCCCTTCACCTCCCGCACGAAAGAACCATGCAGCGACGTCTTTCCAAGCCCTATTTCCAGATCATCAATACGCTGCGTACCGTCACGCAGGTCAACCTTGCCGGAAAAGCCCGCCCCCTCTAGCTTGCGGATGGACTCATCCACGGTTTCGTTGAGCCACGACGCCAGACCAGACGGCTGGCGCGAGGCCACCAGCATATTGCCCCGGAAGCCAAAATCATGCCCGACCGAAAGCTTGCCCTTCGCTTCAACCTTGGTGCGCCCCGGCAGGTCGGCGGCAAACTGGCGGATATTCCAGTCCTCGCCATCCGGCTCGGCGCTCACCATTACGGAGCGGATCGTCGTGCCGCCCGCAATCACCGCAGGCAGGCGCAAATCCACATTGCCGGGGATGGAGGGGATCGGCAATTGCTCCAGAATGCGGCGCGCAATGGCAATGCGGTCTGCAATGGGCATAGCGGAAACGGATTGCTCCTCGCCTGCCGTTTCGTTCGGCCCCCAGAAAAGCTGCTGCCCGTCGGCGCTGACTTCAAAATGCGGCTTTGCCCCATAATCGATCAAGGCGCTGCCATCGACCACATAGGGATTGTCGGCTGGCCCCTGCTCCATGCGGAACTCGGAAACGTCGAAACGCTCCCGATCGGCCTTGAATTTGCCGCTGACCCGCAGATCGCTGAAAAAAGGCTTTTCTGCGGGCTTTTTCAAGCCAGCGGTCGCAACCATATCGGATGAGCGCAGCGAAAAATCCCCGGCATAATCGAGGCGCCCGTCCGTCATCGCCACATCGCCATCCGTCTCGAAGATCGCCGGAAACCCGTCAGGTGAAACGCGCGCACGCACCCGCAGCACACCATCGGGCTTCGCCTCACCGCTTGAAAGATCAATCGCGAACTTCTCGCCACGCAGCACGAAACTGCCATTGGCCTGCCATGGCCCGGCAAGGCTGTTGGCCGACAAAACGGCATTGAGTGCACTTGCGGTATCGCTACGCCCGCTCGCCTCTTCGCGAAGCGTCACCACGCCATCATTGATGGAAAGCCGTTCCACCCCGATTTTTGTCGGATCAAGCGGCGTCGATGGACGGATCGCCCAGTCGACCTTGCCATCCTTGTCGAGAGAAATCGTCACGCGCGGACGCTCGACACGCATATCGAAAATCAGAAGCTGGCCACGCAGGAACGGCATCAGCTCCGCATCCATCGAAAACCTATCGACGGTCATGACCGGATGGGCGGCATCCGCCCCAACCCGCACATCCGAAAAGGTAACGGAGGGAAAGGGCAACAGCCGCGCGGAAATATCGCCCGCCACCGTGACCGGGCGGCCCAGAATGCGGCTTGCCTCCCGCTCGAAATCGGCGCGATAGCCGCTCCAGTCAACAAAGGGCGGCACGACAAGTGCTGCCGTCAACAGCAGCACGAGAAGCCCGCCGACGATGACGAATATGCGGCCCAAGAACCAGCTCCGGTCAAACAACAGATTGCAAATTGGCGCGAAACAAAGGGTGAATCACGCAGTCTTTATCTGCGCAACATAACGGCATCGCTCCGCCGACAACAAGGCAAATTGCATCACCGCCGCATCAATATGCACGTCCATCTGAATCAGTTTCTCGGCAAACCCATCCAAATGGCTGATTTGAATCATCAAATCAGTATTTTGCCGGGGTTCATGATGTTGTCCGGATCAAGCGCTTTCTTGATAGCACGCATATAGTCCGTCGCCGCGCCAAGCTCCATGGCCAGATACTTCATCTTGCCTTGCCCGATGCCGTGCTCGCCGGTGCAGGTACCTTCCATGGCGATGGCACGTTTGGCAAGGCGATCCATGAAGGCTTCCGCCCGCTCCATTTCCGACGCATCGTCGGTATCGAGCAGCAGGAGAAGATGGAAATTACCGTCCCCGACATGCCCTACAATCGGCGCGATAAGACCGGTTTCGGCAAGGTCCTTTTCCGTCTCGCCGATACAGTCGGCAAGGCGCGAGATCGGAACGCAGACATCGGTGGAAACGCCCTTGCAGCCCGGACGAAGGAGGAACGAGGCAAGATATGCCTCGTGCCGCGCCCGCCACAGCCGGTCGCGTTCTTCGGCATCATGCGTCCATTGGAATGCACCGCCGCCATGACCGGCGGCAATCTCGCCGAACAGTTCCGCCTGCTCACCAACACCGCTTTCCGTGCCGTGGAATTCCACGAAGAGATAGGGTTGCGCCTCGTAAGGCAGCTTGGAATGCATGATAAGCGCCTGCATTTGCAGCGTGTTGACGAGTTCGATACGCGCCACCGGAATGCCCATCTGGATCGTTTCGATCACCGTGCGGCAGGCCGAATCCACGTCCGGGAATGGGCAGATGCCACCGGAAATTGCCTGCGGAATGCCCTGCAATTTCAGTGTCAATTCGGTGATAATGCCGAGCGTTCCTTCCGCGCCGATGAGCAACCGCGTGAGGTCGTAGCCTGCGGCGGTCTTTTTCACCCGCTTCGATGTTTCGATCAGGCGGCCATCCGGCATGACGGCCTTCAGCGCCAGTACGTTTTCGCGCATCGTGCCATAGCGCACCGCATTGGTGCCGGAGGCGCGCGTGGAAGCCATTCCGCCAAGCGTTGCGTTTGCACCCGGATCGATCGGGAAGAACAGGCCGGTATCGCGCAAATATTCATTCAACGCGCGCCGCGTCACGCCCGGCTCCACGACGCAATCCAGATCTTCCGCGTGAACGGCAATCACCCGGTTCATATGGGTCATGTCCAGCGACACACCGCCCGCTGGCGCATTCACCTGCCCTTCAAGTGAGGAGCCCGCACCAAAGGCAACCACCGGTACGCGATGCTCGGCGCAGATACGCACCACATCCTGCACATCCTGCGTATTTTCAGCAAAAACAACGATGTCGGGCGCCTGCGTCGGCACATAGGTGGTGGTGTGGCCGTGCTGCTCGCGAATAGCCTGTCCCGTCTGGGCGCGCTCGCCGAAACGCTGTTTCAGGATACCCACCGCTGCCGCAATACCGGCTTCGTTACGCGCAAGTGCAACCACATTTTCCAGTGACATGGTTCATTCTCCGTATTCAGATTTTCAGGCCGCAGGCAGCGCCAGCGCAACCGGGTCCTGCCCCACATGTTCGGCAACAGCGCGCACGACGAGATTGTGATCCTCGCGCTGCGGCAGGCCGGAAACGATCACAGCCCCAATGACGCCCGCCCCCGAAACGCGGATGGGAAAGCCGCCGCCCGCCAGCGCATAATCGGCAACATCAAGCGCCTTATACGGCGCAAACATGCGGTCCTCGCGGTTTTGTTCCAGCACCAGCCGGTAGGTCGAGACATGGAAGCGACGCACGACATTGAATTTCCGCCGCAGCCATTCGGTATTGTCGGCGGTGGCGCCAGCAGTCGCGGCAAAAAACAAGCGGCGGCCCCACAGCGAGATGTCGATTGCGATGCCGAGCTTGTCCTTCACGGCGATATCACGAATGCGCTGACCCAGCGAAAAAGCGTCGTTCTCATCCAATGACGGAAAAATCAGCGCCTGTTCCTGACGGATGATCTGTCCGATTGCCTGTTTGTTATCATCGCCTTGCGCCACTCTTCATCTCCAGCAATTATGGCCGTATTCATTCTTTTGCGCCTTCGATCACGTGATTGCAATAAGGGTTATGCGCCATCAAACTTGATTGATTGAACGCAAGCGGCTAGTGGAGCCTTATGGCTCACAACCCCAATATAGACGTGCCTCTGAAAGGCGACCAAATACCGGACTTCGTCGAGACCGCCGTGTTCAAGCGCGACGTGTTTTCCGAAACCCATGCCGGCTATTTCGCAGGCGATCCGGAAACCCGCATCATCCGCCGCGTGGTCAGCGCCGCGCTATGGTGGTCGAAGCCGCTGGCATGGATTCTGGCGCGCCGCGAAATCCGCGGCCTCAAGACCGTGCGCGGCATTGTGGGCGTTCCGCAACTGCTTGCCACCGACAAGGACGGACTTTACCGTTCATGGACGGAAGGAACGCCGCTGCATCTGGCTCGGCCCTCCGATCCGAAATGGTACCGCACCGCGCACCGCATCCTGCGCGACATGCGCCGTCTTGGCGTGACGCATAACGATCTTGCCAAGCCGCAGAACTGGCTGATGACGCCTGAAGGTGAAGCCGCCGTCATCGATTTCCAGCTTGCAAGCGTTCATCGCCGTCGCGGCGCGCTCTATCGCCTGATGGCCTATGAGGATTTCCGCCACCTCATCAAGCAGAAGCGCGCCTTCGCGCAAGACCTTATGACGCCAACGGAAAAGCGCATTCTGGAGCGCCGCTCGCTGCCCTCGCGCATCTGGCTGGCGACGGGCAAGAAAGTCTACAACTTCATCACACGCGGCATTTTTAGCTGGTCGGATGGCGAAGGTACAGGCGACAGGATCGACAATGAAGGCCCTGCAATTCAGGCCGCATTCAAATCCGATCCGCGTGTGAGCGATGTTGCACTTGCGCTCTATTCCCTGCCGGCCAAGGGCGTTGGCATCTATGCTTTCGTGGAAACGCTGAATGCCGACGAAAAGAGCCTGCGCGCAAGGCTCAAAGGGCAGAAGGTTGAATTGATCCAGCCGGTTGCTCATCTGCCGCGCCGCGCTGACGGCACGATCCGCGACGACATTCTGCGGCTGATCGCCATGAACCAGATGACGGAACTGGACGATCTCCTGCAACGCGAACCGGAGATACGCGGGCTTGTCGAGGCTCTGGCGGCACACCGGCTGAACTTCACCGACCGGCGCGTTACGCAATTAGAGTAGTCGAATATTTTAACCCTTTCGCTGGTCTTTCAGCCACGAATCATTACATTCGGGCGAGATGTCCGATTTTCCCGACGATATGCCGTTTTTCGGCGATGACGACGCTCCGGCTGGCCGCGCGCCCGCTCCCGGCAGCATTGCCGCACGCGCCATGGCCGCACGCAACCAGCAGCATGGCGAGCCCGATTACCTCAAGGGCCTGAACCCGAAGCAGAAACAGGCGGTGCTCACCACCGAGGGCCCGGTTCTGGTGCTGGCGGGTGCTGGCACCGGCAAGACGCGCGTGCTCACCACGCGCATTGCACATATTCTTTCGACCGGCCTTGCCTATCCGAGCCAGATTTTGGCCGTGACCTTCACCAACAAGGCCGCGCGCGAAATGAAGGAGCGTATCGGCCATCTGGTCGGCGGTGCTGTTGAAGGCATGCCCTGGCTTGGCACATTCCACTCCATCGGCGTCAAGCTTTTGCGCCGCCACGCCGAACTGGTCAATCTTACCTCCAGCTTCACCATCCTCGATACGGACGATGTGATCCGGCTCATCAAGCAGCTTATTCAGGCCGAAGGACTGGATGACAAACGCTGGCCTGCCCGCACCTTCGCCAATATGATCGACGGCTGGAAGAATAAGGGTTTCAGTCCCGCCGATATTCCCGAAGGGGATGCGCGCTCGTTCGGCAACGGGCGGGGCCGTGAGCTTTATCAGGCCTATCAGGAACGGTTGCGCACACTGAACGCCTGTGATTTTGGCGATCTTCTGCTGCATCCGATCCGCATCTTCCGCAACCACCCGGATATCCTGCGCGAATATCATGCAAAATTCCGCTACATTCTGGTGGACGAATATCAGGACACCAACACCGCACAATATCTCTGGCTGCGTCTGCTAGCACAGCGACCAAAATCACGAACGACAGCGCCAACGCAGGCCGGAGGCTCGCCAGTACAGCCCGCTAGGGCGTCCGAAGGCCCCTGCGGAGCCGGTGAGCGCAGCGAACTCGGCGTGAGCGAAGACAAAGTAAACTTGTGTTGTGTGGGCGATGACGACCAGTCGATCTATGGCTGGCGCGGAGCGGAAGTGGACAATATCTTGCGCTTTGAGAAGGACTTTCCGGGCGCGGTCGTTATCAAGCTTGAGCGCAATTATCGCTCCACGGCGCATATTCTGGGCACTGCCGCGCATCTGATCGCGCATAATGAAGGCCGTTTGGGCAAGACGCTTTTCACCGAGGCACCCAATCCGGATGACCCGCGCGTCAAGGTCCATGCGGCCTGGGACTCGGAAGAGGAAGCGCGTGCGGTTGGCGAAGCCATCGAGCAGGCGCAGCGTCAGGGGCACCTTCTCAACAATATGGCGATCCTTGTGCGCGCCTCCTTCCAGATGCGTGAGTTTGAAGACCGTTTTGTCACGCTCGGCCTCAATTATCGCGTCATAGGCGGCCCGCGCTTCTATGAGCGCCTCGAAATTCGCGATGCCATGGCATATCTGCGCGTCGTCGCGCAACCCGCCGACGATCTGGCGCTGGAGCGCATCATCAACACGCCAAAGCGCGGCCTTGGCGAAGCAGCCATCCGCCAGATTCATGACTATGCGCGCGCGCGCGACATTTCCATGTTCGCTGCGGCCTGCGACCTCATAGAAACCGAGGAGCTGAAACCCAAGCCACGCTCTGCCCTGCGTGAGGTGGTGGAGAATTTCCTGCGCTGGCAGTCGCTGATCGACACCACGCCGCATACGGAACTGGCGGAAACCATTCTTGATGAATCCGGCTACACCGCCATGTGGCAGAACGACAAATCAGCGGAAGCGCCGGGCCGGCTTGAAAACCTCAAGGAACTGATCCGTTCCATGGAGGAATATGAAAGCCTGCGTGGTTTCCTCGAACATGTCACGCTCGTCATGGATGCCGAGCAGAATGAGGATATGGATGCCGTCAACATCATGACGCTGCATTCGGCCAAGGGGCTGGAGTTTGAAACCGTCTTCCTTCCCGGCTGGGAGGAAGGCCTGTTTCCACACCAGCGCGCGCTTGATGAAGGCGGACGTTCGGGGCTGGAGGAAGAGCGCCGCCTCGCCTATGTCGGCGTCACCCGCGCCAAGAAAAACCTGCATATCTGGTTCGTGTCCAACCGCCGCATCCACGGCATGTGGCAATCGACCATCCCGTCGCGCTTTCTGGAAGAGCTTCCCGAAGCACATGTGGAGGTGGCCGAACTGGAAGGTAATTATGGTGGTTATGGCGGCGGCTATGGACAGTCCCGTTTCGACAAGGCCGACCCCTTCCAGAACTCCTATTCCACACCCGGCTGGCAGCGTGCGCAGCAGAACCGTTCGGATGCAACGCGCAACAACTGGGGTTCGCGCTCGGGCAGCCGCGTGGAGCGCATTGGCTATGGCGAGACCGATTCCGGCTTCGGTGCGGGGCGTGGATCGGTAAAAGGCCGCACGATTGAAGGCGAACTGGTGGCAAAATCAGTGGCCGACAAACCATCGGCCTTCAAGCTTGGCGACCGCGTATTCCATATCAAATTCGGAAACGGCACGATTTCGCTTATCGACGGCAACAAGCTGACGATCAATTTCGACAAGGCCGGACAAAAGCGCGTTCTCGATAGTTTCGTCCAGCCGATCTAAAGAGGGTGAAGCGCCGGAATGCAGGCAAATTGCTCTTTGCAGCCCGGCCTCATGAAGAATGCAACAGGAATGTTTATTCCGGCTTGCCATTCTGCCAGGTCACATCACCCTTATAGAGCGGCACGGTAGAAAGCGAAGTCTTGGCCGAACCGTCCTGCACCTGTGTGGCATGGGCGAGATAAAGCAGCGTATTATTGGTCTTGTCGTAGATGCGGGTAATGGCCAGTTTTTTCCAGATCAGGCTGGTGCGCTCGGCAAAGACACGTTCCCCACCCTTGCCAAGCTTGATATCGCCAATGACGATCGGCCCGGTCTGCTCGCAGGAAATGGACGCATTGGACGGGTTTTCAAACCAGTTGCCCTTCTGCAATCTGTCGATCATCCCGCGTGAGAACGATGCAAGATAGCAGGTGATGCCCTTGACCTTCGGGTCATGCACCGCATCGACAACGATATCATTGCCGAACCAGTCCACACCGACCTTGCCAACCTCTTCCGCTGGCGCCGCCGAAGCAGCAAAAACAAGCATCGGAGCAAGCAGCAATCCGGCAAAACGCTTCAATCTGACCATATTTATCTCCAGCATTATCGATTGCGAAAATGGGCAGGTAATCCTGGCTTTGCAAGTGTGGATTTCATCCGCCCCACTTTTCCAAAAACGCCTCGATCTCAAGCGCCTGCATATCGGGAACAGCCTCATAGAGCTTTTCCACAGGCCAGTCCCACCAGGAAAGCGCAAGCAGGCGCGCGATCACCGCATCGCTGAACCGTTTGCGGATAAGCCGCGCCGGAACGCCGCCCACCACTAAATAGGGTGCGACATCCCTTGTCACCACCGCATTGGCCCCGATCACCGCACCATGGCCAATCACCACGCCCGGCGTGATAACCGCGCCATGGCCGATCCACACATCATTGCCGATCACGACCCGCCTTGCCTGCCGTCTGGCGCGAAAATCGCCATCAACGCCAAGATAGCGGAAATATTCGTTGGGCCGGTAGCTCACCTTATGCGTGGTGAGCCGCTCCATCGGATGTTCAAGCGCATTGATCCGCACATTGGCGGCAATGGAGCAGAACTTGCCGATTTCGGCATAAATCCCCTCGCCATTGCGCTCGAAATAGGTGAAATCACCCACCGTTACTTCACGCAGGATCACCCGTTCCCCGATATCGGCATAGCGCCCCAGCTTGACGGATTTGAGCTGCGCGGTCGAATGAATATGCGGCTCGCCGTTCTGGAAACGGAGGTCGTCGCCCTGCGTCATTTCATAGCTTTCTGAAATTTTTGCATATTGCCCGGCAGTCCTGTATCGGTTCATCATAGCGCGGTGCGCCTGAATATGCGTTTCCTTGCCGCAGATCAGTGATACTTCCGGCTTTTGCCCATATATGAAGTGATATTGTTAAGTGAAATTCAAGGCTGACTGGACATGAAAAAGTTTCTGCCCATCTTCATCGTCGTCTTCATAATCGTCATTATTGGCGCGGCGGGCTTCAATTTCGTCCGCGACAAGCAGGCGGCAAAGGAACCCTTTGGCGGCTCGTTCAATCTGGTCACGATGGATGGGAAGCCCTTCAGCGAAAAAGATCTGCGCGCGACGCCCGCAGTCGTCTTCTTCGGCTTCACCCATTGTCCGGACGTCTGCCCGACAACCCTCTACGAGCTTGATGGCTGGCTGAAGCAGCTTGGACCGGAAGCAGGCGATATCAAGGCCTATTTCGTGACCGTCGATCCTGAGCGCGACACGCAGGACGTCATGAACACCTATGTCAGCAATGTCACCGACCGCATCATGGGCATCACCGGCACACCGGACAATATCGCCGAAATGGTAAAATCCTATCATGTCTATGCCAGGAAAGTTCCCATCGAGGACGGCGACTATACGATGGATCACACGGCCTCGATCTTCCTGCTCGACAAGGGGGGGCGTTTCCGCGGCACCATCGCCTATCAGGAGAACCCGGATACGGCTCTGGAAAAGTTGAAGAATCTGGCAAAAGGCCCCGCGAAGGGTTAAAGAGTAGCTCCTGAACACACAGAGAGCTATTTACCTCATGGCCCAGTCACGACTTTTCTTTTCGGCAGACAAGGCGGAAGCCGAGCGCACCTACAATATTCTCGAACAGGCGTTCGAGGACGACGGCTTCCCCATCGCCATCACCGAAATCGACGAAGACCGGCAGATTTTTGAAGTCTCGGTCTATGTCGAGGATGACGCCGAGGAGGTGGCGGCGCGCGTGGACGCGCTCGTCGGCCCCGGCCTTTTCGACACGGAAGAATTGCCGGATATCGACTGGGTGACGCATTCGCTCGAAGGCCTGAAGCCGGTGCGCGCCGGCCATTTCTTCGTGCATGGCTCGCATGACCGAGACAAGATCGAGCCGGGCGATATCGCCATCGAAATCGATGCAGGCCTTGCTTTCGGCACCGGCCACCATGGCACCACGGCCGGCTGCCTTGAACTGATCGAGGAAACCGTCGAAACCGAACACCCGACCAATGCGCTGGATCTGGGCACCGGCAGCGCCGTGCTGGCAATTGCCATTGCCAGGCTTGCACCAATCCCGATTCTCGCGACAGATATCGACCCGATTGCCGTCACCGTTGCAGCAGAAAATGCCGCCAAGAACGGCGTTGCAGAACATATCGTCACCGCAACGGCAGAAGGTTTCGGCCATCCGATTTTCCGTTCCTATTCGCCGTTCGACCTGATCGTCGCCAATATTCTCGCCAATCCGCTTATCGAGCTTGCACCATCCATCAAGGAACATCTGGCGCCCGGCGGGTCCATCATTCTTTCCGGCATACTTGACAGCCAGCATGATGCAGTGCTCGCTGCCTATCAGACTCAGGGCCTCACCCATCAGAAAACCCTCCACCGTGAAGGATGGGTGGCAATTCATCTGAAATAACGCTTCATCTGACATAAATCTGACATAACAGGCCGTCTGAACAGCGGCGCCTTCCTGTTTCGAGCGAGTTATATCCATGGCTTTCCAGACTTTCGACGTCACCACCAATCCCGCCAACGGCGCGCCGCGCGTGGAGAAACTGCGCAAGAAAATGGCCGAGCTTGGCCTGGACGGTTTTCTCGTTCCGCGCGCAGATGAACATCAGGGCGAATATGTTCCTCCCCACGCACAGCGTCTTGGCTGGCTGACCGGCTTCACCGGCTCGGCAGGCGCAGCACTGGTTCTCAAGAACAGCGCCTATATTTTCGTGGACGGGCGCTATGAATTGCAGGTCCGCGCACAGACCGATGGAAAGGTCTTTTCTTATGAAAGCCTTGTCTCGACCCCGCCCGCATCCTGGCTGGCGGAAAACGGCAAGGGCCTGACAATCGGCTTCGACCCATGGCTGCACACGATTTACGAAGCTGAGGCCCTGCGCAACGCGCTTGAAAAGCAGGGTGGCCAGCTCATTCCGGTCGAAACCAATCTGGTCGATGCCGTGTGGGACGATCAGCCGGAAGCACCGGCAGCCGAAGTCACCATCCAGCCGGCCCGTTTTTCGGGCCATGAAGCAAAAGACAAGATCAGCGAAATGAAGGCCGCCGTCGCCGCAAGCGGCGCAAGCGCCACGGTCCTGACCGACCCGTCCTCTGTTGCATGGGTCTTCAATATTCGCGGCAAGGACGTATCGAACACACCACTTCCCTTGAGCTTTGCCATCATCCCGGCGCAAGGAGAACCGGAACTTTTCATCGACGAGCGCAAGCTTGCCATTGAGCCGCGCGCCTATCTCACGCAGCTTGCGAAACTTTCCGCGCCGGCCGATTTGGAGGGGCATCTGGGCGCCCGCGCCGCAAGAGGCGAAGCCATTCTTCTCGATCCCGTCCTCGCAGCCGAAAAACTGCGCCTTATCGTCACCAGCGCGGGCGGCAGCGTGATCGAAGGCAAAGACCCGGCGCGCATTCCGCGTGCAATCAAGAACAAGGCAGAACTGGACGGCTCACGCGCGGCCCATGAGCGTGACGGCGTGGCCATGGTCAATTTCCTCTCATGGATCGACGCCCAGAAACCCGGCACGATCGATGAAATCAGTGCAGCAAAGAAGCTCGAAGAATCACGCGCCAATGCAGGCCGCGATTTCCAGATGCCGCTGGAAGATATTTCCTTCGACACGATTTCCGGCGCAGGCCCCAATGGAGCGATCATCCATTATCGGGTCAATACCGACACCAACCGTACTTTGCAGGACGGCGAACTTTATCTGGTCGATTCCGGCGCACAATATCGCGATGGCACCACAGACATCACCCGCACCGTGCCGATTGGCAGGATCGATCCTGAAACCGTCAAGGCATTCACGCTGGTTCTCAAAGGCGTCATCGCCATCACCACGGCCCGTTTTCCCAAAGGCACACGCGGGCAGGATATCGACATTCTGGCACGCATCGCGCTCTGGAAACACGGTTTCGACTATGCCCATGGCACCGGCCATGGCGTCGGCTCTTATCTTTCGGTGCATGAAGGCCCGCAGAGCATTTCGCGCAAAGGCGCGCAGGAGCTTCTGCCCGGCATGATCCTGTCCAACGAGCCGGGCTATTACAAGCCGGGCGCTTTCGGCATCCGTATTGAAAACCTCATCATCGTCACCGAGCCGGAAGTCCTGCCGGGCGGCGATATTCCAATGATGGGTTTCGAGACGCTTACCTTCTGCCCCATCGACCGCCGCCTGGTCGACAAGGCGCTTTTGACCCAGGAAGAACTCGACTGGCTGAACACCTATCACGCGAAGGTGCGCGCGAAGCTTTCCGGCCATCTGGGTGATGCGGAGCGCAAGTGGCTCGAAGCCGCAACCGCGCCGTTTTAATCATGAATGTTGGGGGACCATCTCTTCAACGCGCCGGGCCCAATCGATCAGGGGCCGCGCGCGTTCGGCAAAATCGACAAGCCGGTCGGCAAGATCGGGATTGGTGATGGTTTCTGGTTCGATCTCCATCCGCACGGCAAAATGCCGATTGCGGATGGCGTCCACCAGATCGGGCTCCGTCACATGTTCAAAGCCGCGCGGCGTGCGCTTCAGCCGGTCATGATCGCTGATCTTGAGGCCATTCTTCTTCAGTTTTGCCACCATGGCGCGGAACGCATCCGGCTTTTCAGCAATCGCCTTGCGCATCGCCGCCAGCAATTCCTTTCGCGGCCCCCACCAGGCAACGCAGGCATAGCAATCGCGTATGCCGGGTAAGCCGATGCAGATATAAAAACAGCCGCTTTCGTCCCATTTTGTACCAGTCTGCGAAAGCAGAGCCGAGAGGTGGCGATTATAGGGGGCCTTGTCCCTGGAAAACCGTGTGTCCCGCTTGATGCGGAATTGCGATTTCACCCAGTCCCCCTTGAAGGGAAGGCTTGCCTTCTCAAAATGAGCCGTGAGCGTCTCGACAAGATCGCCAAGCGGCTCCTTCAGATGTTGCTCGAACAAATCCCTGTTTTCCAGAAACCATTCACGGTTCTGGTGAAAATCGAGCGCCCTGAGAAAGGGAATGGCCTTCTCCCCGAAGCCATTGAATGCGGCCATCAATCCTCCCCAACAAGCTTGAACCAGTCGTCTTCATTGATAACCTCAATGCCCAGTTCCGTCGCCTTGGCAAGCTTGGAACCGGCCCCCGGCCCTGCCACCACGAGATCGGTCTTCTTGGAGACAGAGCCTGCCGTCTTCGCGCCATGGCGCTCAGCCATAGCCTTCGCTTCATCGCGTGACATGCGCTCCAGACTGCCGGTGAAAACCACCGTCTTGCCCTCGACGGGCGAACCGGTCGCCACACGCGCTTCCTCATCAAGCGGCGTTACTTCGGCAAGAAGTGCGGCCAGCACTTCGCGGTTATGCGGCTCGCCATAAAAATCGACCACGGCTTCCGCCACGATGGAACCGATCCCCTCCACGGCCAGCATGTCCTGCCACGCTTCGCTGCCCTTGTCGGTGCGGTCGCCTTCTTTTGGCGGCACAGCCTCCAGCGCCGCCTTCTTAAAAGCGGCATATGAAAGATAGGCGCGGGCAAGGCGCTTGGCATTCACCTCGCCCACATGGCGGATGCCAAGACCAAACAGAAAGCGGTGGAGTGCAATCTCGCGCCGCGCATCGATGGCGTCATAAAGCTTCTTCACGGAAGTTGCGCCAAAGCCTTCGATATTCTGAAGCTTGGTCAGCGAGTTTTCCTGCCGCTTTTTCAGTGTGAAAATATCGGCAGGCGAGCGGATGCAAAGGGCCGGATCTTCCGCATTGAAGAAGAACTCGACCTGCTTTTCGCCAAGCCCCTCAATGTCGAAGGCATTGCGCGACACAAAATGGCGGATGCGTTCCACCGCCTGCGCAGGGCAGATCAGCCCGCCGGTGCAGCGGCGTACCGCCTCGCCCTCCTCGCGCACGGCATGGCTGCCGCAGGCGGGGCAGACATGGGGAAACTGATAAGGCTCGCCGCGTTTTTTGCCTTCCTCAAGCACCACATCCACGATCTGCGGGATGACATCGCCCGCGCGCTGCACGATCACGCTATCGCCAATGCGGATATCGCGCCCCTCCCGGATCGGCTCGCCCTTCTGACCTATGCCCTTGATATAGTCCTCATTGTGCAGCGTCGCGTTGGTCACAACCACACCGCCGACGGTGATTGGCTCCAGCCGCGCCACCGGCGTCAGCGCGCCAGTGCGGCCCACCTGAATATCGATGCCGCGCAAAATGGTGAGCGCCTGTTCCGCCGGGAATTTATGCGCAATCGCCCAGCGCGGGCTGCGCGAGCGAAAACCAAGCCGGGTTTGCAGGTCGAGCCGGTCCACCTTGTAAACAACACCGTCGATATCGTAATCCAGCGTGGGACGCTCCATGCCGATGGCGCGATAATGCGCAAGCAACCCATCCACGCTGTTGAACCGCTTCATCAACGGATTGACCGGAAAGCCCCATTGGCGAAAAACCTCGACCATGCCCAATTGCGTATCCGCAGGCATGTCCGACATTTCCCCCCAGGCATAGGCGAAGAACCTGAGCTTGCGGCTTGCCGTCACCTTCGCATCAAGCTGGCGCAGCGAACCTGCTGCCGTATTGCGCGGGTTCACATAGGTCTGCTTGCCCTCCGCCTCCATCTGCGCATTGAGCGTCAGAAAGTCGCTCTTGGCCATATAGACCTCGCCGCGCACTTCCACGACAGCAGGCGCACCTGCCGGAAGCCTGTTCGGGATTTCAGCAATGGTGCGGATATTGGCTGTTACATTCTCGCCCGTTGTGCCATCCCCGCGTGTCGCACCGCTAACCAGAATTCCATTCTCGTAACGGATCGACATGGAAAGCCCATCGATCTTCGGTTCTGCGGTAAAGGCGATGGAATCATCCGGCAGTTGGCCCAGAAAGCGATAGACGCTGCCAACAAAATCACGCACGTCCTCATCACTAAAGGCATTATCCAGCGACAGCATGGGCCGCGCGTGAACAACAGGCGCAAAGATGGCAAGCGCCGGGGCTGCACCCACACGCCGCGACGGGCTGTCATCGCGGACAAGTGCCGGAAAGTGCGCTTCAATCGCCTCGTTGCGCCGCTTCAGTGCATCATAAGCCGCATCGGAAATTTCCGGCCTGTCCTTGGCGTGATAAAGCTCGTCGTGATGAGCAATCGCGCGCGCCAGCCGTTCCAGTTCGGCGGCAGCTTCGAGTTCGGTCAGTTTCTCGACGGAAATATCGGACATCTAGAGCATTTCCAGCAAAAGTGTGAAACGGTTTTGCGCAGAGCGGTTCCGGCGATTCCGTTAAAACAGGAACTGCTCTAAGCAGCAAATCCTGACTATCTTGAATCGGCTGCAACATAACCAAGAAATGCGCTCCCGCCTACTGGCGCCATCCTTTACGAACAAGGCATGCTGCCAGGGAGTTGTCAGGATGCGGGCGCGCCATTTTCAGCCAGAAGGCGTTCGGCTGCCGCGCGCGCCTCATCGGTGATGCTGGCGCCAGCCAGCATACGCGCAATTTCCTCCTGCCGCTCATCCGTTGCCATGACACGGATGGAAGTCGCCATACGGTCCTCGTGGGTCGCGGATTTGGCGATCAGGAAATGGGTGGAAGCGCGCGCCGCCACCTGCGGCGCATGGGTGACGGAGAGCACCTGCACCCGGCCGGAAAGACGCGCCAGACGTTGCCCGATCGCATCCGCCACCGCGCCGCCCACGCCGGTATCGATTTCATCAAACACCAAAGTCGGTGCGGAACCGCGATCGGCAAGCGCCACTTTAAGCGCCAGAAGGAAACGCGAAAGTTCACCGCAAGAGGCAACCTTCATCATCGGCCCTGCCCGCGTGCCCGGATTTGTTCGCACCCAATATTCCACCGTGTCGATGCCTTCCGCCGTCCTCGTTTGCGGATCGGTGGTCATTTCAACGATGAATTCAGCGCGCTCAAGCTTCAGCGCGGGCAGTTCCGCCATAACAGCAGCCTTGAGATGGCCAGCCGTTTCCTTGCGCGCGGCTGACAACTGCGCCGCAGCCTCGTCATAGGCAGCCCGCATTTCACCCGCATGGGCTTCAAGCTGGATCAGCTTTTCCGCCCCTGCATCGAGATCGGCCAGATCGGCATCCATCTTGTCACGCAGCGCAGGCAAACCTTCCACAGAGACGGAATATTTGCGCGCCGCCGCACGCAGGGCGAACAGGCGTTCTTCCACCTGCTCCAGCACACGCGGATCAAAATCGATCTCGCGCATGGCGTGGTCGATACCGTCCTGCGCCCGCGCCAGACTGTCCAGCGCCTCGTCTATCGCCTTGCAAACCGGCTCCAGCAGATGGGGCGCTTCAATGGCCTTGCGCTCCAGACGGCGCACCAGGCTTGCAAGCGACGGCACGGGCGATCCCTGGCCGGAAAGAAGCTCGCCTGCCTCATTGACATCGCCAGCGATCTTTTCCGATTTCATCATCGTCGCGCGGCGTTCTGCAAGTTCCTCCTCCTCGCCCGGCTGCGGATCAAGCTTGGTCAGCTCCTCCACCGAGGAACGCAGATAATCGCCCTCACGCTCGGCCTGCTCCACGCGGGCGCGGTGCTTTGCAAGCGCGCTTTCCGCATCACGCCACGCCTTGTGGCGTTCGCGCACCAGCATCGCCTGTGCGTCAAGCCCGCCGAAAGCGTCGAGAAGTGTGCGGTGCAGATCGGTGTCGATCAGCGCGCGGTCATCATGCTGGCCATGAATTTCTACGAGCCTCTTGCCCAGATCGCGCAGGAGCGCAACGCTTGCCGCCTGATCATTGATGAAGACACGCGTGCGCCCGTCCCCCATCTGGAGGCGGCGCAGGATGATGTCACCATCATCGTCAAACCCGTTTTCGCGCAGAAAAAGCCGGGCTGGATGATTGCCCGGCACATCGAAAACCGCCGTTACCTGTCCCTGATCGGCACCATGGCGCACAAGCGAGGCATCACCACGCGCACCAAGCGCCAGCGACAGCGAATCGAGCAGAATGGACTTACCCGCACCGGTTTCACCCGTAAGCACGGACAAGCCGCTCCTGAACTCGATGTCGAGCCTTTCAATCAGAACAATATCGCGGATCGACAGGTGCGACAGCATGTCGGGATCAGCTTATGAGCTGCCGCCGGTGATGAGCGCCCCAGCCTTGGCCAGCCACGAATTGCCATTTTCGCGCGGCTGAAGACCGCCGCTCTGCAAGAGCTTGTAGCTGTCCTTGTACCACTGGCTGTCCGGGAAATTCTTGCCGAGAACCGAAGCGGCCATCTGGGCTTCCGATGTCAGGCCAAGCGCATAATAGGCTTCAACCAGACGGGCGAGCGCCTCTTCCACCTGACGGGTGTTTGAATATTCCTCAACCACGCCGCGGAAACGCTTGATCGCCGCCAGATATTCCTTGCGCTCAAGGTAATAGCGGCCAATCTGCATTTCCTTGCCGGCGAGCTGGTCGCGGGCAACACGGATTTTCGTCTTGGCGTCATCCGTATATTCGGAATTCGGGAAACGATCGATCACTTCCTGCATCGCGGCAATGGCGCGGCGGCTTGCCGCCTGATCGCGCGTCACATCCGGGATCTGGCGGAAGTAGGAAAGGCCGATGATGTAATAAGCATAGGCCGATTCCGGCGAGGTCGGGTAAAGCGTGTTATAACGCTTCGCCATCGAGATCGCTTCTTCGTAATTGCCTTTGCGGTAATTGGTGAAGGCGGCCATCACAAGCGCCTTGCGCGCCCATTCCGTATAGGGATGCTGGCGATCGATAGCGGCGAACTTCTTCGCGGCCTCATCAAGACGGCCTGCATCCAGATTGGCCAGGCCTTCATTGTAAAGTTTGTCGGCAGGATCGATCGTCTCGACATATTTGGTGAGATCGATATCGTCGTTCTTGCTGGCGCAACCGGCGAGCGGGATAAGAACGGCTATGGTGCCACTCAACAGCGCGGTTTTCGTCACACCCGTGAATTTGAAACTCGTCATGCGGTCTCCGGCCCTCTGGTAGCGTCTTTCCCGTTTGAAGCAGCATGTGCTTTTAGCACTCCGCAAATGCTCCATCCATCGAATTGATTCAGCGTCAGCAAATGACAAACATAGCTAATGCTGTTTTGGCCGTCCATAAACCATATGCAAGCGAAATCGGCAATCGTCTAGCTGATCTATCGCCAGAATTTGGCCCGCACAAAGAATGGACGGCATTGTCGAGCCCCATAAATCGAATGAATTGTCCCCGGTATGGCTGCCTTTTCCGGCAGATATTCCCTGATCAATCCACCGTAACGGCGCACCGACTCAGCAATGAAGTGAACCGGCGAACACGGCTCAATTAAGGCCGCGCGCCGATACTCAACTTTTTACTGACAATTTCCAGGCGGATAGAACCCGAAATCTATGCCTCAATAATCTCAAACGCCGTTTCATCCGATAGAAGCGCCTTGACGGCTTCTGAATTCAGACGGTGCCCGCCGCGATAGGAACTGAAGCAGCCAATGAACGGCAGGCCCGCGAGCGCCAGATCGCCAACCGCATCCAGTGTCTTGTGGCGCACGAACTCATCCTTGAAGCGCAGGCCATCCGCATTGACGATGGAATTGTCGTCGCCGATCACAAGCGAATTATCGAGCGAGGCTCCAAGCGCAAGGCCCGCAGCCCATAGACGCTCCACATCTTTCATGAAACCGAAGGTCCGCGCCGTGGAAAGCTCCTTGCGGAAAGTTTCCTCATCCACATCATGCGCAAATTTCTGCCGCCCGATCAGCGGGCATTCAAAATCAATCTCGACCTCGAAGCGGGTGCCGTCATAAGGGCGGAATTCACCCCACGAATTGCCCGCTTCAACACGAACAGTCTTTAAAATGCGGATGAAACGGCGCTTCGCATCCTGCGTGACAACGCCGACACTATCAACGGCTTCGATAAAACGGGCGGACGTGCCATCCAGAATGGGAACTTCCGGCCCCTCTATTTCCACCACCAGATTATCGATACCAAGCGCGGATATAGCCGCCATCAGATGTTCGACTGTATCGATCCGGGCTTCCCTGGCACCAAGCGAGGTGCAAAGATCGGTCGCACCGATCTGCGAGACGTGAGCGCACACAGGCGCACTGTCCTTGATGTCCGAACGCTGAAACAGGATGCCTGTATCTGCATCCGCAGGCAATAACCGGGCAGAAGCCGGCGCACCGCCATGAATACCGACGCCCGAAAGCGTGACTGCACGACCAATTGTCTTTTGATAAGCGTTCAAGACAGTTCCAATCTATTCAGTATAACAGGGATAAAAGGCCATCCTGATCGGCGGGATGCGGACAGCCCGGACTTTGCAATTGAAGCGCCTGTATAAGCACTTTTGGCTGAAATAATGAACGAGCCTTCCGGTTCAAAATCACGCTTTCTAACACCTTATCACATTACGCGCAGCCACCCTTTCAACGTCAAGAAAGAAACCCTCCGGCAGATTCGCCTGACAGGATAATCGCCCCATATCCGGCGGGCATTTTACCGACTGAAAGCCGCGGGCCAAACGGAGCGCCACGTCCTTTAGAGCGGTTCCTGTTTTAACAGAATCGTTGGAACCGCTCTAACTCGTTGTTTTGTCGCATTGTCCAACGCAAAACTGTTTCACACTTTTGCAGGAAATGCTCTGAGGCTACGTGAGCACCGAAACGCAGATAAATTGCTCTTTGCAGCCCCGGCATCACGAAGAATACAACTGTAGTGAAGCTTGAAATAAAAGAAGCCCGCCTGAAAACAGGCGGGCTTTGAAAGGCTTTTACAGGGTAAAGATCAGTTCGACTGGCGGCGCAGGAAAGCCGGGATTTCGAGCTGATCTTCTTCAGAAGCTGTCCGCGGCTGCCGACCGGCCCTGATCGTCAAGCTGACCGCGGGCCGGTGCATAGATCGACGAATCCTGCTGCATCGGGCGGCGCGGTTCGGCTGGGCGCATACCCCGGCTCGCGGTGCTGTGCAGGCTCCAGACGGGCAGCCGGCTGTTCTTCCTCACGGCGCGACAGACCATGGGTCAGGCGCTTGAGAAGGCCCATCGGGCCGCGCGGCTCTTCCTGTACAGGCTGCTGCGGGGCACGGCGGGCGTTGATTTCTGCCTGTGCCACCGGCGGGAAGTCGGAAACGGCAGGCATACGCGGTGCAGGGCGCGGCTCACGAACCGGCTGTTCGTGCATCTGCGGCTGCTGATACTGCTGCGGCTGGGGGGCATGCATTGCCTGAGCCGGCTGCATCGGCGCGCGGGCAACCGGGGCGCGTTCAAAAGCTTCCGGCGCGGGAGCCTGGAAAATGCGGCTCTGGGGACGGAATTCCGGCTCAGCCGATGCGGCAGACGCAGCCGGAGCAACCGGCATTTCGGCTTCGGCGGCCTGGATGACCTGGGCGACCGGATCGGCCTGACGCGGCTGTTCGGCAACAGGCGGACGCAGCGCGCCATGCGGAGCCATCGGCTTGGCCTGGGCGGCAGTCGGCTTCACTGGCTGGCGAAATTCCAGCGGCGCAGGCGCCGCATCTCCTTGCTGCTTGTCGATGCCGGTCGCAACCACGGAAACACGGATGACGCCTTCGAGGCCTTCGTCGAAGGTTGCGCCAAGGATGATGTTGGCTTCCGGGTCAACTTCTTCACGAATACGGGTCGCAGCTTCATCGACCTCGAACAGGGTCATGTCGCGGCCACCGGTGATCGAGATCAGAAGGCCCTTCGCACCGCGCATGGAGGTTTCGTCGAGCAGCGGATTGGCGATTGCGGCCTCGGCAGCAGCCATCGCACGGCCTTCACCGGAAGCTTCGCCCGTGCCCATCATGGCCTTGCCCATTTCGCGCATGACCGAGCGGACGTCAGCGAAGTCGAGGTTAATCAGGCCTTCCTTGACCATCAGGTCGGTGATGCAGGCAACACCCGAATAGAGCACCTGATCAGCCATCGCAAAAGCGTCGGCAAAAGTGGTCTTGTCGTTGGCGATGCGGAACAGGTTCTGGTTCGGAATGACGATGAGCGTATCGACATTCTTCTGCAGTTCTTCAATGCCCAGATCGGCAGTTTTCATGCGGCGGGCGCCTTCAAAGTGGAAAGGCTTGGTCACAACGCCGACGGTGAGGATGCCGCGTTCGCGGGCAGCGCGTGCCACGACAGGCGCAGCGCCCGTGCCGGTGCCGCCGCCCATGCCTGCGGTCACAAAGCACATATGCGTACCGTTCAGGTGATCGACGATTTCGTCGATGCATTCTTCCGCGGCAGCACGACCAACTTCCGGCTGCGAACCGGCGCCGAGGCCTTCCGTCACGGCAGCGCCAAGCTGGATGATGCGGTCGGACTTCGACATGGTCAAAGCCTGCGCGTCGGTGTTGGCCACAACGAAATCCACGCCGCGCAGGCCGGCATTGATCATGTTGTTGACCGCATTGCCGCCGCCGCCGCCGACACCGAATACGGTGATGCGGGGCTTCAGCTCGGTGATATCCGGCTTTTGCAGATTGATAGTCATTGGTCCTTGTTCCTCTTAAGCCTGTCCACCGCTTCGCCGCCGCGGTGCCGATTGGTTATTACGCTGATGGTTACGCCCCAAATCACGCAATGTTACTCAAAAACTCTCTCTCAGCCATTGGCCGACTCGTTGAATGCGCCCACCCGTACCGGTCATCAGACCGGAGGACGCTGCTTTGACCGAACGCTCTTCTATCCCCGCCACCTGCGGGTAAATCAGAAGGCCTACGGTCGCCGCGAAAGCTGCCCCCTTAGCCGCCTCGGGCAATCCCGCTATTCCTAGAGGACGCCCGATTCGTACATTTCTTGCAAGGATTCGCCTGGCCGCTTCGGGCATACCGGGAAGCTGGCTTGCGCCGCCCGTCAGAACCACGCGCTTGCCGACGATATGTCCGAGGCCCGACTGGTTCAGCCTGTCGCGCACCAGTTCCAGCGTCTCTTCCACTCTTGCACGGATAATCCGCGTCAGCACCGAGCGCGGATATTGATTGGGTACATCCCGCTCATCATCGCCGATGGGCGGAACGGAGATCAGATCGCGGTCGTCGGCAGCACTTGGCAGGGCGGAGCCATACATGACCTTCAGCCGTTCGGCGTCTTCCATACGGGTGGAAAAGCCACGCGCCACATCCATCGTAACGTGATTGCCGCCGATGGCAACCGCATCGGCATGAATGAACTTGCCTTCCGAAAAAACGGAAATCGTCGTCGTGCCGCCGCCCATGTCGATACAGGCCGCACCCATTTCCGCCTCGTCGCCCACCAGGGCAGCAAGGCCACTTGCATAAGGCGTTGCAACGATTGCCTCCACCGAAAGGTGGCAGCGGTTGATGCAAAGCTCCAGATTGCGAAGCGGGGCCGCATCAGCCGTCAGCACATGCATATCCACGCCAAGGCTGTCGCCCAGCATTCCAAGCGGCTCACGGATGCCACGCTCGCCGTCGAGCGTATAACCGACGGGGAGCGAATGAACGAGGTGACGTTCGGCAGCCAGCGCCTGTTTTGCACCAGCAGCCAGAACGCGGCGGATATCTGTCTGTTCGACTTCATGGCCGCCAAGATTGACGCTTGCGGTAAAGGTTTCGCTTTTGAGACGGCCAGCCGAAATATTCACGATGAGGCTATCGACGGTCAGGCCAGCCATGCGCTCGGCCGCATCTACCGCAAGGCGGATCGACTGCTCGGCCGCATCAAGGTCGATAATGACGCCGGATTTCACGCCGCGCGAACGCTGATGGCCGATGCCCAGCACTTCCATGCGATGGGTGCGTCCCGGCAGCAACGCGCCGCCTTCATGCGGGCGCAGCCTTGCGATGACACAGGAAACCTTGCTCGACCCAACGTCCAGAACCGTTAACAGGCGCACCTTGCGCCCTGCGGTTCCGTGTTGTGATGCTCCATGACCGCCAAGAATACTCATACGCGATTCCCCATACGGGACAGTTCTTTCTTACGATCCGCCAGAAGTTTCTGGCGCTGTTCCATGCCGCTTGCGGTCAATTGAACGGTCACACGATCTTTAAGGCGAAGATCGACCGCAGAGATATCGCGCGACAGGAGATGTTTTTCCCGATCAAGCTTCTCGACCTGCGCCAGAGCCTTCAGCGGCGCGCTTTCCGGCAGCATGATGCGCACGCCATTATCGAGAAGCAGATCCCAGCGGCGGTCGCCGACGCGGATATAGGCGCGAACCTTTCCGGCCAATCCCGGATAGGCGACGATCTGGTCCACAAAACCCTTGACCTTCTTTTCAGCCCCCTCACCCACGACAAGCGGCAGCGAGTTGTAACGGCCCGGACGGAATGGAACGATGGTGTCGCCCGCCGCATCGATCAGCGAAAGCTCCTTATCGTTCTGCCAGATCGCAAAAGCCTTGCGCTCCTGAAGCGAAACGAGAATCGTGCCCGGATAGACCTTGCGCACTTCCGCGCTCTCCACCCATGGCAGCTTGTCGATGGACTGGCGTGCTTCTTCGGCGCTAAGGCCGACCAGCGACGTTTCGCCATCCAGGTTAAGCTGGCCCAGAATGTCGATATCGGAGGTTTCGTTATTGCCGACGACCTTGATGTCCTCGATCGCAAAACCCATCGTGGAAGCAGTTGCCTTCACGACATCCTGCGAGTGGCCACCAATTACCATGCCATAAAGGCCGGTCGCGCCAAGGAAGCCCAACATGCCCACCGTGCCTGCATGGCGCGGGATATTGACGTTTCCCTGAAAGAGACGGACGGCAAAGCGGAACGGCTTGCGCAGGAAGCGCGGCAGGACAAAAGCGGCATTCATCGCGCCCGATGCATCCCGCACCGCGCCCGCGCGCCTATATCCATCCGATTTTCCGTTCAACGCAAACAAGACGCGTCCTCCACCATCCAACTCAACAACTCAGCGAAAGAGATACCCGCCGCTTTGGCGATATCAGGCACGAGCGAGGTAGGAGTCATCCCCGGCTGGGTATTGATTTCCAGCCAGACAACTTCGCCTTCTTCAGAAAAACGATCATCGAAACGGAAGTCCGACCGGCTTACGCCCCGACACCCGATTGCCCGATGCGCCGTAAGGGCCATTGTTTGTATTTTTTGGTAAATATTTGGTAAAATTTTTGCCGGGCACACGTGAGTTGATGCACCTGCAACATATTTTGAATCATAGTCGTAGAACTGATAACCGACCGGCATGATCTCGCACACATCCATGGCGCGATCCCCCATCACGGCACAGGTCAGCTCACGCCCGGCAATATAGCCTTCGACCATGACCTCATCACCATATTTCCAATCGGCCGAACCGATGACCTGCGGCGGATGCGGCTGATCTTCCTTGACGATCACCACACCGAAGCTCGACCCTTCACGCACCGGCTTCACCACGTAAGGCGGCTTCATCGGATGCTGCGAACCAATGTCGAAACGGTTCATCAGGCGTGACGGCGCAACCACGACGCCCGCCGCTGCCGCCACCTTCTTGGCGCGATCCTTGTCCATCGCAAGCGCGGAAGCCAGCACGCCGGAATGTGTGTAGGGAATCTGGAGATATTCAAGCACGCCCTGAATGGCGCCATCTTCGCCGAAGGGGCCGTGCAAGGCGTTGAACACAACATCGGGTTTCAACTCGACCAGGATGCTCGCAACATTGCGATCCACATCAATGCGCGTGACGCGATAGCCGCATTCTTCAAGCGTCGTTGCACAGGCCACACCGGAGGAAAGGCTGACGGAGCGTTCCGAAGAAAAACCACCCATCAAAACGGCGACGTGTTTTCCCGTCATTCTAGCTTCCCCTCTGCGCATTCCTGCGCATAAATCAAGAACAGAGTCCGGATAACCCGGCGACGCAAGCCGCAGGCACCCACAGCAGGAAAATCCTGCCGAATCAAATCACTGTACGGTTAACCATAAAGAATCAGAGGTTTGATTCCGTGACAAGACCCTATAGAAAGGGACAAACCTTGCGGCCAGCTTGCAAGGCTAAAAAAGCCCGGAATTTCAGGGGGAAAATCCGGGCAACTTTTTTATACTATTTTTCCAAGAAACTCCTCGATCTGCTCCCCTTCGCGGAACAAACCGAGACGTTTGATTTCCCAGTGCAGGCGAATCCCCGAATTCTCGAAAACCCTTGCGCGAACCGTTTCGCCCAAAGTCTCCAGATCATGCCCCGTGGCATTGCCCGTATTGATCATGAAGTTGCAGTGCATTTCCGACATCTGCGCACCGCCGACACGCAGGCCACGGCATCCCGCCTTGTCGATTTCCTTCCACGCGGACGTCCCTTCCGGGTTCTTGAAGGTCGAGCCGCCGGTCTTCTCGCGCACCGGCTGCACCGTTTCGCGATGATGCTGCACTTCGTCCATCGCGCGGCGGATGTCATCGCGCTCACCCGGCACGCCTTCAAACAGGACCGAGGTGAAAATCAGATCGGGCGACGCCGAGGAATGGCGATAGGCATAGCCCATATCGGCATTTGAAAGCACATGCACCTCCCCCTTGCGGTCAAGCGCGCGCACTTCCACCACGCGCTCGCGCGTTTCCACGCCGTTTGCGCCCGCATTCATGCGCAGTGCTCCACCGATCCCGCCGGGAATGCCATGATAGAAATGAAAGCCCGCCAGGCCCGCTTCGAGGGCTGCTGCGGCCACGCGCTTGTCGGGCGCTGCCGCCCCTGCCCGCAACTGCGTATCGCAAACCTGTTCGACCTCACCAAAGCCCTTGGCCGAAAGCCGGACCACGAAGCCCGGCACACCGCCGTCACGCACCAGAAGATTGGAGCCGATCCCCACCACGAGAAGCGGTATTTCTTCCGGCACGGCTTTCAGAAATGCGGAGAGGTCTTCCTCGTCGGACGGCTGGAACAGAACCTGCGCCGGCCCGCCTGCGCGAAACCAGGTGATCTTGTCCATGCCCGTATCGGGCGTAAGCCGCCCGCGCAAGCCAGACAGCCTGCCGTCGAGCTTCTTTAGAAGCGCCTCGCCGCTTTCCATCATTATTTCTTACCCTGTTCGGCCAGTTCCTTCGGCAGGGCATAGGCCCATTGCGTGACATTGCCTGCACCGAGGCAGACGACGAAATCACCCGCTTGCGCGATGGAGGCGACCAGAGGTGCAAGCGCCTCCGGTCCCGTGGCATAGCGCGCATCCCGGTGGCCCGCCGTCTTGATGCGGGAAACCAGTTCCTCGGAATTGACGCCTTCGATCGGCTCCTCGCCCGCCGTATAGACCGGCGCGACAATTACCGTATCGGCGTCGTTGAAGCAGGCGGCAAATTCGTCGAAGAGGCTTGCCAGACGGGTATAGCGGTGCGGCTGCACAATGGCGACGACACGGCCGCCAGCCTGGCTCGTCGCCTCGCGCGCGGCCTTCAGCACAGCGCGGATTTCAACCGGATGATGGCCGTAATCGTCAAAAATCTCAACGCCGTTCCACGAACCCGTATGGGTGAAGCGGCGCTTCACACCGCCGAACGAACCGAGCCCGCGGCGGATATCGTCGGAAGAAATTCCAAGCTCATGGGCAACAGCGATGGCCGCCGTCGCATTGGAAACATTGTGTAGCCCCGGCATGGGCAGGCGCAGATCCTTGATCTCGGTTGCCTCGCCCTTGCGCGAGCGGATGACCACGTCGAACAGGCTGGCCGCGCCATCCATACGCTGATTGACGAAACGCACTTCGGCCTGCGGATTGGAGCCATAGGTGATGATGCGGCGGTCTTCGATACGGCTCACCAGCGCCTGCACTTCCGGGTGATCGAGGCACATCACGCCGAAGCCGTAAAAGGGAACATTCTCCACGAACTGGCGGAAAGCCGCGCGCACGGCGTCGAAATTGCCGTAATGGTCGAGATGCTCCGGGTCGATATTGGTGACGACCGCGATATCGGCCGGGAGTTTCAGGAACGTGCCGTCGCTTTCATCGGCCTCCACCACCATCCAGTCACCATCGCCCATGCGCGCATTGGTGCCATAGGCGTTGATGATGCCGCCATTGATGACGGTCGGGTCGAGATGCCCGGCATCGAGCAGCGCCGCCACAAGGGAGGTTGTCGTCGTCTTGCCGTGGGTGCCGCCGATGGCGACCGCGCGACGAAAGCGCATCAGCTCGGCCAGCATTTCGGCGCGGCGCACAACCGGCAGCAGTTTTTCACGCGCGGCAACCAGTTCCGGATTGTTCTTCTTGATCGCTGTCGAAACGACGATCACCTCGGCATCACCGAGATTCTCGGCCTTGTGGCCGACAAAAACCTCAATGCCCTTTTCACGCAGGCGCTGCACATTCGCGCTGTCGGACTGGTCCGAGCCCTGTACCTTATAGCCCAGATTATGCAACACTTCGGCAATGCCGCTCATGCCGATGCCGCCAATCCCGATGAAATGGACGAGCCCGATATTCAGCGGCATTTTCATGGCCGGTTTCCTTCCTTGAATTCCTGAACAGTTTTGCCGGATGCAATAGCCTCTGCCAGATCGGCAAGCAACCGGGCGGCATCCGGTTTGCCGACGCTTTTTGCAGCTTTCGCTTGTTGTTCGAGCCTTTCCAGCTCGTTCATGGCCGATTGCAACATCTCCGCAAGGCGTTGCGGCGACAAATCGGCCTGACGAACCACCTCCGCCCCGCCCGCAGCCGCAAGTGCGGCTGCATTGGCCGCCTGATCGTGATCGAGCGCATGGGGAAACGGCACCAGCATGGCAGGCCGCCCGATGACGGTGATTTCTGAAACCGTAGACGCACCGGAGCGCGCGATGACAAAATGCGCGTCCGCCATGCGCGCGGGCATATCGTTGAAGAAGGGGGCCACATCGGCTGGCACGCCAAGCTTCTCATAGGCCTGGCGAGCCGATGCTTCATCTTCCTTGCGCGCCTGCTGCGTAATGAGAAGCCGCGCGCGCTCATGTTCGGGCAAAAGCGCCACCGCCGCCGGTATCGCCTGCGAGAAGAACTGCGCGCCCTGGCTTCCGCCGAACACGAGAAGGCGAAAACGGTCGTCCTTCCCGGCGGGCGTGTAGGGCGTTGCGGCAGCGACCAGCACCGGCGAGCGCACCGGATTGCCGGTGATCACGGTCTTGGCGGCATAAGCGCCGCTATTTTCCGGCAGGAACCCACCTGCAATGGCCTTGACGCGACCGGCAAGCCCCTTGTTGGCGCGCCCCATCACGGCATTCTGTTCATGAATCAGCGTCGGAATGCCCATATTGCTCGCGGCATAAAGCGGCGGCAGGGTTGGATAGCCACCAAACCCCACAACCAGTTTCGGTTTCAGGCGCCGGAAGAGTTTGCGGGAATCGAGATTGCCCTGCCAGAGTGACCAGAACGTTTTTAAAAGCGCCACCGGATTGCGCCCGGCAATCGTGGCCGAGCGGATGACATGCACATGGTCCTGTGCAAAGGCGCCGACAAAACGCTGCGCACGCGCATCGGTTGCCAGATGCACATCCCATCCCCGTGCGCGCAATTCATGCGCCAGCGCCTCTGCCGGAAACAGATGACCGCCGGTCCCCCCGGCAGCCAGAACGATCACACCCTGATTAGCCAGATTGTCCATCAACCCTCACAAGAGCATTTCCAGCAAAAGTGCGTAGCGGTTTTGCGTTGGATAATGCGACAAAATAAAAAGTCAGAGCATTTCTGACGATACTATCCAAAGGAACCCGCTCTAACACTATAGTTGCAAATTCGTCAGGCCGCCGCGAAAAGAGTGATTTTCGAGCACCGGAACACAGACAAATTGCTCTTTGCAGCCTCGCATCACGAAGAATGCAACTATAGTGTCAAGCAGGAATGCGTTTGCCCATCTCCGTGCCCAGACCGACGGTATGGGTCATGCGCGCTTCCGGGCGGCGGCGTGTCAGCGCCAGCAGAATGCCCATCGTAATGGCAATCGCCACCAGCGAGGAGCCGCCATAGGAAATAAACGGCAGGGTCATGCCTTTTGCGGGCATCAGATTAAGGTTCACCGCCATATTGATGATCGACTGGAAGCCGAACAGGATCACAATGCCGGACACCGCAAGCCGTGTGAACGGATCACGTTCGCGCAAGGCAATGGAAAGGCCGCGCACCACGATAAAGGCAAAAAGCAGCATGATAATCATGCACAGGATGATGCCGTATTCTTCCGCTGCAACAGAGAAGATGAAGTCGGTGTGGCTGTCCGGGATAATGCGCTTGACCGTGCCTTCGCCCGGCCCCTGCCCGAACCAGCCGCCACGCAGGATCGCCTCGCGTCCCGCATCCACCTGGAACGTGTCGCCCTCGCCGGTCATGAAGCGGTTGATACGGCCCGCAACGTGGTCGAACACGAAATAGGCTGAGATACCCCCGCAGATGGCAAGTCCGCCCAGAACCAGAATCCAGATCATGGGCAGGCCGGCAAGAAAGAACATCGCGCCCCATGTGCCCGTGGTCAGCATGGTCTGGCCAAGGTCGGGCTGGAGTACGAGCAGCGCCGCCACCGTACCGAACAGCAGCATGGCCAGAAAATTGCCGGGCATGTCGCCACCGCGCTCACGCTCGGAAAAGAGCCAGGCGCAGACGACAACAAAAGCCGGTTTCATGAATTCGGACGGCTGGATGGAAACGCCCGCAAGTGAAATCCATCGCCGCGCGCCTTTCACCTCGATACCGAAGAAAAGCGCCGCCACCATCATGACGAGAGCAACACCAAGCAAAATGAGCGCAAAGCGACGGATCTGGCGCGGAGAGAAGAAAGAAACGCCGATCATCACCGCCACAGCGGGTACCATGAAGAAAATCTGGCGCTCCACGAAATGGAAACTGTTGAGGCCGATACGCTCGGCAACCGCGGGGCTTGCGGCGAAGGACAGGAGAATTCCAAGTCCCATCAGCGCCAGACACGCGGCAAGGAAAAAGCGGTCTATCGTCCACCACCAATTGGCAACGGGACCGCGATCGACACGGCTTACCATCAGCTTTCTCCTCTCATTGGCATGACACCCGGAAGAGCGAGAACGGCATCGCGGAAAGCGTCGCCGCGTTTCTCGAAATTCTGGAACTGGTCGAAGCTTGCGCAGGCGGGTGACAGCAGCACAACAGGTTCGGGCGCAGCATCATTGCCCGCATCACCTGCCGCATGTGCCACTGCGGCTGCCAGCGTATCGGAAATCTCGAACGGCACGGCGCCGCCGAGTGTGGCCGCGAACTGGGCGGCAGCTTCACCGATCAGATAGGCCTTGGCGACCCTTGGGAAAAACGCGGTGAGCGAATTGATGCCACCGGCTTTCGGTACTCCGCCCACAATCCAGTAGATATTCTGCGGAAAGGAAGAGAGCGCAGGCGCCGTCGCTTCCGCATTGGTAGCCTTGGAATCGTTGACAAACAGGACTTTCCCGCGACGCCCGACCTGTTCCATGCGATGGGCCAGACCGGGGAAACTCTTCAACCCGGCATGGATTTCTTCAAGGCTCAAGCCTGCCGACAGGCAGGCGACGATCGCCGCCAGCGCGTTCTGCGCATTATGCGCGCCGCGCAGCGAACCGATGCCTTCCAGCGAGGCGATTTCATCAATTTCCCCATCCTGCGCCCAAAGCAGCTTTGCGCCATCGGCAAAATAGCCTCTGTCGAGATGCTTTTCCTTGGAAATGCGCACCACCCGTATTCCAGCGCCATGCAGCCGGTCGGCAATGGCCTGGCAATAAGCATCATCGATGCCGATGATCGCCGTACCGCTTGCCGCGACGAGCCGTTCCTTGATAGCGGCATAGTTTTCCATCGAACCGTGACGGTCGAGATGATCGGGCGTCAGGTTCAGGAGAATGCCCGCGGTCGGGTTCAGCGATGGCGCAAGGTCGATCTGGTAGGATGAGCATTCGACCACGTAGAAACGGTCGGCACACGGCAGTTCGAGTGTCAGGATCGCGGTGCCGATATTGCCGCCAAGCTGCATATCCCGGCCCGTGGCCTTGATGATATGGGCGATCAGCGCCGTGGTCGTGGATTTCCCGTTGGTGCCGGTGATGGCGATGAAAGGGCAGTCCGGTGCGATATGGTTGCGTTCACGCACGAAAAGTTCCACATCGCCGATAATTTCAACACCTGCCGCGCGGGCAAGGTCCACCGACCAGTGCGGCTGCGGATGGGTCAGCGGAACCCCCGGCGAAAGCACGAAGACGGCGAACTGTGACCAGTCCGCCTGCCGCAGATCGCCCGTTGCAATGCCAGCACTTTGCGCGCGGGCCACACTGTCGGGATTATCGTCCCAGGCAATGATCCTTGCACCGCCCGCCACAATGGCCTTTGCAGTCGCAATGCCCGACCCGCCCAGTCCGAAAAGGGCGACAGTTTTATCCTTGAGGGCGGTGATCGGGATCATTTTGTTCGCCTGTTATCTGAGTTTCAATGTGGAAAGGCCGATCATTGCGAGGATGATCGCGACGATCCAGAACCGGATCACGACCTGGCTCTCGGTCCAGCCCTTCTTTTCAAAATGGTGGTGGATGGGGGCCATGAGAAACACGCGCCGGCCCGTCATCTTGAAGAACCCGACCTGAATAATGACAGAAAGGGCTTCCATGACAAACAGACCGCCAATAATGGCAAGGACGATTTCGTGCTTGGTAGCAACAGCGACCGTACCGAGCATACCGCCCAGAGCCAGCGAACCTGTATCGCCCATGAAGATTGCGGCGGGCGGCGCATTGAACCAGAGAAAGCCGAGACCGGCGCCGATGACCGCCCCAAGCACCACCGCAAGCTCACCCGTGCCCGGCACGAAATGTATTTGCAGATAATCGGCAAAGATCGCATTACCGGAGAGATAGGCGATGAAGCCGAACGAAGCGGCAGCCACCATCACCGGCACGATGGCAAGGCCGTCGAGGCCATCGGTAAGGTTCACCGCATTGCCCGCGCCAACCATGACGAAGGCTGCGAAAGGAATGAAGAACCAGCTCAGATTGATGACGAGCTGCTTGACGAAGGGAAAGGTCAGCGAGGATGAGAACGGCTCCTGCCCGGCCCGCATGATGGTGAAAGCGGCAATAGCTGCGATCAGGAATTCAATGCCGAGGCGCGCCTTGCCGGAAAAGCCTTTGTCGGATTGTTTCGTCACCTTCAGATAGTCGTCGTAAAAACCGATGGCGCCAAAGCCGACCGACACCATCAGCACGACCCAGACATAGACACTGGCGAGGTTTGCCCATAGCAGGCATGACGCCAGAATGCCGGTCATAATCATCAGGCCGCCCATGGTCGGCGTACCGGCCTTCTTGAAATGGGTCTGCGGCCCGTCGGCGCGGATAGGCTGTCCCTTGCCCTGGCGCACCCTCAGCGAATTGATGATCGTGGGGCCGAACAGGAACACGATCAACGCCGATGTAATCATCGCGCCGCCGGTGCGGAAGGTAATGTAGCGGAACACATTGAACGGTGTCACATGTTCGGCGAAATGGGTGAGAAACATCAGCATGTGAAAAACAATCCCTCAATAATCGCCTATTCCGCCGCTTCTACGGGCGGAAACTGGGCAATCAGCGCCTTGACGATTTTGGAGAAGCCGGTCCTGTTGGACGATTTCACCATGACGACATCGCCGGGACGGACCGCCTTGACCACAAGCGGCAATAATTCGTCGGTGCTCTGCCTGTATTCGGTCTGAATTTCAACCGGCAAGGCATTTTTCAGCACAGACATCTCCGATCCGCCGATAAAAAGTGTATTCACTTCCGCGTCCACAATGGGACGCGCAAGGTCTGCATGCAGCTTGCCGGACTGTCGGCCAAGTTCCACCATATCGCCCAGAACCGCAATACGCCGCCCGCGCGATCCTTCCGGTACGGTCGAATGCAGCAGCGAAAGGGCCGCGCGCATCGAGGTCGGATTGGCATTGTAGCTTTCATCGATCAGCGTGAAAGCGCCTTCCGGATGTTGAAGCACATGACGTGCACCGCGCCCGCCCTGGGCAGAAAGCGTCGCCATCGCCATCATAACCTTGGCAATATCCGCACCGACAAGGTGCGCGGCGCCGAGAACGGCAAGCATGTTCTGCACGACATGGCGGCCCGGTATTCCCACCTTCACCGCTGCCTCATGCGTTCCGATCTTCACCGTCATGCACGAACAGGTTGGATGAAGCTTCACATCGCGCAGGCGATAATCGGCACGCGCATTCTCGCCGAAAGTCGCAATATGTTCGACCCCGGCCTTTTCGGCCAGTTCCTGCAATTGCCTGAAGCGCTTGTCGTCGCGGTTCAAAAGCGCATAGCCACCAGGCACGATGCCCTCGAAAATCTCCGCCTTGGCAACCGCAATCTCTTCCAGATTGGCAAAATGGCCAAGATGCGCCGGTGCAATCAGCGTAATCAGCGCGACATGCGGGCGCACCATCTTCACCAGCGGACGGATTTCGCCATGATGGTTCATGCCGATCTCGAACACGCCGTAATCCACATCGGCGGGCATACGGGCAAGTGTCAGCGGCACGCCCCAATGATTGTTGAACGAGGCGGCGGAAGCATGAACCTTGCCGACATCGGACAGAACATGGCGCAGGGCTTCCTTGGTGGTTGTCTTGCCGACCGAACCCGTCACGGCGATGATCTGCGCCTTCGAGCGCGCGCGCGCAGCGATGCCAAGCCTGATCAGGGCTTCCAGCACGTCCTCGACCACGATCATCGGCACTTTTGTATTGCCGAAAGCAGGCAGGCGATGTTCCGCCACAACCAGAAGCCCCGCGCCTGCCGCCATGGCGGCCGTTGCAAAATCGTGGCCGTCGAACTGTTCGCCCTTGATGGCGAAAAAAGCCTCACCGGGCTTCAGGGTGCGGCTATCGATGGAAATGCCGGTTACTCCCGCCGGCAGATTGCCGAACGGCCTGCCTTCCATGGCTTCCACCATGGCGTCGGATGTCCAGAGCCAATCGCTCAATTCCCGATTGCTCATTTTAGATGCTCCTCAAGACGGGCGGCAAGTGCCGCCGCCACTTCTGCATGATCTGAAAACGGCAGCGTAATATTGCCGACGATCTGCCCTTCCTCATGTCCCTTGCCCGCAACCACCAGCGTATCGCCGGGCTGCATCATGGAAACGGCGGTGAAGATCGCCTCGCGTCGGTCGCCAATTTCCGTCGCTCCCGTTGCCGCTGCCATGATTTCGGAACGTATCTGTGCTGGCACTTCCGAACGGGGATTGTCGTCGGTGACAATCACGACATCGGCAAGACGCGAGGCAATCTCACCCATGATCGGGCGCTTGCCCTTGTCGCGGTCGCCGCCGCAGCCAAAGACCACAATCACACGGCCCGTCGTAAACGGACGCACGGAGGTCAGCACATTTTCCAACGCTTCCGGCTTATGGGCATAATCAACATAGGCTGGCGCACCATCTTCCGTTGCACCGACAAGATCAAGCCGTCCCGGTGCGCCTTTGAGAAGTGCCAATGCACGCATGGCAGCCGCAGCCGGAACGCCCGTCACCATGGCAAGCCCCGCTGCAACCAGCGCATTGGCGACCTGAAAATCTCCCGCCAGCGGCAATTCGATTTCAAAGATTTCCTCGCCGATCCGCACTTCCACATGCTGGCGGAAACGCTCGTGTTCCACGCGCTTGAGGGCAATGAAATTGCCTTTTCGACCGACCGTCTTCACGTCGCATCCAGCAAGCGTCGCCGCTTCGATGGCCTGCGCCGAAAATTGATCGTCGGCAAAGATGATGGCTGGCGCACCCTTCGGCAGAAGCGCGTTGAACAGGCGCATTTTCGCGCCCAGATATTCATCAATGGTCGCGTGATAATCCATGTGATCGCGGCCAAGATTGGTGAAGGCGCCCGCAGCAAGCCTCACCCCGTCGAGACGACGCTGGTCCAGACCGTGCGACGAGGCTTCCATCGCCGCATGGGTCACGCCCTCGCTGGCAAGTTCGGCCAGAACGCGGTGCAGTTCCACCGGGTCGGGCGTCGTCAAGGAATTATAGTCGCTGCGCGTCGGCGAAAACACGCCGGTCGTGCCGATATTGGCTGCGGGAAACCCCGCATAGGCCCAGATCTGGCGCGTGAAGGAGGCAACGGAAGTCTTGCCGCTGGTGCCGGTCACGGCAACCATGACTTCCGGCTGCTTGCCATAAAATTGAGCGGCGGCAATGGCGAGAACATGGCGCGGATCATCCACATGAAGCACCGGCACACCCGCATCAGCGATGGCCGTGTCCTTGCCCGCGATGATGGCGACAGCACCGCGCTTTGCGGCATCGGCGGCGAAAACCGCACCGTCCGCTTTCACGCCTTTCAGCGCCGCAAAAAGAAAACCGCGTTGAACAGCGCGGGAATCCGAAGTGATGCCGGTAATTTCCACTTCACCGGCCTCGCCGGGGGCCAGCTCATTAAAGAGAGCGATTTCCTTCAGTTTCATGGCCATGCCAAATACAGGTTCAGTTGCGTGCACGTCGATACAAAGACAGCCTTATGCGAATCAATCGTATTCGTTTGAAACCATTGCTGGCGGCACTTCCTGTTGAAAATCGGGCCTGCCGCTGACGTTTTCCACCGAAGCAGGCAAAGCTTCCTTGCGGAAATCGGGACTGACCCCAAGAAATGATGCGGAACGGCGAATGATTTCAGCCACCATGGGCGCCGCATTAAGACCGGCGGTGGCGCTGAACTTGCCCTCTTCCGGCTTCGGCTCATCAATGATGGTAAGCACGACATAGGTGGGATTATCCATCGGGAATGACGCCAGGAAAGCGTTGAAGCGCACATCCTTGGAATAGCGGCCATTGATCACCTTTTCCGCCGTGCCGGTCTTGCCACCGACACGGTAGCCCGGAACCGTCGCGCGCCGGCCCGAACCGCCAGGGGCAGTTGAGTTCAGCCGGTAGAGATAGCGCATATCGGCAGAAACCTGTGGATGGATCACCTGCTTGCTGGCCCGAGCCGCCTGCGCTTCCGTACGCGGCAGGAAAGTCGGCTCGATCAGCTTGCCGCCATTCATCAAAGCGGCAGCCCCCACAGCCGTCTGAAGCGGCGTGGCCATCATGCCGTGACCGAAGGAAATGGTCATGGAATGAACCTTTTTCCACACGCGCGGCTCAACGGGGCGCGCCACTTCCGGCAATTCCGTCTGCATACGGTCGAGAAGGCCGATCTTCTTGAGGAAGGCGCGATGCCCTTCGATGCCGACGGCGTCCGCTTCACGGCCTGAACCGATATTGGACGAGAAGATGAAAACCTCCGGCAAGGTGAGCCAGCGGCCCTTGCCGTGGAAGTCGCGGATGGTCTGGCGGCCGAACACCAGCGGACGCGAGGCGTCGAGCTTCGACTGCAAGGTGAACTTGCCGGAATCGAGCGCCATGGCCGTCGTGAAGCTCTTGATGGTCGAGCCCATTTCATAAGTGCCTGCCGACATGCGGTTGAGGCGATCCTTGTCCAGCGCGTGCACCGGATTATTCGGGTCGAAATCCGGTACGGACGACATGGCGATCACTTCGCCCGTCTTGACGTTCAGCACCACAGCGCCAGCCGCGATTGCCCGGTAGCGCTCCATGGCCTTGACCAGAACATCGCGCATGATGTGCTGCACGCGAATATCGATGGAAAGATGCACCGGCTCCAGCGACTGCCCCGTTGCAAGGCCGACGGAGCGCAGATCGCTCAGCCCCTGGCTATCGATATATTTCTCCATGCCCGCAATGCCCTGATTATCGACATTGACGAGACCGAGAATATGCGAAGCGGTCGGGCCACCGGGATAAAAGCGGCGTTTTTCCGTGCGGAAGCCAATGCCCGGCACACCGAGCGCCATGATCTGGCTTTGCTGCTTCGGCGTCAGCCCGCGCTTGATCCAGACGAAACCGGCCCCACTCTTCAGGCGCTTATAGGTCGCCTCCCAGTCGAGATCCGGCAAAACAGTCGACAGCATTTCGATGGTTTCGTCCGGGTCCACGATCTTGCGCGGCTCCGCATAGAGCGATGCGGTCTTGATATCGGTTGCGAGAATTTCGCCATTGCGGTCAAGAATGTCGGGGCGTGATGCAAGCTGGTGCACAAACGGACCGGCGGCATCTTGATCCACGCCACCGATCATGCCGAAATAGACAAGCTTGCCAGCCATCACGCCATAAATGCCGGCGAAACAGGCAATGGCCATCCAGAGCCGGTTGCGCGCGCGGTTGCCATGGCGCTTGCGCGAGCCGACAAACGCCATATTACCGGCCAGCTTTTCATCACCGGCCGGCACTTCACCGTGAATGGAGCCATCAGGCGCCTTTTTCTTTACCGAAAACAATCTCAGCCGCATGGTCCGCGCCTCGCCCCGCTCTTCCTGACGCTGCCCGTGGTAATCGCATCCCGTTCGAGCACACCGCTTGCAACCAATTCGTCACTGCCGGAGATGATCTTCTGGATATCGTCGACCGGACGTTCCGGAATTTCATCGACACTCATCACAAGCTGTTCCGGTTCGATCGGCTGAAGGTTCAATTCCGTTTCATAAACACCGACAAGGCTCTGCAAGCGGCCCGGCTGGGTCATCAGCGCCCAATCGGCGCGCAGAAGCGTGATCGTGTCTTTTTCGGAATCGATCTGGCGTTTCAGCTTGGCAATCACGGCGATCTGCTTTTCAGCCTCATACTTGATCGTATAGGTGACGGTCGCCGCCACCAGCATCGCCGCTATCATGATGATGTCGAAAGTACGCAGCACTCGTTCAACTCCGGGCCAGTTCGTTCGTTTCAGGCAGCTTGGGCAAGCCGAATAGCGATAAATCGTCTTCGAGAGGCGGATTTTCCGTCCTGATGCCTGCGCGCAGCTTTGCCGAGCGCGCGCGGGGATTTCGTTCTTCTTCCTCAGGCGTCGGGCCGACAGCCCCCTTTACCGCAGGCGTGAAGCTTGGCAGGCGCATATGCGTTTCCGGCATATGCCGCGAACCGGCGCTGCCACCAGCGCGATCCGCAAAGAAGCGCTTCACCATGCGGTCTTCAAGCGAATGGAATGTAACAACAACCAGACGCCCGCCCGGCTTGAGGATGCGTTCTGCGGCAAGCAATGCGCGCGCCAGCTCGCCCAGCTCGTCATTCACATAGACGCGCAGCGCCTGAAACACGCGCGTCGCCGGATGAATGCGGTCCTTGGGGTTGCGGCCCACCAGCGTTTCGATAGCATTGGCCAGGTCAAGCGTTCGGGTGAACGGTTTCGCCGCGCGGCGTTTTTCGATCATGCGCGCAATCCGCCCTGCATGACGTTCCTCGCCCAGAAAGTTGAAGATGCGCGCCAGATCGCCCGTCTTGAGGCGGTTGACGGCATCGGCAGCACTTGGCCCCCTGCTCGACATGCGCATGTCGAGCGGGCCATCCTTCTGAAAGGAAAAGCCACGCTCGGCTTCGTCGATCTGCATCGACGACACGCCGATATCGAGCACAACGCCGTCCACTTTCTTTCCTGCTCCACTCATCCGGGCAACCGCTTCATCAAGGGCAGAAAACCGGCTTTCGACCAGATTGAGCCTGCCCGGAAATTCCTTTTCCATCGCCCGCCCGGCCTCGATTGCGGTAGGGTCGCGGTCAATCGCGATCACATCCGCACCCGTTTCCAGAATGCGACGGGTATAGCCCCCGGCCCCGAAGGTACCATCAACGATCACCGCGCCGGGCGCTGGCTTCAGGGCGTCGATCACTTCGGCGATCAGCACCGGAACGTGACGGACTTCAGCCCCTTCGGCTTGAGAATTGTCTCCGCCGAGGCTTGCCATCATTCCGATCCTTTCCCGGGTGCAAAGCCCGTTATCCGATGCGCGGGGCGCTTTAATCGTTTGTTTCTATGCATATTTTACCCCAAAGCCGGTCCCCGCCCCAGGGAAACATGCTTTAGTGCTTTGTATGCGGATTCCGGCCATTTGCCGTCAACATGCCGTCATGGCGGATTCGTTCTTCAGTTATCGGATATTAAGCTTAATGAAGCGTTATCCTTTAACGGGAGTAAGGGCAGTAGGGCAGTAGGGCAGTAGGGCAGTAGGGCAGTAGGGCAGTGAAGAATATGGTCGCTGCGGCTATGTACAACCAAAACATACTCCCCTACTCCCTTATTCCCCTATTCCCTTAACATACTGCCTTACTGCCCTATTGCCTTACTGCCTTATTCCGCCCCCCGCCGTTGACACCCGGCACATATCCCTTTACTTAATGCAAATAGTTTGCAACTGCATAAAGGATAAAGGTATTTCATATGGTACCCCATGGATCATGTCCCTCCGGCGCTAGAGAGGTAACATTTGAAGGCTGGCGTCGCGAGCGTGGAGAAGCCTCCATGTCCGATGTCCATCGTACCATCCGGGTCAACCGCTCTGGTTCAAAATTCCGCCGCGCGCTTTCATTTTTCGGCCCGGGCTATCTTGTAGCCGTCGGTTATATGGATCCCGGCAACTGGGCCACCTCTCTAGCTGGCGGCTCCCGTTTCGGCTATGCACTGCTCTCGGTCGTGCTTCTGTCGAACCTCATGGCGGTTTTGCTGCAAGCACTTTGCACGCGGCTTGCCGTTGCCACGGGGCGCGATCTTGCGCAGGCCTGCCGGGACGCTTATCCGCGTTTCCTCGCATGGCCGCTCTGGCTTCTGGCAGAGCTTGCCATCTGCGCCACCGACCTTGCGGAAGTTATCGGCACCGCCATCGGCCTCAATCTTCTGTTCGGCATTCCGCTGGAAATCGGCGTTATCCTCACTGCCGTCGATGTGCTTCTGGTTCTCTATTTGCAAAACAAGGGATTCCGGCGCGTAGAGGCCCTCATCATTACCCTGCTTGGCGTCATTGCGCTCTGCTTCCTCACCCAGATCATCATGGCCCAGCCGCAATGGGGCGAGGTCATCAAGGGTTTTGCGCCCACCACCGAGATCGTCAGCAACCCCGATATGCTATATATCGCGCTCGGCATCATCGGCGCGACCGTTATGCCGCATAATCTCTATCTGCATTCCGGCATTGTGCAGACCCGCGACTATGGCCACACAACCGCGGAAAAGCGCGAGGCAATCCGCTATGCGACGCTTGATTCCACCATCGCGCTGACCTTTGCGCTCGTCATCAATGCGTCGATCCTCATCCTTGCCGCAGCAAGCTTCCACGCGACCGGCCATACGGGTGTGGAAGATCTGGACAAGGCCCATGCCCTTTTGAATCCGCTTCTGGGTTCGGCCATCGCCCCGGCACTCTTCGCCATTGCCCTGCTCTGCTGCGGCCTGAATTCGACCATCACCGCCACCATGGCGGGGCAGATCGTGATGGAAGGCTTCATCGATATCCGGTTGAAGCCCTGGATACGCCGCGCCATTACGCGCTTCGTCGCCATCGTGCCCGCCGCAATTGTGACGATCCTCTATGGTTCGCAGGGAACGACCGAACTTCTGATCCTCTCGCAAGTGGTGCTGAGCCTTCAGCTCCCCTTTGCAGTCATCCCGCTGGTGATTTTCACGGCACAGAAGAAGAAGATGGGATCGCTGGCCGCCGCACCATGGGTGACGTTCCTCGCAGCCATAACGGCGGCAATCATCGTGGTGCTGAACCTGAAGCTCATCTATGACTTTTTCACCGGCGCCCCTATTTAAAGCACGTTTCCCGAAAGGGCGAAGCACCTCTATGGGAACATCCTTATAAACAAAGAAATAGAACGCCGATCTGATACTGTCAGGTCGGCGTTTTAAATCCTGGTGTTAAAAAAGAAAATGTCAGCCGGTCTGTAAGCCGGGTTCTGTACGGCCGGGCTTGCGCCCGGCGCGGCAGCCATTCATCTGGGACGGATGTCGCCACCCGCCTCGTGCAACCCACCCGGACGGCTGATCCGGAAACCGATTGCCTGCCCTTTCGAGCCGACGCGCCGTCCCTATTCGGTTTTGCTCCCGATGGGGTTTACCGTGCCGCCTGCATTGCTGCCGGCGCGGTGGGCTCTTACCCCACCCTTTCACCCTTACCCCGTCATCCCTGCCGTTTACCCGAAACGGTACGGAAGACGGGGCGGTTTGCTTTCTGTGGCACTTTCCCTGGGGTCGCCCCCGCCGGGCGTTACCCGGCATCGTGTTTCCTTGGAGCCCGGACTTTCCTCACCTGCCGCCTTTCGGCACATGACAGGCGCGGCTGCCCGACCGACTGACAGCGCGCATATAGCAACGATCCCCCGGCAGCGAAACCGGCTTTGCGAAAAAATCGCTACAGAAATCAGAAAAGCCGGCAGCAAGACCGCTGCCGGCTTTTCGTTCACATCAGGCAACCCTGTACTCTACGCAGCCGCCGATGCAAAGGGAATGCGGGTTTAGAGCGAGCGCATATAGGCCTTGACCGAATTGCAATATTTTGCGGAGGTCGGGTTCATGCGCTTTGCGCCGTGACCGGCATTATATTTCAGGATGGTGCCGCACGTGCTGCCGCCGCCAAGCTTCTGCGCCATGGCGAGATATTTCATGCCGAACTGGATATTCGTGGCAGGCTCATAAAGCCCCTTGGCCGAGCCCGTATAGCCAAGGCTGCGCGCAGTCGAAAGCTTGATCTGCATCAGGCCGATTTCACCGGCCTTGCCGCGCACATTCGGCTTGAAATTGCTTTCGTGGCGCACAACCGCATGGGCAAGCTGCGAAGGCACACCATAGGTCGCGGCATAACGGTTGATGATGCTGGAATAATTTCCATCCTTGACAGATTTGTCGGCGGGCTTGTCCTTCGGCTGCAACCGCAGGGCTGCCGATTTCTTGACCGGGTCTGCACGTCCGGTAACAACCGATGCTTCCTTCTTTGCAGCCACGGACGGCTTCTCAACCTCCACATTTTTGTTCTGCTGGCGTGCCTTGAAAAGAGCTGCGAGGTTTGTCGGTTCAGTCGAAGGAGCGCTCATAGCTGAATTCAGGCCAAACGAACCCATCGCGCCAGCGAGGGCGCAAACCACAACAAATTTTGCTTTCATAACCTACCGTCTTGAAACGTTTCTTTTATTGGACCGCCCTTGGGAGAGAGGGCCCCGTTTTTTCTTATTCCACCCGATCCGGCCTGCTGGCCTACGTTGAGGCCACCGTCACACAGGGGTTCGCCTCGTTGGGATTGACAGAGGAATTGACGGTCAAATGCAGCCGAAGATTGATCGTAAAAGTAAAAGAATCTTACAGGTTGTAATATTAGCAATACCAACCAATGCCCGGCCAAATGCAGCCGAGCCTCAAAACCCGATCGCCAGATTGATCCATTTTTATGAAATTATTATAAAATATAAAATACGCGCGCTGGAGCCTCAGGCTCCAGCCGCAGCTTCACGCAGTAACATTTTGAAGGGAAAAATTAAGCCTGTAGAGGGTATCTATAGTAGATACATCGGCTACACCGTCCACATTTTGTGGCCGAAAATGCCGCTGAAAGGCCTTAATTACGATTTCCGTAGCCTCATCGAAGATACCGGTAATCGCAATTTCATAGCCGTAAAGGGCCAGCATGGACTGGAGCGCCTCCACAGGCTGCCCCTGTTCCCCACGCGCCAGAAAGCGCCCGCCGCAGATCGGCGTCGGCTCGACATAATGGCCGATACCCGCATCATGCAGGCGTTTCCAGGGGAAGCTTTGGCCCGGATCGGTCTTGCGCGCAGGGGCGATATCGGAATGCGCCAGCACGTTCTCCGGCCGGATTTCATGGCGCTTGCAAATATCCTGGCAAAGGCGAATGACCGCTTCAATCTGCGCATCATGGAAAGGCGGATAGTTTTCCAGAACGCCAGGATTGACGATCTCAATGCCGATAGAGGCCGAATTTATATCGGTCTCGCCTTTCCAGAAGCTCTTGCCCGCGTGCCATGCGCGCGCCTTTTCCGAAACCATCTGCACCACACGACCATCCTCATGAACGACGTAATGGGCTGAAACCTCCATTTCCGGCGATTTCAGCACATCCATCGCCTCTTTGGCGGTCGCAAGGCCGGTATAATGCAGGATCAGGAAAACCGGCTGCTTGCCATCGCGGCGCGGCCCGAAATTCGGTGACGGGTCAAGCTCCGCCTCTTTATAGTCCGGCTTTTCCAGCACCAGTTCCGGCAAGATTTCACCCGGTGTTCCACATGTGCCGCTCATGCTGTCTCCAATTGTTTTTCAATGCTGGCCCAGGCCGCATTTATGACGGCAAGGCGCGCATTGGCGATGGTAATAAATTCGAGCGGCAGGCCTTCCGCCACCAGACGATCCGGGTGGTGCTCCTTCACCAACGAACGATAACGCTTACGCGCTTCTTCAAAAGACGCACCGCGATCGATCCCCAAAATGGCATAGGGGTCGCTCTCGCCCCGCACCATATGGCGGATAGCGATATGATCGAAGCCCGCTTCGTCATAGCCGAAAATATCCGCCACACTGGAAAGAAAGGCCAGCTCCTTTTCGTGCACATAGCCATCGGCCTTGGCAATATGAAAAAGCCCATCGAGAATATCTTCCAGAAGATGGCATTGCGCCTGCCCTTCGGCGCACAGGCCCGCAAGCTGGCGCGCATAAGTCTCGAAACCGGCCACATCCTGCCTGGCAAGATCGTAAAGCCGCGCCACATGGGCGGTTTCTTCCTTCGGAACGGAAAAAATATCCTGAAAGGCGCGAATTTCATCCTGTGTGACAACGCCGTCAGCCTTCGCCATTTTGGCGGACAAGGCAATCATGGCAATGGAAAAGGCAACGCGCCTGCGGGTATCGGCATCCCCTTCAAAAACCGTGCGTACGGCCTCGATAACGCCTGAAATGGCATTTGACGTTACAGACGTAACAAACTCACCGATGCGAACCCAAATCGACATGGGCCTTTTCTATCGAATTCCGAACCGGCTGGAAACTGCCCGGAACAATCAAAATCGAAAAAACAATAATTTGAATGATGAAGGGGAGAAATGGCCGCGAAGCTTGCGGACCGCATAATTATTGCGGCTGACGCTCTTCCAGCAAGCGTTGTGCGGCAACGGCTGCCGCTTCACCGGCGGCCTGCACCTGTTCGACACTCTGCCCCACCGCCTTGGCTGCCGTTTCCGCATTGGCGCGCGCACGCTCAATTGCCGCAGCTTTTTCCTCCGGCGTCATGACACCGGAATTCTCGCGCATGAACTTCAGAAGATCCGGACCTTTTTCGCCCGCAGACGGTCCGACCGGCGTCGCAGGTTGCGAAGCGGCCTGCCCATCCGCCGGTGCGGCAGCTTTTTCCTCATCAGCCTTCCCGCAAGCTGCGAGGGCAAAAAGAACGATGGCTGAGACGAAAAACAGGAAATTGCGGTTCATGACAAAAAGCCATAACGCAAGAAAGCCCGTATTTAAACACGCAAAACGCACTCTTCTCACCTATCCCATGAAATCCTGAAGAACTATCCATTCCTCATTCCTTTCCCTGCAACGGGCCGTTCCGCGCAAATCCAGCCAATTCGGACCATCACAAAAGAAAACGGAAAGCTTATGGAAAAGTTCTGTCAACTTGTCTTAATGAGCGTAATAAAGCGGTAGTATTACATCCGTATATTCATCATCCGCAGACTATAAAAATCACATTAAAGCACCGTTTTGCTCATCAGACTGATGACGTCTGCCGCCGGATCGCGTAACCGTTAAAGAAACTGATTCGCGATACCGGAACACTACATGAACCGTCTGGCCAGCAGCACGATCCTTGCACTCGGCGCCTTTCTTCTCTGCGCCTGCACGACAGTGGATTACGACTTTTCCGATGTGAAGAAATCCCGCAGTTCCGTAGCGCGCATCACCCCGCCTTCTGGCCCTGTCAAGGCGCCCCGCTTCGGCGACCGCGATCCGCATGAATGGACAGGCAAAACGCCGTGGCATTATCCCATCCATGGCACGGACGTCTCAAAATACCAGAGCGATGTGGACTGGAGCGCGGTACGCGCCAGCGGCATTTCGTTTGCCTTCATAAAGGCCACCGAAGGTGGCGACCGGGTGGACGAACGCTTCAACGAACACTGGAGCGGCACGCGCGAAGCGCGCCTGCCACGCGGGGCCTATCATTTCTATTATTTCTGCCGCCCGGCCATTGAGCAGGCACGCTGGTACATCCAGAATGTCCCGCGCGAACAATCCGCCCTGCCGCCCGTGCTGGACATGGAGTGGAACCCCCATTCACCAACCTGCAAGCTGCGCCCCAATGCGGCGGTGGTGCGCAGGGAAATGCGCACTTTCCTGCAAGCAGTCGAGAAACATTACGGCAAACGCCCTGTCATCTATACGACAGTCGATTTCTTCGATGACAACGACCTGCGCCAGCTTTCGGAATATCCGTTCTGGCTGCGCTCGGTCGCAGGGCACCCCGACGAGAAATACGGGCCCCATCCATGGACCTTCTGGCAATATACCGGAACCGGCTCCATTCTCGGCATCCGCGGCGATGCGGACATCAACACCTTTGCCGGTGACAGTGCATCCTGGAAAAAGTGGCTGGAAAGCAACAAAGTGCGCTAACCAGGCACGAATCGACCGCTCACATTAAGTTTTGCTTCATTTCTTTGCTTTGATGGGGCAATAGCTAACCAAACCGTAAAGGGGGGCCAGCGCCACCCAACTTAGCGTGAGTTGTTTTCCATGAAGATTATCGCCTCAGTTCTGGCTGCGGCCTTGTTTGCCTCCCCGGCTCTATCGGGAGCCGGGGCAGCGACAACCCCCGGCTCCCGCAGCCGCGACAGATAATGCCGTCAACATGCCGAAGCCGGAATGTGAAACTGACTTCGGTCAATGGATGGAAAATCTGACCAGGGAAGCCCGTGAAGCCGGCGTCGGTGAAAAAGGCATTGCCGAATTGCACAAGGCTTCCATCGACCAGAAAGTTCTGGGCCGCGACCGCAAGCAGACCGTTTTCAATCTCACTTTCACCGAATTTTCCAAGCGCCTCATTTCCGAGGCACGCCTGAAGAAAGGCCAGGAAAATCTCGTCAAATATGCCGATGTCTTCAAGAAAGTTGAAGATGCTTATGGCGTTCCGGGTCCGGTTCTTGCCGCTTTCTGGGGGCTTGAAACCGACTATGGCGCGATTCAGGGCGATTTCGACACGCTCAATGCGCTCGTCACGCTCTCCTACGACTGCCGCCGCCCGGACCTGTTCCGTCCGCAGCTCATCGCCCTGCTCAAGCTCTTCGATCAGGGCGTGGTCGATGCAAATACGACCGGCGCCTGGGCAGGCGAAATCGGCATGATGCAGCTTCTGCCGAAAGACTATCTGGAACGCGGCGTCGATGGCGACGGCGATGGCAAGGTCGATCTGAAGAACAGCGTGCCCGATGCCATGATGACCGCAGGGCGCATGCTTTCGGAACTGGGCTGGAAGCGCGGCCAGCCATGGCTTGAAGAAGTGCGCCTCACCAAGGACCTCCCCTGGGAAGAGGCGATCCGCACCAACCGCAAGCCGCATTCATGGTGGGCTGAGCATGGCGTGACGGGCCTCAATGGCCCACTCGGCCCTGATGATGGCGATGCATCCCTTCTGCTGCCGCTTGGCCGCAAGGGACCGGCTTTCCTGTCCTATCTGAATTTTGACATCTTCGTCGAATGGAACAAATCCATAGTCTATGCGACGACTGCCGCCTATTTTGCAACCCGCCTTGCAGGTGCCCCTGCTTTCGATCCGGGCACCCCGGTTCCGGGGCTGACGCAGGATCAACTCAAGGAATTGCAGACCAAGCTTCAGGCGCGCGGTTATGAAATGGGCAAGATCGATGGTGTTTTCGGTGTCGCGACCCGCGATGCGGTACGCTCCGAACAGTTGCGCCTTGGCATGCCCGCCGATTCCTGGCCGACACAGGAACTTCTCGACAGGCTTTGAGGTTGTCTCGCAGGCGCAAGGCACCCTTGCGCCTTTCCTTCCCTGAATTGAATGCCACACCATGCTTACAACGCTGATTGTCGTTCTCCCCGTCTTTGCGCTGATTTTCTCCGGCTGGGGTGCATTCAAGCTGAAAATTCTGGGACCGCACGCCATTGCGGAACTCAATCGCTTTGTCGTTTATCTGGCGCTGCCCGCACTCCTTTTCGATATCATGGCCAATACCCATGGCAGCGAGCTTTGGCAGCCGGGCTTCATCGCTGTTTTCCTGCTGAGCAGCGCCGTCGCCTTCGCCCTTCCCTTTCTGGTGCGGCTGCGCGGCAGGCTGCCGCTGGCGGACACCGCGCTCGACGGCCTTAACGCCGCCTATCCCAATACCGGCTATATGGGTATTCCCCTGTCGATGATCGCCTTCGGTTCGGGCGTGCTGGCCGCAACCACCATTGCGATCATCATCACGGTCTGCATCACCTTCGCCTTTGCGATCATATTGATCGAGATTGGCCTGCAAACCGAAAAGAAGCCGCTGCACCTCATCTGGAAAGTGCTGCGCTCCCTGATCCGCAATCCCTTGCTGGTCGCTCCCGCTCTTGGTGCCGCCACTTCCTTTCTCGGCCTCTCCATCCCCGCTCCGGCAGAAACCTTCCTGAAGATGCTGGGCGGTGCGGCCTCGCCTTGCGCACTGGTCACGCTTGGACTCTTTCTCGCCCAGCCGCGCAGGATTGAACGCGACAGCGTAAAAGCTATCAGCTTTCTTGTTTCCGTAAAGCTGATCGTCCAGCCACTCGTCACATGGCTGCTCGCCGTCTATGTCTTCCGCCTGCCCCCGCTTCTGGCTGACAGCGCCGCCCTCCTTGCCGCCCTTCCCACCGGTACCGGCCCTTTCATGCTGGCGGAACATTATCGCCGCGAGGCGGCAATCACCTCCAATGTCATTCTTTTTTCGACTATTATTTCAGTCGTCACCCTGTCGATTTTCCTCGCCCTGACGCGATGAAAACCGGTGGCGGATATGGCGAAAACCGGGCAAATCCTGTCTGTTCCATGGCATTTTCATGAAATGTGAACAGATTTTTCCTGACAATTATTTCAAAGGTTTAGGTGGTAAATAGACGGTTTATTTCCCGATCACGCCGGATTGCAGTACGAAATCTTCTTTTGTTGCAGCCGTTTTCCGCTTAGATTCCAGTCTCTACCAGCGCGCGCCCGGCCCATGTCGGACGCATACGAAGGAGACAGACCAATGGGACTTACGCGATCTTTGAATGTCCTCATGATCTGTGCGGCATTTGCATTTGTTGCAGCGTTGATAGCAGGCGTCATCCATTAGGAAGAGATGCATCAAGCCATTACGGCGGCTCCGGTTTTTGAGGATAGGCCGACCCGCATGAAAACGAGAAAGCCCGGCGAAATCGCCGGGCTTTCTTTGTTTCAGGCAACCTCCAGGGCTGCTTGCGTCTTCGGCCTTATGCCGATCATATGACAGATGGCAAAAGGCAGATCGGCCCGGTTCATCGTGTAGAAATGGAAATCCTGCACACCGCGCTCGATCAGGTCCATCACCTGCTCGGCGGCAATTGCCGCCGCGACGAGCTGATGCGTTTGCGGATCGTTATCCAGCCCGTCGAACCGTTCGGCAAGCCATGCCGGAATATGGGTTGCCGAACGCGCACAGAAATTGCGCACCTGCTTGAAATTATGCACCGGCAGCACGCCCGGAACGATAGGAATATAGATGCCTGCACGGCGTACGCGCTCGACATAACGCTCATACAGATCATTCTCGAAGAAAAACTGGGTGATGGCGCGCGTGGCGCCATTGTCCACCTTGCGCTTCAACATGTCGATATCGGTTGCAAAATCGGGGCTTTCCGGGTGTTTTTCCGGATAGGCCGAAACGGAAATATCGAAATCCGCAATATTGCGCAGTCCACCGACCAGCTCGGCACCGTTCTGATAGCCACCCGGCGTCGGCACATATTTCTCACCGATACCGTTGGCCGGATCACCCCGCAGCGCCACAAAACGATTGACACCGAGCGCCGCAAATTCGCGCGCAACCCGGTCCACATCTTCGCGTGTTGCATCCACGCAGGTCAGATGTGCGGCAGGTTTGATATCTGTTTCCTTGAGAATGCGGGCCACCGTGCGCACCGTGCGCTCTCGCGTGGAGCCACCGGCCCCATAGGTAACGGAGACGAAATCAGGCTGGAGTGGCGCAAGCCGCGTGACCGTTTCCCAGAGACGCTGTTCCATTTCTTCCGTCTTGGGAGGGAAGAATTCAAACTATACCCGGGTGGTCTGGCCGACATCCGGCCGGCAGGAAAGACCATAAAAACCCATCAAACTGTCTCCGTCATGCTTATTGTCTGTTTTTGCCGCATGTCTTTATCCCAAAACCGGTTGCCACTTTTGGGAGCCATGCGAAACCGGATCGGCGATGAGAAGGCGCGGATCGCGGGCAAGCCACAGCTTGACCGTCAGGCCCTCCTCTCCATTGGCCGCCTTCGGCTCCAGCTCCAGTGTCTTTTCAGGCTCAAGCCCGGCATCCCGCATCCAGCCCAGCATCTGTTCATCGCTGAAGCCCAGCCGCAGATGCGCATGTTCTTCCCGCAGGAATTCCAGCTTGTGCGGCGCAAAATCGACGACCAGCAGGCGCCCGTTCGGGCGCAATGCCCGCGCAGCCTCACGTATGGCGGCAAGCGGATCGTCAAGAAAATGCAGGACCTGATGGATCGTCACCAGATCGAAGCTCTCGCGTTCAACCGGCAAGGCATAGACATCGCCCTGACGGACCTGCGCATTGCCAATGGCCGCAAGATCGAGATTGGCGCGTGCCACGGCAAGCATGTCGCGGTTGATATCGATCCCCACACCACGCAGATAAAGCGGCGCGAAAAGCTCCAGAAGCCGCCCCGTGCCGGTTCCCACATCAAGCATTGCCTGAAACGGCTTTTCGCCGACGGCCTTCCGCAGCGCGGTTTCCACGGCAGTTTCGGAAACATGCAGCTTGCGGATTTCATCCCAGCTTCCAGCATTGGCGCTGAAATAGGCCGCCGCCTTTTCCTGGCGGCTGGATTTGACCTGTGAAAGCCGCTCCATATCGCGCTCGATCAAGGCGTCTGCATTGTCGAGCCGGGCAAGAAGCCCACGGGCAACCTCACCGCTGATCGCATTGTCGGCCAGTCGGAAATAGGCCCAGGCCCCTTCTTGATAACGATCGATCAGATCCGCTTCCGCCAGAAGCTTCAGATGGCGGGAAACACGCGGCTGCGACTGGCCGAGAATGATGGTGAGATCCGAAACCGTCAGGTCTCCACGGGCCAGAAGCGCAAGGATGCGCAGGCGGCTCGGTTCCGCCACCGCTTTAAGCACATCCACCATTCGATCAAGCTGCAACCGCAATCCGGCCATATCTTTACCTCTAAGCATATAAAGATATGTTTATATGGAAAAGAATTTCAGCGCAAGCGATTTTGATGCAAAATGGAGCGATCAGGGATTCGCGCAAGGACCGGACAAAAGGAACCAGAATGAGCGCAGGCACCACACGCCAGAAGGCCATCGCCAAATCGCTGACGCTTCTGCTTCCGGCGGTTCCCTATTCGGATTCCGAACCGATCCGTGCGGCAGCCCTTGCCCCGCATATGAAAACGCTGCCACCATCCACGGCGGTATGGCTCGCCACGGTCGCGCATGTGCGTCACACCCATACCGATTACGATGCACTGCGCGATGATGGATATGATAAGGATTCGGCACGTTTCTTCGTGCTGAACGCAATCAACGCCAAACTGACAGAATGGCGCGCAACACGGCTGCTGTCCCCGGAAGACGACGAAGCGGTAGAGATGTGACAACGCCGCCCGAAGGCGGCGCTGAAGCATAACAAGCTGAAAGGTCTGGCAACATCAATCGTCCGAACCATGCCCCTGCAAATAGCCATGTTCACGCGGGTTCGGCATGAGGAGGCTCACGATAAAGACCACCACCATAATGGCCGTCACATACCAGAAGAAGCCGCTTTCCATTCCCTGCTTCTTGAACCAGAGAGCGACATATTCCGCCGTGCCGCCGAAAAGTGCATTGGCGATGGCGTAGGAAAACCCGACACCCAGCGCCCGCACTTCCGCCGGGAAAAGCTCCGCCTTCACAATGCCGCTGACGGAAGTGTACATGCTGACCACCGCAAGTGCGATCACGATATAGATAAACGCCCAGGTAGAGCTTTGCACCGAGCCGATAACCGTCATGAGCGGGATTGTGGTCAGGATCGAAATACCGCCAAAGCCCATCATCATGGTCTTACGGCCGACCTTGTCAGACAGCGCGCCGAAAAGTGGCTGCATCAGCATGAAGACCAGAAGCACGAAGGTCATCGTTTCACTGGCCGTTTCCTTGCTCATCCCCGCCGTATTCACCAGATATTTCTGCATATAAGTGGTGAAAGTATAGAAGGAGAGCGAGCCGCCAGCCGTGAAGCCCACGACAACGAGGAAAGCCTTGCGATGGTTCTTCCAGATGTTGGAGAAGCTGCCCGCCGCCTTGTTGCCACGGGTCTTTTCCGTCGAGGTTTCATGCAGCGTGCGGCGCAGGTAAAGAGCCACGATGGCCGCAAGGCCGCCAATGGCGAAAGGAATGCGCCAGCCCCAGGAATGAAGCTGCTCGGACGTGAGCAGGAATTGCAGCACGACAATCACCAGAACGGCCAGAAGCTGGCCACCGATCAGCGTCACATACTGGAAAGACGAGAAGAAGCCACGGCGCCCGGCCAGAGCAACCTCGCTCATATAAGTGGCTGTGGTGCCATATTCACCGCCGACTGAAAGCCCCTGAACGAGGCGCACCACCAGAAGCAGGAAAGGCGCCAGAACGCCGATTGTTTCATAGGTTGGCAGGATCGCGATCGCGAAGGAGCCGAAACACATCATCGTAACCGAAACCAGCATGGACAGGCGGCGGCCGAGCTTGTCCGCGATGCGGCCGAAGAGCCAGCCGCCGATGGGGCGCATCAGGAAGCCCGCCGCGAAAATGGCCGCAGCATTCAGCAATTGACTGGTCTGATCTTCAGCCGGGAAGAATTGCGACGCGAAATAAAGCGCACCAAAGGAATAGACGTAAAAATCATACCATTCCACGAGGTTGCCCGAGGCACTGGCTACGATTGCATAAACACGGCGGCGCGTATCGTGGGCATCGTGCGGCGCCTCGACCTCGCCATTGGCGTCAACATGCATTCCTGCATTGTTCATTCTGAAAACTCCCGATAACAGGCGGTTCCGCAACAGCCTGCAAGCCGTCTATCCCATACGGGGATTATCAAAAGCGACGATTGTTTCACTTCACAAACAAAAGTACGAACTGCATTTCAATCGGAAAGCAGCCTCGCATTTGAAATGTCCTCCCGGTCAAAATCGCAGCCGAGATGATGCGCATCGCGGCGTTGCGATCATGACAGCTCCATATCTAGAGCGGTTTCAGGATGCGGCCAGACCATAGGAACAAAATCGTTTGTATGCAATCTATCCCAATATAAGAAGTTGTTAAAAGAAATGAGTAGCATTACCACGCAATGATGCAGGAACATAACACATTGAAATAATTATATAATAATCAATTCTCCTTACATAGGCAATCGATCAATTCCCTGTGTATAGTTATCTGTCAGGCGACTATTTCTTCTGAACAACCAGAAAAATACGTGGGAACCGCAGCAGAACTTTCCCGTCGGCGGTCATGGGATAATGTTCAGCTATCCTCGCCTTGTATGCCTTTAGATAATCCGCCTGCTCCTGTTCATCGAGCGGATCGAGAAACGGTCGCAATCCTGTCCCCTTTACCCATTCCACGATGGCATCCACGCCAGCGAGCGGATGATTGTAGATCGTATGCCAGATGTCGATCCGCGCCGCATCGTCTGCGAAAGCATTGTAGTAGGTCGCAACCGGCGGCAAAGCCGCCCTGCCCTTGGTAGCGATCTCCATAGCAAAAGGCGCGGTCTTCGCAACATCGCGCATCCCGACATGGGTTTGTTCGCCCATATTGTCAGGCATCTGTACTGCCAGAAACGCGCCGGGTTGCAGCAGCGACAGCAGCCGCTGCAATTGCTCAACATGGTCGGGCAGCCACTGGAAGACAGCGTTGGAGAACAACACGTCCGTTTCGGCATCCGGCTCGAAACTGGCGGCATCACTGATGAAGAACTCCACATCCGGCAGATGGGTCTTCGCCGTGTCGATCATGTCTGGCGACGTATCAAAGCCCGAAATCTGCGCATCCGGCCAGCGCTCCACAAGAAGTTTGGTCGAATTGCCGGGTCCACAGCCGATATCCACCACCTTGCGCGGCGCCGACAGAGGTATCTGCGCCAGAAGATCGCGCGCCGGGCGGCTTGTTCATCTTCAAACTTCAGATACTGTTTTGCAGACCAGTCTTTCATCATCTTTCCTTTCATCCCGTGAAAAGGGCCTGAAATAAAAAGGCCGGTGCGATGCACCGGCCCTGAAAGTCATCACCGCGTCAGCGGCTTGTAAGTTACCCGTTTCGGGTTGACGCTATCCGGCCCAAGACGGCGGATTTTGTCAGCTTCATAGTCCTCGAAATTGCCTTCAAACCATTCGACATGGCTGTCGCCTTCAAAGGCAAGAATATGCGTCGCCAGACGGTCGAGGAACATGCGATCATGGCTGATGATAACAGCGCAGCCCGCAAAATTTTCCAGCGCATCTTCCAGCGCGCCCAGCGTTTCAGTATCGAGATCGTTCGTCGGTTCGTCGAGGAGAAGCACATTGCCGCCGGACTTCAGCATCTTGGCAAGGTGAACACGATTGCGCTGGCCGCCCGACAGGTTGCCCACCTTCTGCTGCTGATCACCGCCCTTGAAGTTGAACGCACCGCAATAGGCTCTGGAGTTCATCTCGAATTTGCCGAGCTTGATGACATCGTTGCCGCCGGAAATTTCTTCCCACACGGTCTTGTTTGGGTCGAGTGCATCGCGGCTCTGATCCACATAGGAAAGATGAACCGTGTCGCCAATGCGAACCGAACCTTTATCCGGCTGCTCCTGTCCCGTCAGCATCTTGAAGAGCGTCGATTTACCGGCACCGTTCGGGCCGATAACGCCGACAATACCACCCGCAGGCAGCTTGAAGCTCAGATCATCGATCAAAAGGCGGTCACCAAAGCCTTTCGACAGATTCTCAACCTCGATGACGACCTGGCCCAGGCGCTCGCCGACCGGAATGATGATCTGCGCATCGCCGGGGCGGCGTTCTTCAGCACTTTTAACCAATTCGTCATATGCCTTGATACGAGCCTTGGACTTGGCCTGACGCGCCTTCGGGCTGGCGGAAATCCACTCACGTTCACGCGACAGCGCCTTTTCGCGCGCGGCTTCCTCGCGGCCTTCCTGCGCCATACGCTTGGCCTTGGCTTCCAGATAGGCCGAATAATTGCCTTCATAGGGAATGCCGCGGCCACGGTCGAGTTCGAGAATCCAGCCCGTCACATTGTCGAGGAAGTAACGGTCATGGGTGATGATGAGCACCGAACCGGGATATTCACGCAGGTGCTTTTCGAGCCAGGCTGTGGTTTCCGCATCCAAATGGTTGGTCGGCTCATCGAGAAGCAGCAGGTCAGGCTTGGAAAGCAGAAGCTTGCACAGCGCCACGCGGCGCTTTTCACCGCCCGAAAGCTTGGTGACATCCGCATCGCCCGGCGGGCAGCGTAGCGCTTCCATCGCCATTTCCACCTGGCTTTCCAGATCCCAGAGGTTCTGGCTGTCGATGATATCCTGAAGTTTTGCGCCTTCATCCGCCGTTTCGTCGGAATAATTCATCATCAGCTCGTTGTAGCGGTCGATGATCGCCTTCTTGTCGGCAACACCTTCCATCACATTGCCGAGCACATCCTTGGAAGGATCAAGCTCCGGCTCCTGCGGGAGATAACCGCAGGTCGCACCTTCTGCGAGCCACGCCTCGCCGGTATATTCCTTGTCGAGACCGGCCATGATCTTGAGAACGGTGGATTTACCGGCACCGTTCGGCCCAAGAATGCCGATCTTGGCATCGGGATAGAAGGAGAGATGGATATTCTCCAGAATCTTCTTGTTGCCATAGGCCTTGTTGAGGCCGGACATATGATAAATGAACTGGCGTGCCATAAAGCGCGTCGTCTCCGCAGGTTGGAAAACGCGGCCGGCCGATCCATGCCGATACCGCGAGGAAATTTCTGTGGCGTATTTAGGCCAAATGCGGCGCAGAAGCAAACGCCTTCGCGCAAACGCCAATGGCCGGGCGGCCATCCGCAACAGGCAGAACAGGGCTTGAAATTATGAAACCGGGCGCGGATATTTCCGTCACCCGGTTTCCCCTCTGGCCACCGTCCGCAAGAGTTCCTCCCTCCCGCAGGACGGACTGCAAGCTAAAATGTGGAATCTTCTCCAGGGCGCCCCGCTTATCCCTTCATAACCCTGCTCCCACCCGTAAGGGGGCTAGATTTGCGCAGGTTTTTGCCATTTTCAAGTAGAATCTGCACGAAAAAGACAAATGCCTGAGCCCCTGAACCAAAAAGCGGCAGGCCGCAGCGAAAATAGTGGTTTTCGAGTACCGCAACCCAGACGATTGACTAATTGCGCGGCATAAAATCTGATAGCCTCATGTCATTCAAAATCATTCACCATCTGCCAGCTTTCGATGGCACCGCACTCCCCTTCCGCTGCCTCGTTGCCGAAAGGCCGTGTGGGGTTGTCCAGCTCTGCCACGGCCTTGCCGAACATTCTGCGCGCTATGAACGATTTGCTTCGGCGCTTGCCGGCGCAGGCTATCATGTCTATGTGCAGGACCATCGCGGCCATGGCGCCAATATCACCTCCCATGCGCCGAAAGGCATGTTCGCGCCAAAGCAGGGCCATGCTGTGGCGATTAAAGATGTGCGAACGCTCAACCACTATATTCACCAGACATATGCCGACCTGCCGGTGGTGCTTTTCGGCCATTCGATGGGCGGGCTGATTGCGCTGAATTACGTGTTCGATCATGCCGACACGGTCGATGCGGTGGCAATCTGGAATTCAAACTTCGACGGTGGCGCGCAAAGTGCTGCTGCGCTGGCGCTTCTTTATATGGAACGAATGCTGAAAGGTTCGGACGTTCCAAGTGGCATCCTGCCGCGGCTGACTTTCCGCGCCTGGGGCCGCTCCATCAAGGGGCATCGCACATTGTTCGACTGGCTCTCGCATGACCCTGCCGAGGTCGACGCCTATATCGCCGATCCGCTTTGCGGCTTCGATGCCAGCGTGGCGCTATGGATCGATATTTTTCACATGATCCGCCGCGGTGCAAATAATCGCAACTTTGCCAGCATTCCCAAACATTTGCCTTTCCATCTCATCGGCGGCGCGGAAGATCCGGCAACCGCCGGGGGAGCGGCAATCCAGCGATTGGCAGAGCGGATGCGGAGAATGGGCTTCGACCGCGTGACACACAATATATTGCCCGCAACTCGTCATGAGAGTCTTAATGAGATAAATCGGGATGCGGTAACACAGAAGTTTCTGAATTGGCTAATGGAAGCCCTTCCGTCGCGCGCCACGGGACGATAGAAAGGTCGAAGCAAAGCAATTCGGAAAGAGACAGATCAATGTCACCGACAGTGATGACTCAAGCAAATAACATCCATGCAAGCCTTCGTTGGATTGCCGTTGTCATCTTCCTGTGCAGCTTTCCATTCAGCCTGTATCTGCCCCTGTGGGTCAGTTGGGAAAACCAGATCATCGAAAACGCGCAGGCTGTCACGCTGGCCCTCGGCGCGGTCATATCTCTCGTATTCGGCCTTTGCAGCAGCGGCAAAAACGCATCTTCTGGCTCTCGGTCATCCCCATCTGGATCATCATGACCGCGCGTGAACTCAACTGGGGCGCAGTCTTCTTCGATCCGACATCCATGTCCGAAGACGGGCCTTCCTTTGCCTCGTCAAAGCTTTGGTTTCATCCCTACAGAACGCCTGTCGTTCTGGTATTGCTGGTCATTTTCGCGACCGGATTCATCCTTTCAAAGGGACCGCGTATCATCGCCGATATGCTGGTAAACCTTGAATTTCCCTTTTTTGACCTTTTCGGCTTCGCACTCGCAATGCTCCTTTCAACCGCCGCCGAAGGCCATGTCCACCTGTCCATAGACTGGTGGAGCGGGCAGCATCAGATCCTTGAGGAAACGATAGAGACTGCGGCCTATATCTTCCTCTTTGCTGCCCAGTTTGACGTATGGAGCAAATTCCCCGACAATAGCGAGATCGAAAAATTATAATAAAAATGCCGACGCAGCCTTTGGCGCGCCGGCATTTTCATCACTTCAAGACCGGGAACAGGCCGATCTGCGTCAATCAGGTCGAGATACGCTCTATAGCCACTTGTCGTAATCAGACACAAGCAGATGCAAGGGCTGCTCGTTTTCCTCGATATCCGAGAAGCGGCCAATCGGCTCGCGGAAGATATTGTCGGTCAGATCGTCATTGACAGTCGAAACCTCACCGATCAGCACATCGCCGCCCTCACCCCAGAAAGCGTGCCAATTGCCGGGCAGGAGCGTTACGCTCTCGCCGGGCTGGAGCTTCAGATGCGCGCCCGCCTTCTGGGTAACAAGCCGCCCATCGGTCGCCACAGTCACGTCGGTTTCCTCGTCCACGCTGCCATCAGGCCGCGAATTGAACAATTCCAGCACCAGCGTCCCGCCACCGCGATTGATGATATCTTCCGCCTCCACCACATGGCGATGCATGGGGGAAAGCTGATTTTTACGCGAAATCATGATCTTTTCGGCATAGAGCATGCCTGTACCACGCTTCAGGTCCTCGGCATTGCCATTGCGAACCGTGAAAAGAAACAGGCCGAGATCGGCAAACTTGCCCTGCCCGTAATCGGTAATATCCCAGCAAGCCGCGCCTTGCGGATCGCCGCCACATCGCCAGCCGTGCGCTGCTTCAGCTCTTCCGGCGACCAATAGGCAAAGGGCGGCATGATATAACCGAACGAGCGGATAAAGGCATCGCTTTCACGGATGATTTCATTGATTTCAGAGCGTTTCATAAAAGCCGGGCCTCCCTTGGAGTGAAACAAGTCAACATATGGCTGGTTTGGTAACTGGGTTTTGAGGCCCTTGGCAATCCCACAACGTCAGGAAAATAGTCCGGATAGCGACATTTTGGCGTGTCGTCTTTACGCGAAAACCATGTCGCATCCCAATGCGCGTTCAGAATAGTTCAGTGTTTGAATCAGCATAACGGAAGCCGGTTCACAAGTTTTGAGATTTTGTGGCAAACCATTGAGATAAAGGGATAAGCCGCGCTTCTGTAAGACAAAGGGAACATCGGATCGGGCCCAGGTCGCTGAGAGAACAGCAAAGGCCGGTCCAGAGATGAAAGCAAAGGTTCGGACCTATGGACGTTCGCAACGAAATGCTGGAGCTTTTGACCGGGCGCGACCCCAATTTCAGCCTGGAGCAGAAATTCTACACCGACCCCGATTATTACAAGCTTGATCTGGAAAATATTTTCTACAAGGACTGGCTATTCGTCGGCCATGATTGCGAACTGCCCAAGACCGGCTCCTACATGACCGTACAGATTGGCGCCTATCCTGTCATCATCGTGCGCGATGCGCAGGGCGGCATTCGCGCGTTCCATAATTCGTGCCGCCATCGCGGCTCGCGTATTTGTTCCGCGGAGAAGGGAACGGCGGCAAAGCTCGTATGCCCCTATCACCAGTGGACCTACGAGCTTGATGGCCGCCTGCTCTTCGCGCGTCAGGTCGGGCCAGATTTCAAGCCCGCCGACTATGGCCTGAAGCCGGTTCATTGCGAAACGGTGGCGGGCTATATCTATATTTGCGTTGCCGAGGAAGCGCCGAATTTTGCGGCTTTCCGCAATCTGGTTGAGCCTTATCTTGCATCGCACAACATCAAGGACGCCAAGGTTACCTTTGAAAGCTCGATCATCGAGAAGGGCAATTGGAAGCTGGTGTGGGAAAACAACCGCGAGTGCTATCACTGCGCTGCCAACCACCCGGAGCTTTGCCGCACCTATCCCGAAGCGCCGACAGCAACCGGTGTGCAGGGCGTCATGGAAGACCCGGAAATCAACCAGCTCTGGAAAAGCTGCGCCAGTATCGGCCTGCCCGCCCGGTTCAACATATCCGAAGACGGGCGTTACCGGATAACCCGCATCCCGCTTCTGCGCGATGCGGTGAGTTACACCATGTCCGGCAAGGCGGCGGTCAAGAAGTCTCTCAGCGACAAGGTTGCGGGCAGCACAAATATCGGCGCGATGCTTCTGTTCAACTATCCATCCACCTGGAACCATTTGATGGCGGACCACGCGATTTCCTTCCGTGTCCTGCCGATCAGCGCGGAAGAAACCCTCGTCACCACCAAATGGCTGGTCCACAAGGATGCGGTGGAAGGCGTCGATTACGATCTTGATGAGCTGACCCATGTATGGATCCAGACCAACGATCAGGACCGGAAGATCGTGGAGGAGAATGCCGTTGGCATCCACTCTCCCGCCTATCAGCCCGGCCCCTATTCGGTTGAGCATGAAGGCGGTGTGATGCAGTTCCTGGAATGGTATACCAATACCATGACGCCGCGCCTGCGTGGCGAAGCGGCAAAACTCAGCCGCGTCGCCTGATAATGTGACAAGAATTTGAGAAGTGAGAAGGCCATGCAGCCTCTGAAATATCTGGATGAGATGCTGCCGTGGAACGACCGGCTACAGATGCTGGAATGCATCTCGGCCATCGAAGAAGCGCCGGACGTGATGACCTTCTCCTTCAAAACCACCGAAGACAACTGGTTTCGCTACACGCCGGGCCAGTTCGTCACGCTGGAACTGCCGCTTGAACGCGCGGATGGCCTCGGCCCGGTGCTGCGCACCTATACGCTTTCTTCCACCCCCTCCCGTCCGTATCACATCTCGGTCACGGTCAAGGCGCGGATCGGCAGCATCGGCACCCGCTGGATGCTCGATAACCTGCGCCCGCCAATGAAGATCAAGGCCTATGGGCCGAACGGCGATTTTTCACTCGCCAACCATCCGGGCGATAAATATCTCTTCATTTCAGCCGGTTCCGGCATCACGCCCATGATGTCGATGACACGCTGGCTTTTCGATTGCGCGCCCGCCACCGACGTTAGCTTCATCAATTGCGCGCGCACACCGGACGACATCATCTTCCGCAAGGAACTGGAACTGCTTTCGGGCCGCATGGAAGCTATGCGGCTTGCCTTCATCGTCGAGCAATCCTCTGCCCGCCATGTATGGCCGGGCCTGCACGGACGTATTGACCGTGCGCGGCTGGAACTGCTGGCGCCGGATTTCCTGCAACGCGAAATTTTCTGTTGCGGGCCGGAACCCTTCATGAATGGCGTGCGGGGCCTGCTGGAACAAGCAGGCTTCAACATGGCAAATTATCATCAGGAGAGTTTTCAGCCTGCAAGCGAGATTTCAGCAGTACCAGTACCCTCCCCGCTTCCAGAGACCGGCAATACCGCCGCCCCATCGATGCCTCCCGCCGTTGCCGCGGCAAGCGTCGTTTTCAGCCAGTCCGGCGTGGAAGTCGAATGCACCGAGAACGATACGATCCTGCTTGCAGCGCGCAATGGAGGCCTGAAAATACCAAGCGCCTGCGAATTCGGCATCTGCGGCACCTGCAAGGTAAAATGCCTTAGCGGTGAAACCGAAATGAACCATAATGGCGGCATCCGCGACGACGAGATCGCGGAAGGCTATATCCTCGCCTGTTGCAGCCGCCCCCGCGGCCGCGTGGAGATCGATGCCTGAACCTAAGCTTTCTTCAGAAACTCGGTCCGCAGCACCAGCCCCTTGACCTGCTTGGTGCTGCATTCCACTTCCGCAGGATTACCCGTCAGACGGATGCCCTTGACCAGCGTACCCCGCTTGAGGGTGGTTGACGTTCCCTTGACCTTGAGGTCCTTGATAAGCGTGACGGAATCACCGTCATTGAGTTGGGTACCGTTGCTGTCGCGGACGATTTCGTCTGTCATATTGGCTCCTGTTGTTTAAGCATGGGAAAGCCGTCCCTATCACCAATGCCTTTGTTATACCAGAACGTGCATATTTGCCGGTTTCCCAAAAACTGGATAGATATAAGTTGATCGGCAACAACAAAGCGGAGCATCCCATGATCGGCCATGCACTTGTGGTTATCGACGTCCAGAATGATTTTTGCCCCGGCGGCGCCTTGGCCGTCGAACGTGGCGATGAAATCATCCCGATCGTCAACCGCCTGATCGGGGAAAGCGAAAATGTCGTGGTCACGCAGGATTGGCATCCGGCCAACCATTCCAGCTTCGCCTCCAACCACTCCGGCAGCCGCCCGTTCGATACGGTCAATATGTCTTATGGGCCGCAGGTGCTCTGGCCGGATCATTGCGTGCAAAATAGCGAGGGGGCAGAATTTCACCCCGATCTGCAATGGTGGCGTGCACAGCTTGTCGTCCGCAAGGGTTTCCGCATTGGTATCGACAGCTACTCCGCATTTTTTGAAAATGACCATTGCACGCCGACGGGCCTTGGCGGATATTTGCGTGAACGCAATATCGGATCATTGACAATGGTTGGCCTCGCCACCGATTTCTGCGTCGCCAGTTCAGCGCTTGATGCGGTCCAGCAGGGCTTTCAGGTGCGGGTGCGACTCGATGCCTGCCGCGGTATTGATCTCAACGGGTCGATGAACATCATGCTGGAGAAAATGAAACAGGCTGGCGTCGAACTGATCGATGAGCCTGTTTCAGCGTCGCATCTACTCTAGGTCACTTCCTCGGTCTCGTTCTGCCAGTTCGGGTTCAGGCGGTTATAGCGCATCGACGACATGAAGGAGAGGCCGATAAGTGCCGCGCCGATGAGGCCGGTAATAACTTCCGGTATATGCACCAGCGTCTGTACATACATGATGATCGCCAGCACGAGGATAGCGTAAAACGCACCGTGCTCCAGATACCGGTACTGGCCAAGCGTCTTGCGCTCCACCAGCATGATCGTGAGCGAGCGCACATAAAACGCGCCGATACCAAGGCCGATGGCGATCACGAAAAGGTTCGTGGTGAGTGCGAAAGCACCGATCACGCCGTCAAAGGAAAAGCTGGCATCCAGCACTTCCAGATAGATAAACGCACCAAGACCGCCGCGATGGACCATATCCATCTGCTCCTGCGTCGCATCCAGAACTTCGCCAAGCCCTTCCACTGCAAGGAAGGTCAGAAGACCAAACAGCCCCGCAATAACGAATGTATGCGAATGGTCGGCGTCAAGCTGGTAGGAGAAGAAGATGATAAGGGCAATGGCGACGCCGATTTCAACACCCTGAACGGATGCGAATTTCGACATGCGGCTCTCGATCATCCTGATCCAGTGCACATCCTTTTCAACGTCGAAGAAATATTTCATGCCGACCATCAGAAGGAACGTGCCGCCGAACGCGGCGATGCCCGTATGGGATTCCGCAATCACGCGCGCATATTCATTGGGCTGCCAGATGGCAAGTTTCAGCGCCGAGATCGGGTCCGTCCACATGGCTATGGCCACGATTCCCAGCGGGAAGACGATGCGCATGCCGAAAACGGCGATGACGATGCCCCATGTCAGGAAGCGGTGCTGCCATTTCGGTGACATATCGCGCAGGATACGCGCATTGACGATGGCATTATCGAAGGAAAGCGAGATTTCGAGAACGCTCAAAACCGCACAAATGATGAAAACGGAAACCATTCCCCCAAAAGTGCCGGTCAGTTCGTAACCGAGCCATACGGCACCGGCCAAACCCAAAACGGTGAAAATCATGGGCCAAATAAAATAACGATAGGCGGCCATCGCAAACCATCTGATTTTTATACTTTATGGAACAGGCAAAATCACCAGCACGCCGTCAGAACAACCGGTTACATTTTTCCTATGGTGTGGGGTGCTATGTAAGGAGCGCCAATGGCCCAAACAAGGGAAACAATGGCAATATTTTGTCTGGATGTTGTGAGTGACGCCGAAAGGCTGCTTCATTCTTCTTCATGTTCGGTGGCCCGCTACCCGAAAAATGCAGGCCATACAAAACTCAGCTTTTCGTGCGAATTGTCGCGTGGAAATTACTGCAAGAACACATAGATTGGGAGTGAAGTTCGCCGATCACCCGTGACCGTGCGAGAAAAACAAGGACGAATTTGAAATGATCGCTCCCGACGAGCTTGCGCGCCGTATTGAAAAAAGCCTGACCGACAGCCGCTTATCGCAGCCTGAAAGAATCCTGCGCCGCGCCTGCCGCCTGATCCGCGACAACAAGAATGGAGCGGCAAAGGAGGCTGACGACCTGCTCTCGCAAGCAGGTTATGATATAACGGCAATTGAGCTCGTGGAACTGATCGGTAAAAAGCCTTGGCTTTTGGAAACGCTAATCACCAATGCCTCCCAAAAAACCAATGGAACCGGGCATTGAAGCCCAAGACGCATGCATCAGATTAGCGCTCTGAATAGTCGTTTTGACGCGCATCCCATCCGAAAGCCGTTTTGCAACTTTCGCAACGCGTTCCCACCCCTTTTGTAGAGGCATAAGCCTGTCGGCCTTCGTCATCCCGACCGGATTATGCCCTGATAAGTCAAAAGGCGGCCGAAGCCGCCTTTTTCATGGTCGCCTTACTTTTTCAGTGACGGCGCGTCCAGTTTTGGCTCGAACTTGATCGTTAGAATATCTTTGCTATCGACATCAAAATCCTTGAAGCTGAAGCTGCGCAGAACCTGATCGTCATAGGTCTTGATGTAATAGACATCGTTCTTCATGTCCGCAAAGGCGGTCCACTGGGTATATTCAAACATATTCTGCTCTTCGCTCCATCCCTTTGGAATGTCGAAGTTATTGGCAATATGCTCGGCCAGCCGCACGCTTTCAAGGCCGCTCGGCACCTTCTTGGCGGAAAGGACGTAGGCGCTTGCACGCACGAAACGCGATGGCGGCGTGGTGTCGCCCGGAATACCATGCATACCGGCGCCTTGCCCGAATGACTGGATCGTCTCGCCAAGGATCTGCAACGGCTTCGGATTTTCACGCGAGAGATAGACATAGTTGCGCAGATTGGTCATGTGCCAGTCGAAAGACGGCGAATTGGTCATGACACCGAGCTTGTTGTCGTAAACCTTGAGCTTGCCGTCGATCGGTTCGATCACGATGGATGCGCCGGTCGCATCATGCAGCGTGTAGTGAGCGGGCGGGGTAAATCCCAGGTCCTTTTGTTTCACATCGACGATGGAAATGGTGCTCAAAGCATCCTTGACTTCGGCCACTGTCGAAAAATTGGCCAGCGCCCAGGTCAGGAAATCCCACGGAGCGAGGCTGTCTTCCGGCTTCGCCGTGGATGGGTCCTGATACTTGGCATATTCCGGGAAATAGAGAAGCCCGCCTGCAAGCCCCTTCTCGTTCATACCGTCGGTGAGAGCGACGATACCAAAAGCATTCATGCCGATCGTGGCATATTTGCCCTTCCATTTCTTGCCCGCAGCACCGTCCGGCCCGCTTGCCGTGATGGTGTAATTGCGCGGAATGGCAATCATGTCGGATTTGAGATTGAACCCGAATTCCATCGTGCGACCATAGACCATACCACCGTCGCTCGTCGGCAGAACGAAGCTCGTGCAAGCCATAGCCGCCTGGGGAACGATAAGGCCCGCCGCGACCAGAACAGTTGCAGCCCCATGTGCAAGCACGCGGCGCGATGATTTCCAGAGAGAGCTTTTCGTTTCCATGATGACCTCATTCATCCGCAATTGGTCCACCATTGCCGGCCAGACAAGACCGGCAACTTTCCGACGAATAAAATGGCGCACATCAGTTAAAGTCAACAGCGGAAATTATGTACTCGCTCGTATTTTTCAGTTTATTTCCTGTCATGATTAACATAATCATGGATTCATACAACCTTTGTCAGGGTTTTACTCATTGCTAAATTACGCTTTTGAGAGGATATGTCGTGATTAAACTGGCTTCGCGCGCTGTTGTCAAAAACTTACTGGGTAACAATATGCGTAACGCTATATTAGCAATGTCTTTATTAACGGCGTCTACGACTATTGCACCCGCAGCCGACATCATAACGCCCACGCAGCCTGAAATTCAGGACCAGCAGCGCTGGCATGTGATTTTCAGCCCCTATGTCTGGGGCGCATCGCTGAACGGCAAGGCGGGTCTGTTTGGTCGCAGCACGGACGTCAACGTGCCGTTCCGTGACATTTTCGATAATCTGGACATGTCGTTCATGGGCAATATCGAAGTGACCAACGGTACGATGGGCTTCTATATTGACGGCCAATACGTCAAAACCAGCCAGGACGAAGATATTCGCAACAACGAACTTGCCCTCGACCTCAAGACGACAATGATCGCCGGCGGCGCTTATTACCGCGTTTATGAACAGGCTCTGGAAGGCACCACGCTTTTCGGCAACCAGCGCGTTTTCGCCATCGAGCCGACCGTGGGCATTCGCTGGACACAGTTGAAGGCAGGCCTTGAAGTCGGTCCGTTCAACGAGCGTAGCAAGGTGGAATGGACCGATCCGTTCATCGGCACACGTGTCTTCTACGATATCAATGACCGCTGGAATATTTTTGCGGAAGCCGATATCGGCGGCTTCGGCGCGGGAACCAAGCTCAGTGCCAACGGCCAGATTTATCTCGGCTATCGCACGTTGGTCTTCGACGTACCCACGACCTTCCGCGTCGGATACCGCGTACTCTATCAGGATTACCGCGACAACGACACGTTCGACAAACTCAAATATGACGTGACACAGCACGGCCCGGTCATTGGCCTTTCCGTGCAATTCTAGAGCATTTTCGAGCCAAAAGTGCGAAGCGCCTACGCGGGGAAATCAGTCCACTGGACTGATTTCTGATCCCGCTTCGATGCATTGGAAAAGGTGATAAAATAAATAGTTAAGACGGTTCCAGCGACTCTGTTTTAACTGGAACTGCCTGGGCTTTGGGCTCAATTGGATTAGCCTTGCCATTCGGCAGGGCTTTTCCATAGGGATTACGGGCAGCGATTCACACGTTGTAACGCGGCGGAAAGCCCCATAAGGGAGAAGGAATAGCGCGTCTGCGTTCCGCGCGCCGAAGTGGCCTGCACTTTGAGCGTCTTGCCAGCGCGCATGGCGGAGACCAGCCTCGCTTCATCCGCGACATTTTCTGTCCATGCACGGTTGCCCTCTGCAAAAAACGGAAAACGCTTGCTATCAACTATAACGCTTACTTCCTTGCCAGGCTTGAGAGGATATGAGCGCTGGCGCAGAGGCTGGTGGGGCGATATTGGCTTGAATAGAAGCCACAGCAGTTAGCGCATGCGCATATGCGGCGCGCTCGGCGGTGAGAGCTGCGGCATCCGTCTGGAGTGCTTGCCCAATTGTATCGAGACGGGTACGAATTGAGGTTAGTGTTTGGGCCTTTGCACGAGCGGCTATAAGATTTTGATTGTATTTCTGAACAGCATCAGGATGAACATCGCCTTGCTCGTCCATTTCATCCAGCTTTTGAAGCGCAACGCCACGCGCAAAGTTCGCTTTAAACTGTTCCCGCCCCAACGCCGCAAGCTCATCTGCCACAGCTTTCAGACTACGGTTTAGCGTATCTCTATCCATGCCGCTTCCAAGCCCCTCCAGCGCTACACCCGCCCGCGTTATCGCTCGTCGCTTCGCTTCTTTTTTGGAAAGCTGTCCGAGCCATATCCTAAAGTATCCACCCCCCAAATCGCTCCGATATGACGGAGGGCGCATTTGAAAGAAGTAGCCGTTTGCTTTTTGCCAGAGATACATGATTCAGACCAGACTCGTTCTAGGTGCACATTTAGGTGCACAAAATCGAGAATCTGATTATAATTTGCCAATAAAATCAATGAGTTATGCAATGGTGGGCCCGGAGGGAGACTGCGAGTTTTTCCCTCTCAATCTCTTGATTCCATTACAGAATCTGTATTCCCTACCCCTGCCAGTTTGCGGGGTTGTACACCCGTTGGGTATTCAGGCAGGTGTGCATGAGCGGCCATTGCGTCAGGGTCGGCACAGGTCGATGCGGTTTCACGGAAATTGCCGTTGAATCACGGAAGGCAGCGAGAACCTTCTCCGTCACTGACGATGATTCCACGGCGGAAATAGAAGCGGCTCGGGCGGCGGCGGAAGACGCGGCGCGGGAAGCGTGGCATGCCGCCATTGCACTCGGCTTGTGGCCGGATACGGACCTTGATCCGATCGAGTTCGAATGGCTACGCGGAGAGACAGGCAAAGCCTGCGACCCGCTGCCACCGATGCCGCTCCGTGAAAACCGTGAAACGGTCTACGGCGAATGGCGGAAGGTTTTTGTTGGCGCGGTTGGACTGCATTTCATTTAGTCCATCCGACCCAAGTTTACGGGCTGCGCCCGCAACTAGGGTGGACGAAGGGCCGCCGATCTGACCGGGGACGGGACAGAAAACACCAAAAAGTTGACGGGAAACGGCTTCGAAACAGGAAGCAACGAACAGCTTTGGATAGAAGCTGCCTGCGTGACCTTTAGGCGGACGCCGGGCCAGACCGCAAAATGCCAGTTTTGCCAGGGTACTGCGCCTTAGGGTTCTGCTTCCACCAGAATTTGACCGACACCGGGATGGCCCACTTTTTAGAAAGCCGCTCCACCTCTTTCCAGCAATCCGACGCAGACTGGCCCTGCACCGAGATTCCAAGGTCAGGACGGAATTTGAAACCTTCCTCATCATACCGCTCAACCTTTGCAGGGATGGCAAGTTCGCGAACGAGCTTGTCACCCGAGAGGCCTTTTGTCTTCACCTGCGCGATCATCGTCAATAAGAGCGCTGACCAACAAGGGCTATGTAATGCCTTGCCGTTGATGGATGCCGCCAGCGGCTTGGTGAATGCCAGCCCGGGCGCGGCATCAAAATGCATCGCGCCGTCACTGGTCGTTACGGTGACTTCCTCGGCGGCGTCGTCACGCTCCATGTCAAGCTGCTCCATTGCCTCTCGCACAATCCGGTCAATGGTTTCGCTCGGGGTCTTCGTGCCGTACCAGGTTTTAAGGACGCTGAGGTCGGCAAAAGTGGCGTCGTTAAGTCTAATCACGGGCATCATGGCTCTCTCCGCTCAAGGTTGATAGACAGCATGTTACATATTCTCTCGTTGACCGCAAGAGAATATGTAACATATTTTCTAAGCGCAGACCTTCGGGCCGGACTGCTCGATGATTTCGAAAACTGTCTGCTACCCTTGCCGCCAACGCGGGAGCGGGTGCGCACGAACTAATGGCTCAGTATGGCTGGACCAATCTAAAGCAGGCAGAGATTTACACCAAGAAAGCTGACAGGGCATGGTCAGGCATCCGGACATCAACAGACGCGGCGACATTGCTGCCCTTAGATGGGATCAGCGATGCAGCAAGACAGTATTCCTCGACGGAGAGGCAAAAAGCGTCGATGGCTTTGAATTGAGGCAAGGGAAGACTGGAAAACGCTTGTTCCTGCCGATCACGCCGATTCTGTCAGAAGTCTTGGAGGCCACCCCGCGACAGGGAGAAACCGTTCTGGTGACGGCGTATGGCGAGCCATTTTCGCCCAAGTCGTTGACTGGAAGAATGGCAGACTGGACCGCGTCTGCGAAACTGCCGAAAGGCTTCACGCTGCATGGATTAAGAAAGACACTCGGCAAGATACTTGCTGAAGGTGGTGCGTCAACGAGGCAGATTATGGACACCTTGGGCCATGACGATATTGCCCACGCCGAGCTTTACACCAGAGAAGCAGAACAGGCACGACTCGCTACCGACGGTATGAGCCGTGTTGTGCGCCTGAAGCGCAATGGCTAACCTTTTGGCTAACCGATTTCTGGCTAACCTTAACGTATTGATTTAATTGATTAATTTAGATGAATGGTGGGCCCGGAGGGACTCGAACCCCCAACCAAGCGGTTATGAGCCGCCGGCTCTAACCAATTGAGCTACAGGCCCCACGCACCCTTGCCCTACCCGAAAGAAAGCCGGGATACAAGCTGTCAAATGCAACACTTGCCCTAATGCGCACATATTCAGTTGCAATCCATAGGTTTGAAGTCACGATGCTTTCAATTTGAACCGAGGGTGCAACAGGCGTCCATCTCAAATCAATCAACTTCTCTCCTTGCATAAAAGGAGACTTAAGAACACAATGATTTCAAAGACAAAGCAGCCGCCCCTGACATAACCCGCTTTGTCCAAATTTTTTCAACTTTTCCTGTAGGAGATTTTATGAACACTCGTGCTAGCAATTTTCTCGCAGCCTCATTTTCCACAATCATGCTCGTCGGCGCTTTCAGCCTGCCCGCTTTCGCACAGGAGAATCAGATGACGACGCAGCCCGCGCGCATCGCCGTCACCGGGGAAGGCATGATGACGGCCTCGCCCGATATGGCCATTCTCAATCTCTCGGTGCTACGCCAGGCAAAGACCGCGCGCGAAGCCATGACCGCGAATAATGAAGCCATGACAAAAGTGCTCGATGCCATGAAGAAGGCCGGCATCGAAGATCGCGATCTCCAGACAGGCGGCATCAATATCCAGCCGATTTATGTCTATCCTGACGACAAGAACAACCTGAAAGAGCCTACCATCACCGGCTATTCTGTATCCACCAGTCTCACGGTTCGCGTGCGCGAACTGGCCAATGTTGGAAAAATTTTGGATGAATCCGTCACGCTCGGTGTTAATCAGGGCGGTGATTTGAACCTGGTCAATGATAATCCCTCCGCCGTGATCAACGAGGCGCGCAAGCGCGCAGTGGCCAATGCCATTGCCAAGGCGAAGACGCTTGCCGACGCTGCAGGCGTGGGGCTTGGCCGTGTGGTGGAAATCAGTGAACTGAGCCGCCCGCCCATGCCGATGCCAATTGCGCGCGGACAGTTCAGAACCATGCTAGCAGCCGCACCGGACAATTCCGTGCCGATTGCCGCAGGCGAAAACAGCTATAACGTATCGGTCAATGTCGTTTTTGAAATCAAGTAAATAGCTGGGGTATGACGCCCTTTGCCACCTGATACAAAACGCCGGCCTGGTTTCACAGCCCGGTTTTTTTGATTAGAGCGCGTTTCGATCTGATTGAATCCGATCGGCGCTCTAATCCTTTGTTTTGACGCGCATCTTTTCCGAAAACCGTTTCACACTTTTCGGGATGCGGTCTAGCGGATGATCGGGCAACCGCGCGTATCGGCAAATGTCACGCTCGTCGGACGACCATGGCGGAACCCACGCACGGTAACGGTGCGCCCGCGATAGGTGACGCGGGCATTGCGGATACCCATGCGATGAGGCTTCATCTTCGCGCCCTCAACCGAGCAGCCGCGAACGATTGGGCGATGATGATGACGGCGATAATCCACATTCATAACCGAAGAATGCGCAGCCGTCGTAATCGCCGGTGCCATAACGGCGGAAGCGGCATTGGCCGAAGCCGATGCGCTGAACATGGCTGCAACACCAATAGCTGCGGTAACGACGAACGATTTGAGCGAAATAACGGACATTCTGAACCTCTTTCGATTTGCTTTCGGGCTTTCGCCTGAGACACCCGATAGTTAGTCCCCAAATGATGAACGGAAAGGCAAAGACCCTTTCATCTGGCGTTCACATGCAGCGCCAACGGCAATTACCGATTGAACTCCATCATTAAAAATTCAATAAAATCAATATACTGAAGAAACTGCGATCATAAGATCGCCTGCTCCCGGCACAGGATTAAATTTTAGCAATGTTTGGTAAAACAAGATTTACCGGGCAATTTTGTCTGGTGTGACCATGTGGTCGAGATAATCGTCATCATCCTGCATATCGTGGTCGAAGGCTGTCACCTTGCCGCGCACCGAAATACCCGCTTCATGCACGGTCTCGGGCGAGCCGGAAACAAGGGGATGCCACCAGTAAAGGTCGGAACCTTCCGCCACCAGCCGGTAGGCGCAGGTTACAGGCAGCCAATCCACCTCATCAACGATTTCCGGGGTGAGGAAAATGCAATCGGGAACGGTCTTCTTTCTGTTCGGATAATCGCGGCACTGGCAGGTTTCGGGATTGAGCAGCGTACAGGCAACGCTCGTCCAATATATTTCGTCAGTGTCCTCATCCTGCAATTTATGCAGGCAGCACTGGCCACAACCATCGCACAGGCTTTCCCACTCACTGCGGGTAAGCTGGTTCAGGTTCTTGGTTTGCCAGAAAGGTTTGTCGGTCATAACGCAGTCTATAATCGAATTACGCCGGGATTGCCGAAGACAAATCGCCGCCATCCGCGATTGAATATCCGCATCGTTCAGTCAAACAGCCGCGTCGCGGGGAACTGTCAGCGTGCAATGCTTCGCTTCCGCTTATAAAAATGAAAACGCCGCGCATTCATGATACGCGGCGCTCAATCCTGTAGCGATGCTCAGCCGAAAATGCGCTCGCCCTGTTCATCGATGATCTGGCGGCCCTTGTTCAGCGCGATGCTGGCGGCATCTTCAATGCCGGGGCAACGATCCGCACGCACAAAACGATATTCCTTCACTTCGCCATCGATGGTCTTGGAAATGACACCGCAAACCTGATATTGCCCGCCCTCGCTATAGGGCGTGGCAATAATCAGAAAATCCTTGTGCTCAAGGCGACCAGCCTCTTTCGGCTCTGCCGGTGTTTCGGAGGCAGAGCCTCCACCGAAAAGACGCTTCAAAAAGGACATACCGCCTCCCCTTCCCGTATCGTTCAGCTATCAAGGAACGAACGCAGCTTGCGTGAACGGCTCGGATGCTTCAGCTTGCGCAGCGCCTTGGCCTCGATCTGGCGGATACGTTCACGCGTGACCGAGAACTGCTGGCCAACTTCTTCCAGCGTATGGTCAGTGTTCATGCCAATGCCGAAGCGCATACGAAGAACACGTTCCTCACGCGGCGTCAGCGAAGCGAGAACGCGGGTCGTCGTATCGCGCAGATTGGCCTGAATGGCAGCATCGATCGGCAAAAGCGCGTTCTTGTCCTCGATGAAATCGCCCAGGTGTGAATCCTCCTCATCGCCGACCGGCGTTTCGAGGGAGATCGGTTCCTTGGCGATTTTCAGCACCTTGCGCACTTTTTCGAGCGGCATGGCAAGCTTTTCCGCCAGTTCTTCCGGCGTCGGTTCACGGCCGATTTCATGCAGCATCTGGCGCGAAGTACGAACGATCTTGTTGATCGTTTCGATCATATGCACCGGAATGCGGATCGTGCGGGCCTGATCGGCAATCGAACGGGTAATTGCCTGACGAATCCACCAGGTCGCATAGGTCGAGAACTTGTAGCCGCGGCGATATTCAAACTTATCGACCGCTTTCATGAGGCCAATATTGCCTTCCTGAATGAGATCGAGGAACTGAAGGCCGCGGTTCGTGTACTTCTTGGCAATCGAAATCACCAGGCGCAGGTTCGCTTCCACCATTTCCTTCTTGGCGATGGTCGCTTCGCGTTCGCCCTTCTGGACCTGATTGACGATACGGCGGAATTCACCGATGGAAATAGCGGTTTCGGTTGCGAGATTCTGGATTTCGCTACGCAGACGGCCAATGGAATCGGCTTCCTTGGCGGCAAATTCCTTCCAGCCACGGCTTGGCAAGGTAGCAACGCGCTCCACCCAGTTCGGGTCAAGCTCATGGCCCTGATATTCCTTCAGGAAGTCTTCACGACGCACGCCGAAGGATTCGGCCAGACGCAGCAGCTTGCCTTCGTTCTGCACCAGGCGCTTATTGATATCGTAAAGCTGCTCAACAAGCTGCTCGATACGGTTCTGGTTGAGCGAAAGCGACTTCACAGCCTTGATAAGCTGGTCTTTCAGCTCCTTGTAGCGGCGCTCCTGGCTGGAGGAAAGCTCGCCCGTTGCAGCCAGGCGGCCCTCGACCTGCTGGTCCTGCAACTTGCGCAGCTTCTTATAGGTATCGGCGATGAAATCGAGCGTTTCCATGACCTGCGGGCGCAGTTCGGCTTCCATGGCCGCCAGCGACAGGTTGGCTTCATCCTCATCGTCGTCATCGTCTTCCACCGGCATATCGCCGCCGACATTGGTAATGTCGTCGTCGTCACGCGAGCGGCGCTGTGGCCTTTCATCGCGCGGCTTTTCTTCTTCCACGCGTTCGATCACCGGAGCCTGCTTGGCTTCGGGGCCGGCATAGGTGGTTTCGAGATCGATGATTTCGCGCAGCAGAATATTGGATTCGTTGAGCTGGTCGCGCCAGATGATGATCGCCTGGAAGCTCAGCGGGCTTTCACAAAGCCCGGCGATCATGGTTTCGCGCCCGGCCTCGATGCGCTTTGCAATGGCGATTTCGCCTTCGCGCGACAAAAGCTCGACCGAACCCATTTCGCGCAGATACATGCGCACCGGATCGTCCGTGCGGTCGGTCGGCTCTTTCTTGGTCGTGGTGGTGGCAACAGCCGTGCCGCCGGCTTCGACCAGATCGCCGCCTTCTTCCGCCTCGTCGTCGTTGCCTTCTTCGCGATCGTTATCCTGCTCGTCATCTTCAACGACATTGATGCCCATATCGGAAAGCATCGACATGGTGTCTTCGATCTGCTCGGAAGTCACTTCCTCGGAAGGAAGCACGGCATTCAACTCGTCCATGGTGACGTAGCCGCGCTTCTTCGCAAGCTTGATCATCTTCTTGACAGCATCGTCAGAAAGGTCGAGAAGCGGACCGTCGGCAGCACCTTCGCGCTCGACTTCGGCTTCTTCGTTTTCCTTAACCTTCGTTGCCATATGTTTTTCTCCAGGCGACCCCGGTCGCTTCTAAAATATATAGAGTGGTCGAACGGTTTTGCGAGGTTGCAAGCCGTCAGTTGATTCTGCGAGTAGCCGATTTCCTGTTAATGGCGGATTAACCTTGCCATCGGCATCGGACTTCATCATCTCCGATTTCTTGTGAGCAGACCCGGCGTGAAACAAAAGCCAACGCTACGGTTCCGCCCCACTCCTTGCCTATCCGCTGGAATAATCACAGCCAACATGGATGGAGATTATCACCGGTTCATTGTTTTCCCTGTTCGGACAATCGTGATTGCGTCATTAATGCTGCACATCCAGAGCGACTCATCTGATTCGGGCTTAAAAAGCGAATCATTTATCACCACCCTCCATTCACAAGCCAGTTAGGGCCCAGTTAGGGCGCGATCTTGCGGCCGCAAGACCGCATTTCCGGCTGTTTTCGCAAAACCGATTCGCCAAAACGAATCAGAAACCGCCATGTGGCCGCCCCGATGACAGGCCAAATCCATCTATCAGGGCCTCGGTCGCATCGGCTTTTAAAATCTGGTTTTGTATATCGCGAAGACGCGCGAACAACTCGCCCGTCTCATCTGTCTCAAGTGCGGCCTCAACAGCGCGCAGTTCCTTATGTAGTGTACGCGCGCGCTGATGCAAGTGAAGCGCCTGACGCAGTGCTTCACGCGCATCATCTTCAGCGGCAAGGGTGGTCGCGGTCCACAGTTTCGCGCCCTTCACCACCTGCTCCAGCATCTTGATCAGATCGCCATGACCGGCATCCACCAGCGCGCGCCGCATGGCGATCCCGTCGTCCACACGTCCCGCCGCCAGCACATCCAGCATGGCAAGATGCAGCGTCTTCAAGGCATCATGGCCAAGATCAAGCGCGGCAAGCGTCTCGAAATCCTCCTCGATAAGCCGGGGATGATTGAGAAGCGTCAGCACGATGGCCGTCTCGCGCAAGGGAGCATGTGCAGCACCACCCTGCCGGCCGCCCTTTACCAGCGTCGACCGGGCGAGACTGTCGGAGATTGCCAGCCGGCCGCTGCCGGCCGGGCCGCCGCGTCCGCGCGCGCCTTCATTGCGGCGCGTAAACGACTGGCTGCGCTGGCCGCCGTTTTGAAAGCCCTGCCGCCCCTGCCCGAAAAAGGCCTGCGCCCGCTCGCGCATATCCTGGCTGTAGTGGCGGCGGATATCTTCATTGGCAATGCGGCTCGTAATTTCGCGCAGACGCGCCTCCAGTTCGGCCCGGCGCTCCGGCGTATCGAAAACCCCGCCTGCCGTTTCCCGCGTCCAGACCATCTCCACCAGCGGTCTTGCATCGCGCAGAACCGCATGAAAAGCGGACGGACCTTCCGCCTTGACGAGATCGTCCGGGTCCTGCCCTTCCGGCAAAAGCGCAAAGCGCAGCGACTTGCCGGGTTGCAAGACAGGCAGGCCAAGATCGGCAGCACGATAGGCCGCACGAAGGCCAGCGCCGTCACCGTCAAAACAGAGGATCGGCTCGGGGCTGATGCGCCAGAGAAGTTCAAGCTGTTCTTCGGTCAGAGCAGTGCCAAGCGGAGCCACCACATGATGGATACCGGCCTGCGCAAGCGCGATGACGTCCATATAGCCTTCGACGGCAATGATCGGCTTGGCCGGTTCGCCGCCCTGCGGTTGGCAGGCCTTGCGCGCCCGCAAGCCGTTATAAAGCACGCGCCCCTTATGAAAGAGCTCTGTTTCGGGCGAATTGAGATATTTCGCAGGCGCATCCGCAGAAAGAGCCCGCCCGCCAAAAGCGATGATCCGCCCACGCAAATCCTCGATAGGGAACATCACGCGATCACGGAAACGATCGTAGGAAACCGCTATTCCCTCGCCATGCACCACAAGGCCGCAGGCTTCGATCTGCTCGCGGGAAACGCCCTTGCCTGCCAGAAACTCCTTCAGCGCATTGCGTGATTCAGGCGCATAGCCCATGCGGAACGCCTGCTGCGTGGCGGTCGAAAGGCCGCGGTCGCGCAGATAGGCGCGCGCTTTCGCACCGGTCGCACTTTGCAACTGGCTCTCAAAGAATTGCGCAGCCAGTTCCATCACATCGTAAAGCGTTGCGCGCTGCGCCTCGCGCTTTTCCATTTCCGGGTCGCGCGCGGGCATGGGAACACCGGCCATATCGGCCACCCGCTCCACCGCTTCCGGGAAACTCAAGCCTTCAAGGTCTGTCAGGAACTTGAAGTGATCGCCAGTCACACCGCAACCGAAACAGTGGTAACGGCCCTTGCGGTCCTCGCAATGAAAGCTCGGCGTCTTCTCGCCATGAAACGGACAGCAGGCCCAGAAATCGCCCTTGGGCGGATTGCTTTTCTTGCGGTCAAATGAAACACGCGTTCCGATCAGCGTCGAGATCGGGACGCGGTCTCTGATCTCATCGAGAAAGGAGGGCGGAAAACGCATTACAGATTCACTTTCAGGTCGAACAGCAGGCAGCTTATAGTTATTGACTATATAGGCGCCCCCGCCTTGACAGTCCATCGCGCGCGCATGCACCTCCCCGCTAATCACATGCCAATGCCAAACAGACGCTTTGTCACAAAACTGTCACATATTCGTCATGATGCATCGGAGATGAATTGCATTTTGACGCAAACAAGCCCATATCTCCTGGAGATTTGATTAGCCGAAACATATTTTTTCTCTATGTTTCAGGCTCCGGTGAATATCAATTTTGCGTTCTTACGCACGTTAAAACAAATAGATAGAATGGTTCGGCGTTCCTGACCGGAGCAGCTTTTGTAACCACCTCCAACCCGAAGGGATTTTGCCGTGAATGGTTCTTTGGTCCTTTTGCATCTGGCCGGCGCGGTCGCCCTGCTGCTCTGGGCAACGCGCATGGTGAGGACCGGGGTGGAGCGTGCCTATGGCGACCGGCTGCGCAGGCGTCTGCGCAACCAGATGCAGAATCCGCTCCTGTCCGTCGCCTTCGGCCTTGCCCTCTCCATAGCCCTGCAAAGCTCGACAGCGGTAACGCTTCTCGTCGGTTCATTTGTCGGTTCAGGTTTTGTCAGCGGTGTTGCGGGCCTCATGGCCGTGCGCGGCGGCGAGCTGGGCTCTGCCCTCGTGGTCAAAATCCTCAGCTACGATCTCACGCTTCTGGTTCCGCTGTGCCTTGTCGTCGGCACCGGCATTTTCATGACAACCGAGCGCCGCGACTGGCGCCAGATCGGCCGCATTCTGGTCGGTATCGGCCTTCTCATCATGTCGCTTGAAATGACCGGGCAGGCAACCGAACCCTTGCGGCGAAGCGAGCTTCTACCGGTCATCGTCGATTATCTGTCGAGTGATCCCGTCACCGCTTATCTTCTTGCGGCGCTGATGACATGGCTTTTCCATTCCAGCGTTGCCGCCGTCATCCTGCTCACCACTTTTGCCTCGCGCGGGCTGATCCATCCATAACTCGCGGTGGTGATGGTTCTGGGCGTCAATCTGGGTTCGTCGATCATCGCCCCCATCCTCACCCGCCATGCCCCGCCGGAAACGCGCGTCGTCCCGCTCGGCAATCTGCTGATGCGCGGCGCAGGCTCGCTCATCATGCTGGTGCTTTACCAGACCTTCAAGCCCTCCGGCGGCTTCCTTGGCTCAGACCCGGTCTCGCAGGTTGTGAATGCGCATATCCTGTTCAACGTGCTTGTCATGATCGCCGGCATTCCCCTTTCGGGGCTGGTCCTGCGCGCAACCGAAGCGCTTGTGTATCTCAATGCCGACAAGGACGCGCCCGCCAAACCAATGGCCGTCGAGGAATATAGTGCACTCGACAATGCCGTGCTTGATCGCCCCTCACAGGCGCTTGCCAACGCGACGCGCGAAGTGGTCGGGGTCTGCGATACGATTGAAGTCATGCTGCGCCGCATCATTGAGCTTTATGAAAAGCCCGATCAGGCGCGCATCAATGAACTGGAAGCGCTGGACGACCGCGTGGACAAGAAACACGTCGCCATCAAGCTCTATCTCACCAGGCTTGCCACCCAGAACCTCACTGATTTTGAATCCCTGCGCATGCAGGAATTGCTCGGCGCCTGCGTAAAGCTCGAACAGGTGGGCGACATCATCGTACGCAACATGTTGGCGCAGGTTCAAAAGAAGATGAACCACAAGCTGGAATTCACCGAAGAAGGCTGGAAGGAACTGAGCCATTTCCACGCCATGGTGCTTGCCAATGCGCATATGGCTTTCAACGTTATCGTATCGCGCGATGGCCGCACCGCCCGTCAACTCGTCCAGGAAAAAGACCGGCTGCGTGAAATGGAAAAGCAGACAAGCATACGCCATTTCAGCCGCCTGCGCGAAGGCTCAACACGCAGCATCGAGACGAGCAGCATCCATCTCGACACGATCCGCGATCTCAAGCAGATCAATTCGCTTCTGGCCTCGATGGCCTATCCGGTTCTGGAAGAACAGGGCCTCCTGAGCGACACCCGCCTGAAAACGGCAAAGCAGAGCTGACCATTATTTGAGGCGCAGCCTCTTCCTTTCGCATCTTGCGCGAAAGGAAGAGGCCACCTGTTCAATTCATTGCAGCAGCGATTTTACAAGTGCGCTTGCCCGGGTAAAGTCCATTTTGCCTGCATAGCGCTCCTTCAAAAGCGCCATGCACTTGCCCATATCGCGAAGGCCCTGCGCGCCGATTTCGGTAATCACATCCTCACAGGCCTTCTTGGTTTCGTCTTCCGTCATCTGCTGCGGCAGGAATTCCGAAATAATGGCAATTTCCTCGCGCTCGGCTTCCGCCAGTTCCAGACGGCTGCCTTCTTCATAGATGCGCGCGGATTCTTCGCGCTGTTTTACCATCTTGCCTAGAATGCCCAGCAATTCTTCGTCCCCGACCGGGTCCTTGCCAGCGGTGCGGTTGGCGATATCGCGGTCCTTCACGGCAGCCATGACAAGGCGCAGCGTTGACATGCGGCGCTTCTCCTGCGCCTTCAGCGCGGTTGTGAGGGCCTGGGAAATCTCCTGGCGAAGCATAGGTCTCTCCTGACGGTATTTGTTCCGTGTTGTCCGTTTTATGAAACTATACAGCAAACGAACATATGCGCCGCCCTGTCCGATCCGCTGTCCCGTGAAATATGATGCGAGGATTATCGTCATTATTTCAGGGAAGCGTGAACGCGGACGATTGACCCGGCCCTTAACTTTCTTTATTGCTCAAGGCTTAGCAGGACATCGGCACGTGCTCGCGGCGGGAGTTTTAATCCCCGCTGCCTTTTGGCGCATATATGACCCTTGACGCTCCATCTTTCAAGCCACCTCCCCGGCGGTGGGTTGAAACACGGTCGCGTGCCGCATAACTGGTAATGAAATGACAGCACAGGCTGGCGATGCCAACGAAACAGGAGTGCACACTATGACTGAAACGACCCCGAAAACAGCACCCTGGACCGTTCAGAAGCGAACCGCCGTTCTCGTCCTCGCCGATGGAACCGTGATCGAAGGCAAGGGCCTGGGCGCGACCGGCGCGGTTGAGGCCGAAGTCGTCTTCAACACCGCTCTCACCGGCTATGAGGAAATACTGACCGACCCGTCCTATGCCGGACAGATCGTCACCTTCACTTTCCCACATATCGGCAATGTCGGCGCCAATGCCGAAGATATCGAAGATCTGACACCCGCCAACCGCCACGGCGCAGTCGGCGCGATCTTCAAGGCAGACATCACCGCACCCTCGAATTTCCGTGCCGCAAAAGACCTCGATAGCTGGCTCAAGCATCGCGGAATCATTGCGCTTGCCGGCATCGACACCCGCGCCCTCACCGCCCTCATCCGCGAGCGTGGCGCGCAAAACGCCGTTATCGCGCATGACCCGAACGGAAATTTCGATCTCGACGCCCTGAAAGCGCGCGCCGCCAACTGGTGCGGCCTTGAAAATCTCGATCTCGCCAAGGATGTCACCATCGGCCAGAGCCTCGTCTGGAAGGAACTGCCATGGACACTCCAGGACGGCTATGGCGAACAGGACGCACCGCAATATCACGTCGTCGCTCTCGATTTCGGTGTGAAGCGCAATATTCTGCGCCTTCTGACCGGGCTTGGCGCAAAGGTCACGGTTTTACCGGCCACGGCAACAGCCGAAGACGTTCTGGCGCATAATCCCGATGGCGTTTTCCTGTCCAATGGTCCCGGCGATCCGGCGGCAACGGGCGAATATGCCGTGCCGACCATCGGCAAGCTGGTGGAAACCGGCATTCCCCTTTTCGGCATCTGCCTCGGCCACCAGATGCTGGCGCTGGCGCTCGGCGGACGCACGGAAAAGATGCATCAGGGCCATCACGGTGCAAACCACCCGGTGAAGGATTATACGACCGGCAAGGTGGAAATCGTCTCGATGAATCACGGTTTCGCAGTTGATTCGGACTCGCTGCCGGAAAATGTCGAGGAAACCCATGTGTCGCTCTTCGACGGCACCAATTGCGGCCTGCGTGTCGTCGGCAAGCCAGTCTTCTCCGTGCAGCATCACCCGGAAGCCTCCCCCGGCCCGCAGGATTCGCACTATCTGTTCCGCCGGTTCATCAATCTCATCCGCGAGAGGAAAGGCCAGGCTCCTCTGCCGGAGCGCGAACAGGCTGCCTGAACGGCAATTGAAATTTTCGCAAAGGAAAAGGCGGTCACAAGCCGCCTTTTTCTATAGTCTGGAAGCGATTTTAGAGCGCATCCTGAAAAGTGTGAAACGGTTTTCGGAAAATATGCGCGTCAAAACAAAGGATTAGAGCGCCGGTCTGATTCAATCAGATCGAAACGCGCTCTAAACATCGCCGCTGAACGTGTCACACGATCCAAGCTGACCGCTATCGAACCCACGCTGGAACCACTTGGCGCGTTGCGCGGAGGTGCCATGGTTGAAGCTTTCCGGTACGACATAGCCCTGGCTGCGACGCTGTAATGTGTCATCACCGATCTGATGCGCCGCGTTCAAGGCTTCCTCAAGGTCGCCCGCTTCCAGAATGCCCTTCTGGTCTGTGTAGTGGCCCCATACGCCCGCAAGGCAATCGGCCTGAAGCTCGACGCGCACCGACGTCTGGTTGGCCTGCGCCTCGCTCATCTGCTGGCGCATCTGGTTGAATTTCGGCAGGATGCCCAGAAGATTCTGGACATGGTGGCCCACTTCATGCGCCAGAACATAGGCCTGCGCGAAATCGCCCGAAGCGCCAAAGCGATTGGCAAGCTCCTTGTAGAAGCTGAGGTCGATATAAAGCTTACGGTCGCCGGGACAGTAGAACGGACCGGAAGCAGCCGAAGCATAGCCGCAGGCCGAACGGACCTGATCGGAAAACAGCACCATCGTCGGCGGCGTATAGGTCTGGCCGCGCGACTGGAAAATACCGCTCCAGACATCTTCTGTCTCGGCCAGAACGGTGCGGGCGAACTGCGTCGTCTCGTCATTGGCGACAGTGCCGCCTTCAGCCACCGTGCGGCCCGTGCCTTGCGTCTGCACGGTCGGGCTCATGCTGCCGTCGCCAAAGAGGATGGGCATCGGATCGATGCCAACCGCGCGCAACACGAAGAACATGACGACGAGAATGAGAATGCCGGAAATTCCACCGCCGCGCACGATCCTGAAGCCGGGGCCGCCGAAACCACCCCCGCGGCCGAAGCCGCCGCCAACCACACCACCCTGCTCACCGCGCAGATCTTCAACATTGTCGCTTTGCCTACGGCCTTGCCAGCGCATTGAACAACCACTCCCCCTGCTCCGCGCCGCCTTGAACAAAACGGCATCATTTCATCATAGGTAATTGTCGCATAAAGAGTTCGCACGGCAACATAAAAAGTAAATGGCATCGCTGATCACAAACGAAGACTCTTTCGCAATAGTTTGGGTACAAGAAAGCCGCTTTTGCTTCGATAGACAAAAACTGCTGCAACCAGTGCCATCAGAAGACATGCCACGAGAAATGGCGACTGCCAGCCATAGGGAAAGGCGACTTCATTCATGATGCGTCCCGGCATGAACGCGAAAAACCCTGCCCCGAGTATTCCGCCCAGATAAACGCGTGCAATAGTTTTTCGATGTATCCCGATCTGTCCCATTCTGGCCGCCGCGACGGCGCGCGCGCATCCCAGCAACACCAGTATGGAAAGAAGATGTATCGGGCTGAAACCGCCCACGAGATTGATCTGGTGAATGAAGAAACTCGATATTGCGGTCGCGATCATCAAGACGATCCACACGCGCCCGAGCGCCCTATGCAGCTTGGTGCCCTTGCGCCGCAAGAAAATGACCAGACCGATGATCGCGGCCAGCACGACGGCCGCAACGTGGATTTGAATGGCAAGCGGCGCGTTGAGAAGCGGTTCAAAGTTCATCGCAGGGTTCCTGTTGAATTTCGTATCGCTTTCAACAAGACTGTGCTCATCTCAACCGAAACGGTGTCAAATGCAGGAAAATTACGTGACCGACGGCTTGTTGCCATTCACGCTTCGCGAATTGTCGACCATTGTTCGTGCGCCGCGCCTGTGGGGCACATTCCTTGTCGTCGTCCTGATCTTCACCATTACCGGGCCATTTGGGACCGATCTTTCGATACCGGTCGCAGTTCGTTTCTTTTACTGGCTCTGCGTGCAATTTGCCGGATGGTCGACAGCAATCGTCTTTTCTGTTCTGGCTAATGTCGTCCTTGAACGTTTTACCAGACATGCCTTTACCCGCATGATGACCGGGGCGGTCATCGCCTCCCTGCCGATCGGGCTCTGGATCAGCGTCATCGACTGGAGCTTTTCGGGCAGAACGCCCACAATCTCCGCCACACTCGCAAATGCTGCCGTCGCGTTGCCGCTCAGCGCCCTGTTCTGCATTCTGGCTTACCTGACGCTGCACCATGATCTGGAAGCCATACCGCGAAATGTTTCCAACACACCACCTCCGTTGCTAGCCCGGCTCAAACCGGATAATCGGGGCACGATCCTGCGTCTCTCCGCAGAGGACCACTAAACGCGGATCGTCACGAGCCGAGGACAGGAACTCATCCTCCTACGCTTTTCCGATGCAGTGAAAGAAGTCGGCGATACAAGCGGCTTCAGATCCATCGTTCGCACTGGGTCGCCGACGGGCATGTGGCCGAATTTCGCCGAACCAATAGTGGTCTCAGCCTTGTGACGGGCGACGGCACTTTGCTGCCAGTCAGCCGCACAAGCCAGAAATTGGCTCGCGAACGGTTCGGTTTGGTTATAACATCCTTAGAGAAAGCATAAGGTGGCAAAGAATTTTCGTGAATGCCCGCACTTTCTTTGAAATAAAGCGATTTGTGGGGTTCCGCTTATGAAAATGATTGCCTATAAGGCCCGCTTAGCCCGCAGAATTCATAAGCTGCCAACCCGCCGGAAAACCGTGCGGGCTTTTCTGGCAGGCTACGAAAGCATGTCTCTTGGAAGTGGGACCCGGTTTCCGGGCCAGACCATGCGCGAACGAAGATAGGATGAGCGCCCATGCCGAAACGTACAGATATCAAATCGATCCTGATTATCGGCGCGGGCCCCATTGTCATCGGCCAGGCTTGCGAATTCGACTATTCCGGCACTCAGGCCTGCAAGGCGTTGAAAGAGGAAGGCTATCGCATCATCCTCGTCAACTCCAACCCGGCCACGATCATGACCGATCCCGATCTGGCGGATGCAACCTATATCGAGCCGATCACGCCGGAAGTCGTCGCCAAGATCATCGCCAAGGAGCGCCCGGACGCGATCCTGCCGACGATGGGCGGACAGACCGCGCTCAACACCGCGCTTTCCTTGCGCCGCATGGGCGTGCTTGAACGTTATAACGTCGAGATGATCGGCGCCAAGGCCGAAGCTATCGACAAGGCCGAAGACCGCGCGCTCTTCCGCGAAGCCATGAAGAAGATCGGCCTCGACACGCCGGGCTCGATGTTCGCCAATGCGACTGAAATCAAGGATGAGGACCGCAAGCGCCACGAGGTCAAGCGCGCGGAGGTGAAGGCGCAATTCTCCGGCGACGAACTGGACAAGGCGCTCGACAAGCTTGAAACCGAATGGCAGCTCGGCGAAGTGGAGCGCAAGCAGCGCTATATGAGCCATGCGCTTGCAAAGGCAGCACAGGCGCTCGACGTGGTTGGCCTGCCCGCGATCATCCGCCCCTCCTTCACGCTCGGCGGCACCGGCGGCGGCATTGCCTATAACCGTCAGGAATTCTTCGAGATTATCGAACGCGGCCTCGACGCTTCGCCGACGACCGAAGTTCTGATCGAAGAATCGGTTCTGGGCTGGAAAGAGTATGAAATGGAAGTCGTCCGCGATCACGCGGACAATTGCATCATCATCTGCTCGATCGAAAACCTCGATCCGATGGGCGTTCACACCGGCGATTCGATCACCGTCGCACCGGCGCTGACGCTCACCGACAAGGAATACCAGATCATGCGCAACGCCTCGATTGCGGTGCTGCGCGAGATCGGCGTCGAAACCGGCGGTTCCAACGTGCAGTTCGCGATCAACCCGGCCAATGGCCGCATGATCGTCATTGAAATGAACCCGCGCGTGTCGCGTTCTTCGGCGCTTGCTTCCAAGGCAACCGGCTTCCCGATTGCCAAGGTCGCGGCAAAGCTTGCCGTTGGCTACACGCTCGATGAGCTGGACAACGACATCACCGGCGGCGCAACACCTGCCTCGTTCGAGCCGTCGATCGACTATGTCGTCACCAAGATCCCGCGCTTTGCATTCGAGAAATTCCCCGGTTCATCGCCGATCCTGACCACCGCCATGAAGTCGGTCGGCGAAGTGATGGCTATTGGCCGTACCTTCCAGGAAAGCTTGCAGAAGGCACTGCGCGGTCTGGAAACCGGCCTGACGGGCTTTGATGAAATCGCTATTCCCAACATCGAGGAAGGCGACGAGAAGAACGCAATCCGCGCCGCCATCGGCACGCCGACGCCGGACCGCCTGCGCATGGTCGCACAGGCCATGCGCCTCGGCCTTAGCGTCGAGCAGGTGCATGACGCATCGAAGATCGATCCGTGGTTCCTTGAACAGATCGAATCCATCGTAAAGACCGAAGAGCGCATCCGCGAACACGGACTGCCGCAGGATGCGGAAAACCTGCGCATGCTGAAAGCCATGGGCTTCTCCGATGCCCGCCTTGCAAGCCTGACGGCCAAGGACGCCGAAGACGTGGCCAAGCTGCGCGCCGATCTCGACGTGCATCCGGTCTATAAGCGCATCGATACCTGCGCCGCCGAATTCGCTTCTCCGACCGCCTATATGTACTCGACCTATGAGACGCCTTTCGTCGGCCAACCGCGCTCGGAAGCCGAAGTTTCGGATCGCAAGAAGGTCGTCATTCTCGGCGGCGGCCCGAACCGTATCGGCCAGGGCATCGAGTTCGATTATTGCTGCTGCCATGCGGCCTTCGCGCTTGGCGATGCCGACTATGAAGCCATCATGGTCAACTGCAACCCGGAAACGGTCTCGACCGATTATGACACGTCCGACCGTCTCTATTTCGAGCCGCTGACGGCGGAAGACGTGCTGGAAATCCTGCGCGTCGAGAAGCAAAAGGGCACGCTGCACGGTGTTATCGTGCAGTTTGGCGGCCAGACGCCGCTAAAACTTGCCAATGCACTGGAAAAGGCAGGCATCCCGATCCTCGGCACCTCGCCCGACGCCATCGACCTTGCGGAAGATCGCGATCGCTTCCAGAAGCTTCTCATCAAGCTCGACCTCAACCAGCCGAAGAACGGCATCGCCTATTCGGTCGAACAGGCGCGCCTGGTCGCCGCCGACCTCGGCTTCCCGCTGGTCGTGCGCCCGTCTTATGTTCTGGGTGGCCGCGCCATGCAGATTATCCATGACGAGCGCGGCTTGCAGGCCTATCTGCTCGACACCGTGCCGGAACTGGTACCGGAAGACATCAAGGCCAAATATCCGAACGACAAGACCGGCCAGATCAACACGCTTCTCGGCAAGAACCCGCTTCTGTTCGACACCTATCTGACCGAAGCCATCGAAGTGGACGTCGATTGCCTGTGCGACGGCAAGGACAGCCTTGTTGCGGGCATCATGGAGCATATCGAGGAAGCTGGCATCCATTCGGGCGACAGCGCCTGCTTGCTGCCGGTCCACACACTTTCGCCGGAAATCGTCGCCGAACTGGAACGCCAGACGGCAGCACTTGCCACGGCGCTTCATGTCGGCGGCCTGATGAATGTGCAATTCGCCATCAAGGACGGTGAGATCTTCATTCTTGAAGTCAATCCGCGCGCCTCGCGCACCGTGCCTTTCGTCGCCAAGACGGTCGGCACGCCGATTGCCAAGGTTGCGGCCCGCATCATGGCGGGCGAAAGCCTCGAAGCCGCATTCGACGCCTATGGCGGCAAGCCGCAGCCGACCGCACGTCCGCATATCGCGGTCAAGGAAGCCGTATTCCCGTTTGCCCGTTTCCCCGGCGTCGATACGCTGCTTGGGCCGGAAATGCGCTCAACCGGCGAAGTCATGGGCCTCGACTACGACTATGCGCTGGCCTTCGCCAAGGCGCAGCTTGGCGCAGGCGTGGAACTGCCGCGTGAAGGCACGGTCTTCGTGTCCGTCCGCGACGAGGACAAGGAGCGCGTTCTGGGTCCGGTTCGCAAGCTGGCAAGCATCGGCTTCAAGGTCATGGCAACCGGCGGCACGCAGAAATTCCTCGAAGCCAACGGCGTCGAATCGACCAAGATTAACAAGGTTATCGAAGGCCGTCCGCATGTGGAAGACGCGATCCGCAATCGCCAGATCCATCTGGTCTTCAACACGACCGACAGCGCCAGTGCGGTTTCCGACAGCAAGTCGATCCGCCGCGCAACGCTGATGCAGAAACTGCCTTACTACACGACTATGGCTGGTGCGGAATCTGCCGCCGAAGCCATCGCCGCCCTCAAGGCCGGATCGCTGGAAGTGCGTCCGCTTCAGGATTACTTCCGCAGCTAAAATAGTCTGTACCGGATTACGGCTGAGGCACACCCCGAAAATAGGAAACTGTTTCGGGGGGTGTGAAAACAAATAGTTAGAACGCAAAACTGAGTTGACTTCAGCAATCCTTGCACCCCTCAGGCGAGGACATACATTAAAAAGCAGATTGAGGCGCGTCGCTTAAATATTATAAATTACAGCGCAATTTAACCGTTTATTCCGACTTACAAAAAATCAAAATATAATAAAAATAGCCATTTTTCCTTGGAAAATTATTGCAATTCAAAAATTTATATTCACCCTATATTTGTCTCCTGCATTCCATCAGGAGACAAATAGTGTCAAAATTTATTTATGCATCAATATTGAGCCTTTCTTTTCTTACCCTTTCGCCGCTAAGCGCAACGGCTGGCTGGCAAGATGAACTCAGAAAAGCCGCAAAGAAAGTGGATCTAGTCAAAAAATCTATTCGCGACCCACAGGGTCCAGAGGCGAAAAAAATGCTCGGCTCCGACATGAGAAGATTTTTGCAGAGCCCTGAAACTGAAATCGATAGATTCTGCAACTCTGCTGCTGGTAAAGCGCAAGGCTTATTGCAGGGAGTGGCACAGGTGCTCAATCCTCAACCAACCGAATGCGACGAAGGATTTTTCCCGTCTCCATCAGCTTCCAAATAGACTTGCTGAAACAAGCGAGTGATTTCTTCTTGCCGCCGGTCGCCCCGGCGGCTTTTTTCATGCGGTTTTAAGAGCAGGCAGTTCCAGCGGTTTTCCGGAAGGATCATCCTCCAGATTGATCTGCTGCTTGAAAAGGCCATCATGCAGATGCGGCTTGCCCAGATGGATCACAGCGGCATCCTTCAGCTCGCCATCCAGCATATCGCGAATTCTGTCATAGGCTTCCGTGTCCAGACCATCGAGCGCACCGTCAATGACGATCCATTTCGGCTGTTGCAGGATGAGGCGCGCAAAAGCCAGGCATTGCCGCTCGTCTTCGGTCAGTACCCTGTCCCAGCGGGCGATACGCTCCAGACTGCCTGCAAGCCGTTCCAGCCCCGCCCGGCGCAGAACATTTTCCAACTCTTCGGTAGAGAATTTCGCAATATCGAGCGGATAGACGATCACGCCCTTGAGGTTTCCGGGCGGGAAATAGGGCGCGCGCGGCATGAAGGCGACAGCTTCGCCAACCGGCATACCGATCCGCCCCTCGCCCCATGGCCAGAGCCCACCTAGCGCGCGAAAAAGCAATGTCCGCTGCGTTTCGGTTCCGCCCGTCACCAGCACGCGCCCGCCCGGCCTGACGATGAAATCTTTCTGCGAAAGCCGCAAACATTGGTCAGGTGCTGCAATGGAAACATCATCGAGGGTCAGCACATCGTCCTTGTTCGCGGCGAGCATGATCTGCCGGTCAAGATAGCCAAGCTCATCCATCCGCATCACCGCTTGACGGAAGCTTGCCACGCGAAGCAACGTCGCACGCCAGTCAGCAATGGCCCCGAAATTATCGACAAACCAGCGCAGGGAATTATGAACCTGCGTGAAAGCGCCGACCGCCATCATCAGGCCGCCGAAAGTCAGATCACCGGAAAAATAGACAGGCGCCGCCACGAGGATCGGGGCCACAATGGTCAGCCAGCCATAGCCGGCCGTCACCCATGTAAGCCGTGTCGTGGCGGAAACGATTCTGCGGATTGCACCCAGCACGGCATCGATATCAAGATTGAGCCGACGCCGCTCATCGCCCTCCCCGCGTGAAAGCGTGATCGCATCGAGATGCTCGTTGACGCGCATCAGCGCGGCGCGAAAATCCGCCTCGCGCGCATAGCGATTGGCGTTAATGTTCACAAGGCTTCGTCCCACGATCCATGTCAGCCACGAAGCCGAAGCCGCATAAATGATGACCGCCCAGACCATATAGCCGGGAATCGAAAAGCTGTAACCCGCAATATGGAATACGAAGCCGCTCGACAACGACCATAAAACGCCGATGAAACTGATCAGAATGACCGTCGATTGCAGAAGGTTGATGCCGAGATCGCAGGATGTTTCGGCCAGATGCCGCGCATCCTCCTGTAGCCTCTGGTCGGGATTGATACCGATTTCTCCCGCATTGGCCAGACGGAACGCGCGTCCCGGCTCCAGCCACTGGCCGATGAGATCGCGCGCCAGCCCCTCGCGCAGTTTCAGCTTGAACATCAGGTTCAGCCATGTCTGCGAGACATTCAGCACCAGAAGCGAGCCGGCAATGCCGAAAAACACCATCAACTGGTGGAAGAAAGCCGTCAGATCCCGGCGCGCCAGCGCATCGTAGAAAGGCTCGTTCCAGCGATTGATGGCAACCTGCCCGACCGCAATCAGCACGACGAGCACGAAGATACCCGTTCCGATGGCGATCAGCGTATTGCGCACAGGCGAAGCCATGAAGGCACGCACCATCATGGAAACCTGCGAGAAAAGGTCTGTACCGTCGGGAACAGCACCACCGCCGAGCAGCCTGGACGAGCTTTTGCGCAGCCGTTCACCAAGGCCGCGCTTCGCCTTTCGGCGACGGCTCTTCTGCGTACCCTGTTTCGTCTTGTCCGGTTTTGGTTCAGACGTCATGTCCTGCCTCGCAGCCTGTTCGCACCATTATGCGCTTCCCATCGAAGCCAAAGATAGGAGATCGTCGCGGTTTCCATGTAGCGCATTTGTTCCCGCTCACAACAATGTGCGTGTTTTACCTGAACAGATTCGTGCAACCATGCCTTTAGAACGCGTTTCGATCTGACGGGATCAGATCGGCGCTCTTGTATGCCTTTACGGAAACAATCTATGACACCACCTGCCCGCCCGATCGATAAAGTTCTGATTTATGCGACATTGAGGGAAAGGCTTCTGGTTTTCGCGGAGCCGGATTCCCCGCAAATGCCGCTTCAGGTGCCGGGCGGCACGGTCGATCCGGGCGAGGATGTCCATCTCGCCGCCTATCGCGAATTCGAGGAAGAGACAGGCATAAAAGTGCGCGACGGCATGGCTCATCTCGAAACCGTCGATTATGCTTTTCCCGATGAACAAGGCACGGAGCTTCACCGGCGTCATTGTTTTCATCTGCGGCTACGGGACGAACAGCCAGAAACGTGGGATCATTATGAAATGTCGCCCTGTGATGGCGGCGCGCCAATCCTTTTTCGCCTCTTCTGGCTCGACCGGCAGGCGGCACAGGCGCGGCTGGGTTTTGAAATGGCGAAAAGTCTGGATAAAATCAGTTTCTAGCTGGCAAAGTAGCTGTCTTGTGTTGGTCAAAATTGTCGCATATAGTCCGCGCATCGATTTTTCGGTCGAGTGACTTTGCGACCCGTACGGCCAGCCGTGCTTCCTGACGATCTCCTGTCCATAAATTCGATTCACAGGGACGTGTGCGAAGCATGCGGACTTAATAGCTACTACGTTACAAAGGACATTCCCATGGCTACGGGAACAGTGAAGTGGTTCAACACCACCAAGGGCTTCGGCTTCATTCAGCCTGATCAGGGCGGCACGGACGTTTTCGTCCACATCTCCGCCGTTCAGCGCGCTGGCCTCACCACGCTTGATGAAGGTCAGAAGGTCTCTTACGAGATCGTTCAGGACCGCCGTTCGGGCCGTTCGTCTGCCGACAATCTCGTCGCAGCATAATCGTCAAGAATATGCAGAAAGGGCGGGTCTTGAGCCCGCCTTTTTTGTTGCCCGCCCTGCAATTTTCATGCCCCCTCCGACGATTAAGAGCGGCAACCAGCGCCGCAGCGATGCTGCTTGCGTAATCTTTACGGGAGCCAGTCGATCGGCACATGGCCCTTGTCGGCTGCTACCCGTTCCAGCCAGTCGCCCACAGCGCGATATTTCTGCATATCGAAACCGCCAAGATGCGCTTCATGCGTATAGGCATAGAGCGCAATGTCAGCCACCGTATAATGATCACCGGCGATGAATGGCGTCTTCCTCAGTTGCACGTCCATAACGGAAAGTGCCTTTTCACCACCCGCCAGCGTGGCGGCAAGCCGCTCCGGTGTCGCGTCACCGGCCCGTTCAGGATAGATCTTCAAAGCGCGACGCACGGCGATATAGGGTTCGTGGCTATATTGCTCGAAAAACAGCCATTGATAGACCAAAGCCCGCTCATAAGGATCGACCGGCAGGAAGCGCGTCCCCTCCGCCAGATACAGCAGGATGGCGTTTGATTCGGCCAGAAAGCGTCCGTCCTCCAACTCCAGCAACGGCACTTTTCCATTCGGGTTCCTGGCAAGGTATTCAGGCGTGCGCGTCGATCCATCCAGCGCCGAAACCGTCACATGACGGAACGGCTTGCCAAGTTTCGCCAGCAGAAGGCGCGGCTTGTAGCAATTGCCAGAATCAGGCTGCGAATAGATGGTAAGCATGAAACCTCTCCTGCGGGTGCAATAGCTCCGCTGAACGGGGCTTGTCCAATCAGTTTCGTTGAAGCCATATGTCAGCACCGCTGATCGATACGTTCTTATAAGCAACACATTATCGGCAATTGCTACGTTTTCGTGTCAAATCGAAAAAGCTGTAGTTGCGCTTCTTGCGCCAATGCGACATAGAAAATGCGCAAAACCGGACCACGCCCGGTGACGGTTAACAGAGCCTGCCATCTATGGAGATCTATCATGGCATTTCTCGCCGACGCCCTTTCCCGTGTAAAGCCATCTGCGACCATCGCTGTCAGCCAGAAAGCACGTGAACTGAAAGCAAAAGGCAAGGACGTGATCGTCCTGGGCGCAGGTGAGCCGGATTTCGACACGCCTGAAAATATCAAGCAGGCGGCCATTGCCGCGATCAATCGCGGTGAAACAAAGTACACGCCCGTATCCGGCATCCCGCAACTGCGCCAGGCCATCGTCTCCAAGTTCAAGCGTGAAAACGGCCTCGACTACAAGCCGGAACAAACCATCGTCGGCACCGGCGGCAAGCAGATTTTGTTCAACGCCTTCATGGCCACGCTGAACCCCGGCGACGAAGTCATCATTGCCGCCCCCTATTGGGTCAGCTACCCAGAAATGGTGGCCATCAACGGCGGCACCCCGGTTTTCGTCGACACGAAGATTGAAGACAATTTCAAGCTGACCGCTGCCGATCTCGAAAAGGCGATCACACCGAAGACCAAGTGGCTCATCTTCAACTCGCCCTCCAACCCGACCGGCGCGGCCTATACGCAAGCCGAACTGAAGTCGCTGACCGACGTTCTCGTGCGCCATCCGCATGTCTGGATCTTGACCGACGACATGTATGAGCATCTGGTCTATGGCGATTTCGTCTTCACGACGCCTGCTCAGGTGGAACCCTCGCTCTATGACCGTACGCTCACCATGAACGGCGTTTCCAAGGCCTATGCCATGACCGGCTGGCGCATCGGCTATGCCGCCGGTCCAATCGAGCTCATCAAGGCCATGGACATGATTCAGGGGCAGCAGACCTCCGGCGCCTGCTCGATTGCTCAGTGGGCAGCGGTCGAAGCACTGAACGGCACGCAGGATTTCATCCCCGCGAACAAGAAAATCTTCCAGGCCCGCCGCGATCTGGTCGTTTCCATGCTCAACCAGGCAACCGGCCTCCAGTGCCCGACGCCGGAAGGCGCGTTCTATGTCTATCCGTCCTGCGCAGGGCTGATCGGCAAGAAGACCGAAGCGGGCAAAGTCATCGAAACCGACAAAGATTTTGTGACGGAACTTCTGGAAACCGAAGGCGTGGCGGTTGTTCATGGTTCGGCATTCGGCCTCGGCCCGAACTTCCGCATTTCCTATGCAACCTCGGATGAGCTGCTGGAAAAAGCCTGCATACGCATCCAGCGTTTCTGCGCCAGCCTGCGCTGATATCAATATCAGCAGAAAAATGACCAAGGGGCCGCAAGGCCCCTTTTTCATATTCATCATTCAGGAATGGACAACCGGGCAAAAGCCAAAAAAAAGCCAGACAAACGTCCGGCTTTTGAATTTTGAAGGTGCCATTGAGGCAAACCTCCAGAGGGGAACACTCAGCCTGCGCAAAATGAGAGGAGGAAACGCAGCACTGAGATGATCTTTATATGCATCCTGCCCATTGTTTTTGCAATGCGACTTTATCGCAATGCAGCCATGCATTTTACGCATGACTGCATTGAGGATAAAAGTAATTTAAAAACAATGACTTACTATGAAGTATTAGCCAATGCGAATATCAGGATATCTATAAACTTAGCCCAAATACCGGGCACACACCCCCAAAAGGCTGCCTTCAAAACCGGCAATTGAAATATAGACGGCTCATATGACAGCGCGGAAAAATTCCGGCGTCTGCGGCCGTCAATAGGTCCAATTGCGGGCCTTCGAGAACAGGAAATCGCGGAAGGCATGGAGCTTGGCCGAATTCTTCAAAGCCTCTGGATAGCAGAAAAACGTATCGAAAGACGGTATTTCCTCAAGCTCGGGCAGAAGCTGCACCAGACCGGATTCCTTATCGGCCATATAGTCGGGCAGGACCGCAATACCGACCCCGCGCTGCACCGCACGGCGCACAGACAGGAGATTGTTCACCTGCAAGGCCGGAATGCGTGCGCTACCATCGGGTCGCCCGGCGGTCTCCAGCCAGTTAAGCCCCGTCAGATAGCTCGGCGCAGGCTCACCGAAAGTCACGATCCGGTGCTGGTCGATCTCATCGATAGAGTTCAACTTACCATATTTGGAGACATAGCCTGCCGAAGCATAAACATGCATATGGACAATGAACAGGCGGCGCTGAATGAGATCCGGCTGCTGTGGCTGGCGCAGGCGCACCGCACAGTCGGCATGCCGCATGGTCAGGTCCAGCTCCTCATTATCGAGAATAAGCTGAAGCTGCACATCGGGATAAAGCTCGACAAATTCCTGGATACGCTCGATCAGCCAGCCCGAACCGAGGCCAACAGTTGTCGTGACCCGCAGACGGCCAGAGGGTTTTTCACGGCTTTCCGCCAGTTTGGAGCGGACATTTTCCAGCTTCATCAGCACATCATGCGCCGTACGATAAAGCGTTTCGCCCTGCTCCGTCAGAATAAGCCCGCGCGCATGGCGATGAAAAAGCGGAACGCCCACATCCTGTTCCAGCGCACTGACCTGGCGCGAAATAGCTGATTGCGACAGGTGCAGTGTCTGGGCGGCATGGGTGAACGAACCAGCCTCTGCCGCCGCGTGGAATATGCGCAGTTTATCCCAGTCAAGCGGTGCGACCACGTTTTTCCCCTCTCATTGTTTTCACCGCATTTACCCTCCGTAAAACGCTTCGCACTTTTGCCGGAAGGCTCTACTCCGCCGCTTCGTGCAGCGGCTCCTGTGCGGCCAGCCAGCGTTCCGCCTCAAGCGCGGCCATGCAGCCCATGCCCGCAGCCGTGACAGCCTGCCGGTAAATGTCGTCCGTCACGTCGCCCGCCGCGAAAATGCCGGGAACATCGGTAGCCGTGGAATCGGGCGCGGTCCACAAATAGCCGTTTGGCTTCTGTTTCAACTTGCCCTCAAACAAGGAAACTGCCGGAGCGTGGCCGATTGCGATGAAAACGCCATGCGTGGCGCGTTCCTGCGTTTCGCCGGTGACAATATTTTTCAGACGTACACCCGTCACGGTCGCGCCCATCGGAGGCCGGGCCTCGGTGCCGAGGATTTCATCGATCACACTGTTCCACACCACCGAGACGTTCTCGCGCGAAAGCAGGCGATCCTGCATGATCTTTTCCGCACGGAAACCGTCACGGCGATGGACGATCGTGACGCTTTTGGCAATATGCGACAGATAAAGCGCCTCTTCGACAGCCGTGTTGCCGCCGCCGACGACAACCACATCCTTGCCGCGATAGAAGAAACCGTCGCAGGTCGCACAAGCCGAAACACCGCCGCCCATGAAGGTCTGCTCGCTTTCAAGCCCCAGCCACTTGGCCTGTGCACCGGTCGCGATAATAAGCGCATCGCAGGTATAGATCGTGCCGGAATCCCCCTTCAGACGGAACGGCCGCACAGTCGTTTCAACTTCGGTGATGATGTCATGCACGATTTGCGCACCGACATTTTCAGCCTGCCTGGCCATCTGCTCCATCATCCATGGCCCCTGCACCGGCTCGGCATAGCCCGGATAGTTTTCCACATCCGTTGTAATCATCAGCTGGCCGCCCTGCTGCAAACCGGCAATGACAACGGGTTTCAGCATGGCGCGCGCCGCATAAATCGCTGCCGTATAACCAGCAGGACCTGAGCCGATAACAATAACTGGCGCGTGACGCTGTGTCATAAGGATTCCTCTCCGGTCCTAAAATCGATTTAAAGCCGCGCACTCCCAGCTCGAAAGAATCGTACGCGCGTGCTGTTTGCCTATGCCCGAACACTGTGGCCAAGGTAGGTCCACCCCTGCATCTTTGCAAGGTTTGACAGGAATTGGGCGCGCTTTAGCCACAGCTTGTAACTCTTTGGCTGGAATGTCTCGCCCCCATACGTTGCGGGTGGAGCGATCTCACGCTAAACAGGCAATGCATAAGGCCTAATTCGTTCAGTTCCGGAGCCGTCCACCATTTACAAGACAGTCGCCAATATCTGCGCGCGCTTCGGCCTTATTATGGCCGCGGCCATGCTTCTGCCCGCCGCAATCGATCTGCGTGACGGAAGCGACGACTGGTCGGTTTTCGTGCGCTCTTCTGCCGCCACGGGTGCTCTTTCCGCGCTTATTTTTTTAGCGACACAGAACCAGACCATGCGTTTCACGCCGCGTCTGGGCTTTCTTCTCACCGCCTGCCTCTGGCTGACGGCCGCGTTTCTGGGTTCCATACCGCTTTACTTTTCGCATCTGCCGATCAGCTATGCGACCGCCTTCTTCGAGGCTATGTCGGGCGTAACCTCCACCGGAGCGACCGCGCTGACCGGCCTCGACAACATGCAGCGCGGCATTCTTCTGTGGCGCTCGCTCCTGTGCTGGATCGGGGGCGTCGGCTTCATCGGCCTTGCGCTTTTGATGCTGCCCTCCTTGCGGGCAGGCGGCCTTGCGCTTTTTCACATGGAAAATTCCGACAAATCGGAAAAAATCCTGCCGCGCATGAACCAGATCGCGCTCGGCATCATGGCCGCATATCTAAGCCTCACGGCTGCCTGCACGGTTGCCTATTTCGCTGTGGGCATGAGCGTTTTCGACGCCATCAACCACAGTCTCACCACCATTGCCACTGCGGGCTTTTCCACCCATGACAGTTCGATCGGCTTTTATCAGGGCAACCGGATGCTGCTCGTCGTATCCACCATATTCATGGCGCTCTCAGCCCTCCCCTTCGTGCTTTACATCAAGGCTTTCATGCCGCAGCGCATGGAATTGCTCACCGACCCGCAGGTGAAACTCTTCTTCACCATCATCATCGCCTTCAGCTTCATCCTCGCCATCGTCCTGCGCCTCAGCACCAATATACCTTTCGGCGATGCCCTGATCTCGGCCTCGTTCCATTTTGTCTCGGTGATAACGACGACCGGATATGCAACCGAGGATTATTCCCTCTGGGGACCGCCAGCGATTGGAATTTTCTTTCTCGCCTCCTTCCTCGGCGGCTGTGCAGGCTCGACTTCCGGCGGCATCAAAATGAACCGCCTCATCATCCTGTGGAGCCTGACGCAGGCCAATCTTGCGCGCCTCATCATGCCGCATGCCGTCATCAAGATTCGCTACGGCTCATCGGAAGTTTCGGGCGATATCGCGCAGAATGTATTGCTTTACCTGTTTCTTTACAGCGCCTCGCTCATTATCGGCGCGGTGCTGCTCGCATCCTTCGGCCTTGATTTCGTATCCGCCTTCACGGGTTCGCTGACGGCATTATCGAATGTCGGTCCCGGCCTTGGCGACAAGATCGGCCCCGCTGGCAATTTCTCCACCGTTCGCGATCAGGCGCTTTGGGTGCTCTCATTCCTTATGCTGGCAGGCCGACTGGAACTCGTCACCATATTCATCCTCTTCACACGCTCATTCTGGGTGCGTTGATACAGTATGGCAGGCTTGCTGAATACGGTTCATGGAGGCCGCAACCGGCACGCAGCCGACACACCGTTCCGCGTTCAATCTGTACCGACAAACGTGCAAGCAATCGGTACGGGATCGATGATTCATATTTCTCCACAAGGTAGAGAGTTTACAGCCGCCTATTTCTTTTGATATGAGCAAGATAGATTGCGCCGAGATGGCGCCGAATATTTCTATAATTACCCGGGAATGAAATTTCCTTTCGCGCGGAGTTTTACATGCCGATCAAGGCCGATCTGGACGAAATCGATTGGAAAATCCTTCGGGAGCTCCAGAACAACGGGCGCATCACCAATGTCGAGCTTGCCGAGCGCGTCGGCATATCGGCTCCTCCCTGCCTGCGCCGTGTGCGCAAGCTGGAAGAAAGCGGCGTCATCCGCGGCTATCGTGCGATTCTCAACGGCAATACGCTGGGGCAGGACCTTGTGGCATTCTGCTCGGTTGGGCTGCACCGTCAGGCCGATGCGGATCTCAAGGCTTTCGCCGAAAAGACCAAGCAATGGCCGCTCGTTCGCCGCGCATGGATGGTTTCGGGTGAATCCGACTTCCTGCTCCATTGCGTTGCGCGCGATCTCAACACGTTCCAGACTTTCGTGATCGAGGAACTGACCGCCGCTCCAAACGTGGATTCGGTACGCACAGCCCTCACCATTCGTCCCGTCAAGGACGAACCGTTGATGATCCTCTGACCCGGATTATCTTCCTGCGAAAACCTGTTCATAAACGCTGCTGATAGCAGCCGCTTCCTTTTGGAGCGGAAAGGCTTCGCGAACATGCGCCAGAGCATTTTCGCCGCAGCGTTTTGTCATGGCCGGATCGGCCAGATAAGGTTCGATGGCGTTCGTCAATGCGCGCCCGTCACCGGCTGGCACAAAGCGGCCCGTATCCTCAACGACCATTTCCGCATAAGCCCCGGCATCACTGGCAACGACGGCTGTTTTCGAGGCCATGGCTTCAAGCGGCGTCAGGCCAAAGCCTTCATTGCGGGAAGGCGCGACGTAAAGCGTGAGCCGGCGATACCAGACGCGCACGTCCGGCACTTCGCCCAGAATAAGAATACGGTCCTGCAAACCGGCTGCCGCAATCCTGGTGCGCAGCTCGGCTTCAAAGGCCTGATATTCGGCGGTTGTGCGCCCCGTGACAATGGCCGTCCAGTCAGGATATTTCGGCAGGAGCGCGATCATCGCATCAACGAAAAGGTCCGTTCCTTTTGAAGGCCGAACCCGTCCAAAACACCCTACGGCATATTTACCCGGCAGGCCGGAAGCGGAAAAATCATCGTCCTCCGCAAGAGGCGGGTGAAACCGTTCCAGATCGACACCATGCATGATGACCTGATGCGGGACTTCGAGAAAACTTCCCGAACGCACACTTGTCGCGATCACCGCATTCATGCGGCGGATGAGCCATTTAGTGAAAGGTTTGTGATGGCGCTGGGCGGCCGAGGTAAAAACGAGCCGCAGTTTCATGCGCAGGACATCCCGCATGAAAATTCCGGCAAGCATTTCAATGTTGCGGCGCGCATGCCAGATGCGAAACCGTCTGGTTTTAGGTCGCGACCAGAAGGAGGGCAACGCGCTCCATCCAAGATGCGGGAGAGTGTCAGGCAGGCCCGGCCCCATAGTGGCAATTTTCAGCCCCATTGCGCGCTGCAATGGAATGAGCTGAACAATCGTCGAGGTCACGCCGGAAAGGCGGCGCTTGAAGTTGGGTGCAACGACCTCAACTTCCCGAACCGGAACTTGCCCTGATAAAGTCACGGAAAATCAGACGAATTTCAAAGCGATGATTTCGTAGGAACGCGAGCCGCCCGGTGCGTTGACCTCAATTGTGTCGCCTTCGCCCTTGCCGATAAGGGCGCGCGCGATCGGAGAGGAAATCGAAATACGGCCTTCCTTCACATCGGCTTCCTGATCGCCGACGATCTGGTAGATTTTTTCTTCTTCGGTGTCTTCATCGATCATCGTAACGGTCGCACCGAATTTGATCCTGTCGCCCGTCAACTTGGAAACATCGATCACCTCGGCGCGTGCAACCAGGTCTTCCAATTCGTTGATGCGCCCTTCATTGAGGCTCTGGGCTTCCTTGGCGGCGTGATATTCGGCGTTTTCCGACAGATCACCATGGGCGCGCGCTTCGGCGATTGCCTCAATGATCCGAGGGCGCTCTGATTGCTGACGCCAGCGCAGCTCTTCCTTGAGCTTTTCAAAACCGCGAGGGGTCATAGGGAACTTTTCCATACCCAGTCCTTTCCTTCGCCCGGCGCCGGCCCTTTTCAGGAATCTGGCCGCACCGGCAGTTTGCCTTGCCCGCCTCACCTCGCGCGATGCTCGGATAGCGCGAGGCGCTTTGTGAAGGCCAATCCGCCCTCGACACACAAAAAGAAAACGGTCACCAAGACATCTGCCTCGGAACCGTTTAAATCGCTGTTGGCCGGACTATAACATTTTTACCCATTATTTCACGCAGAAAAATTCCGGCCTGTTAATTCTGCGATCCCTTGCCGGTTCACTTCGTTTTGGGTGGCCAGCTTGCAGGCCAATTTTGCGGCCCGCCTGCATAATTGCCGTCGCAATCGCCCTTGGCACGCTCTTCCTTCAAAACGAAACTTACACGCCCTTCCCCGCTATCGACCGCTTTCCACACATCATAAGTGCCGCAATCGCCAATCCCGCGCCCTTTGAAAAAACCCGTCAGCGTCCGGGTCCGGTTGTTCCAGTCAATGTTCCATGCGGAATCCGTCGTGGTCGGCCCATCATCGGAAATGACCGGCAGGGAGACCGGAACAATCCTGTTTTCATATCGGCTATAGAAAACATAGGGCTGGTTATAAGCACCCGGCGCGCCGCAGGGGAGCCCGACCAGATTGAGCCCATCTGCGATTTTTGTTACAAAACCACCGGCCAATCGAAACGATTCCGGGCTTGCCCCGCCGCATGTGGCGGCATCATCAGAGAAATCCTTGCGAATCCCTTCCGGTATCTGCTCAACTGTTTCAATCAGCGTGATATCCGGCGCAGCCGGAGCCGGCTTGGTACCCTTCACCTGCAAAGCTGCCACCGTGCCATCGCGCGCCTGCTGTTCGTCAAGATAAATCAAGCCCCCGACAAAGCCCGAAAGCGAATAGCCGGACACTTTGTCCGCAAGTTTCAATTGCAGTTTCTGCCCATTTTTCATGGCGCCGATCAGCTTGGCGACGCCAGCTTCGTCGACATAGACGAGCTCGTTGTTGCGCACCTTCAAAGCTGCTATATTCGTATCAAGTTCGGGCTTGCCATCGACAAGAATTTCGAGCTTGCCGGTCTTCGGCATCTGCTCACTGAAAGAGAGCCTCAATTCCGGTATCGAATCGGCCTTGCTGCTGCGATAGAGGCCAATCCCCGGCGCATTTTCGCCCGTTCCGGGATTGAGGCTCAATGTGCAATTCGCCGCAAAATCGCAGAGGACTGATACATCGCGGATCTGTTTGTAACCCGCCTGGGAAGGGCTTCCGGCCAAAAGCAGAAAGGTTGTGGCAAAACCGGACAATGCCCCAATCCGGGAACCATGATTCTTAAAGAACATAAAACACCTGCCAATGAAAACTGTTCCGGTTCCATGCGAGAATGTCGCATAGCGGAATGCCCCCTTGCCGCTTCCGCATGATATTGCCTATAGCGTAGCGGTCGACAAGGTCGAAATATTCGCCTTCGGCTTTTCTTTTCCATAACGAGGTAATGATGACGCGCGCGCAAGCCAACATGCTCCTCCTTTTGGCAGGCGTTATCTGGGGCATGGGTTTCGTGGCGCAGTCCACCGCCATGGCCAGCATCGGCCCCTTCCTCTTCATCGGCATTCGCTCGGCCATCGCCGCACTGACCGTCCTGCCCTGGGCAATTGCGGAAGGCCGCCGCACGAGAACCCGGCTTCGGGCTGGCAATTATATCTATTTCATGATCGTGGGCGCCACGCTCTTTACCGGGCTCACGCTCCAGCAGATCGGCCTTATCACCACATCCGTTACCAATGCAGGCTTTCTCACCGGCCTTTATGTCGTCATGGTGCCGGTTCTGGGCGTGATCTTCTTTCGCACCTGGCCGCACCCCATCGTCTGGCCCTGCGCTGCCGCCTGCCTGGCGGGCATTTTCCTGCTTTCAGGCGGAGAATTGACGGCTCTCAAGCAAGGCGACGTGCTTGTCATCTGCGGTGCCGTGTTCTGGGCAATGCAGGTGGTTCTCATCGGCCGTGCCAACCGCGCGGGGCGTCCCGTCACACTCAGTTGCGTGCAGTTCGCTACCAGCGCCATGGCGGGGCTTGTCATTGCATCCATGATCGAGGATTTCAACTGGAACGCAATCGCGCTGACCTGGAAGGAAATACTCTTCACCGGCGTCTTTTCGTCAGGGGTCGCCTTCACATTGCAAGCTATCGGACAGCGCTATACGACGTCCGCGCAAGCGGCGATCTTCCTGTCCTCGGAGGCGCTGTTCGCCGCCCTGTTCGGCGCGATTTTCCTGGGCGACCGCCTGACCTTCATCGGCTTTATCGGCTGCGGCCTGCTTTTCGCCGCCATGCTGGCGGTGGAAATCATCCCGATGTTCTGGAAACGAAAACCCGGAAACCTGAACCCCATGGCCGAGGCCGCAGAATAGGGCTTCACCCCTTGAAGATCAAGGCTGCGCCGCCTGCAATCAGGGCAAAGCCCAGCAGGTGATGCCAGGTGAAGGCTTCCTTCAGATAGAAGACCGAGAACAGGCTGAAAATCACCAGTGTGATGACCTCCTGCATGGTCTTCAATTGTGCTGCCGAATAGACCTGATGGCCGATGCGATTGGCGGGCGCGGCAAGGCAATATTCGATCAGCGCAATGCCCCAACTGATGAAGATGACCATGACAAGCGGTGTATTGGTGAATTTCAGATGCCCGTACCAGGCAAAGGTCATGAAGATATTGGAGCCGACGAGAAGCAGGATCGGCAAGAGGCTTGGCGAAATCAGTGCTGACATGGAAAAGACTTCAGGGACCGGGAGAATGGCTCTGTCGGCGGCATGGCCCTAAACCGCCGCATGGTGATAGAACAAAGACAGGATCTTGCCAATCCTGCGCTCATTTCAGCAAGCCGGATCCTGTATTCAATTTGAGGTGAGGCCATTTCCCATCTTGCGCCCATCTTGTGCCACAGCCCTTAACGCGGCCACTGACTCTTCCTTTACGCTTGAGAGCTAATATGGCGAAAATGCCCATCGCCCCCTTGGATTGGTCTCATAACGAAAAGGCCTGGACATGAGTTTTGCGTTGTCAGCCACCGCCTGTATCGGCCACGCGCGGTTCCTATCCCGGCATCTGACGCCAATTCTGCTGCTGGCGCTTCTGGCCGGGTGTTCCGGCGAGCGCGCACCGCGTCCGCAGGCTGACGTCGGCAATGCGGACAGGGTGATTCCAAGCGCGCCGGTCGCCGATGCACCGGTTGCAAGCGCCCTGCCCCAACCGCAGGAAGAGCGCATCATCGGCCTGGCCGAAGAGGAAGAAAACCACGTCGCGCAATCCATGCCCCGCAGTCAGCCGCAATATTCCGGCGATTATGGTTTCTCTGCCCCGATTGGAAACCCGGTCACGGCTGCCGAAAACATCTATACCATGTCCAACGCGGCAACAGCGTGCCGCACGCGCCTGAAGCGGCTCGGTGTCGTCTTCAAGGAAAAGCCGCCAATCTATCGCAGTTCCTCCTGCCAGATCGCAAATCCCATCGAAGTATCGGGGTTCAACAGCGGGTCCATCGCCTTCAAACCAGCGGCAACGCTCAATTGTCAAGTGACGGAAGCCCTTGCGCGCTGGATCAAGGGCGATCTCCAGCCTGCCGCGCGCCTGCGTTATCTTTCCGGCGTCAACACGATCTATAATGCGGGCGGCTATTCCTGCCGCACAATGAACCATCGCCGCGGCGCAAAGATGTCGGAGCATTCACGCGGCAACGCCATCGATGTCACCAAGATCGTGCTGAACAATGGCAAGAACATCATGGTGCGCAAACCGGGCTTCTTCGCCTTCCGCGAAAAGGGATTGCTGAACACGGTGCGTTCCGATGCGTGCAGCTATTTCACGACAGTTCTGGGGCCCGGCTACAACCCGGAACATGCCGACCATTTCCATTTCGATCTGATGCAGCGCCGCAGCGGCTACCGTGCCTGCAAATAAGCCCGGCGCAATGCCGGGCTTAACGGTGTTTTAGAGCATTTCCAGCAAAGGCGCGAAGCGGCTTTGCGTCGGATAATGCGTAGAAACAAAGGGATAGAGCAGTTCCAACGATTCCGTTTAACCGGAACCGCTCTAATCTTCCTGCGGTGCCGGGGTAGGCTTGCCGTCCGCATCCAGCGCAACCATGATGAATTCAGCATGCGTGACGAGGTCACGCTTATCGCTGAGATAGCGCTTTGCCCACGCTTCAACCCGGAGCGTGATGGACGTACGGCCCACCCGCGTTATATCCGTATAAACACAGAGCGTGTCACCAATCTTCACTGGTCGGGCGAATGCCATTTCGCGCACCGCTGCTGTCACCGTGCGCCCCCTGGCGCGCTCGGCAGAACGGATTCCAGCAGCCATATCCATCTGTGCCATCACCCAGCCGCCGAAAATATCATAGGCTGAATTGGCATCCTTCGGCATGGCGGAAACGCGGATGGTCAGCATCCCTGTCGGCTCGTTTTCAGTATTCATCAAAGTCATTCCTTAAGTGCTTGGGAGAGACGCGCTCTAATATGAGACAAGTTGGGCGTGAAGAAAAGTACCGTGCGAGGCTCTTAAACCGTTAGTATGAAAGGCAATATTCAAGATAATGATATTCATTAATCATGATTTGAAATCGAAAATCGTGATGCGTGAAAATAGTTATCTTCGTGTTATAAGTAACATATGAAAGTATATTATAGGAACGGCATATGAAACTGTCGGCAAGAGCTTCAATATTTACATTAGCACTTCTTGTTTCAACAAATGCTTATGCATCATCGGCCATCGTCACATCGACGGTTAATCTGCGCACCGGCCCCGGCACCCAATATGGAACAATCGGTGCGATACCGAACGGCGTCGGCATTATGGTGGCGGGCTGCACCCGCGGCTATGGCTGGTGTCAGGTCTCCTATGGCGGCATGACCGGCTGGGCGGCATCGCGCTATATCGCCATTCAAACCGGCAACGGCTACACGACGAACGACAATTTCGGATCGACCGCCGCAGCGGTCGGCATACCGCTCATTGCTGGAATCGTCATCGGCTCGGCCATCGCAAACAGCGGCCCTGCCTGGGGGCCCGGCCCCTATCGCGGCTGGGGTGGCAGGCCCAACATCTATAATGGCTGCATCGGGCGCAATTGCCAGTCGAACTGGGGACCGCCGCGCCCGCATTGGACGGACCCCCCGGCTGGCGCGACAATCCGGGTTATCATCCCAATTTCGGTCATGGTTTCGGTCACGGCTTTGGTCATGGGCCCCGCATGCGTCTCGGCGGCAGGCGGTAAGGCGCAGCGCAAAACCGGGCCTCCTGACAGCCTTCTGTCAGGAGCATCGCCGGATTGGAAAAGGGTGAAGGGGATTTCGCTTCCACACTCTTTTCATTTGAACGCTGAAATTCCATATTGGGAGCATGGCTTCCTCAAAAGACAAACATATCCGGGATTCGCGCAACAAGGCTGACGGCTTCGGCGAAGCGCCGCAGGCCGGGTTTTCCGGCGCGCCTTTGTCCGGCACTATCGCGGACTGGGCAAAGGAAATCGGCGACGAGGCTGCAAAACCACGCGCAAAGAACCCCAAACAGCCGAAGAAAATTCCCGAGCGCAGCAAGGAAGCCTCGCGCACGGGACGCGGCACGTCCATGGGCGGCGCGGCTTCCGCCAAGGAGCGCACAGCCGCTGGCCTCAACCCCGTAGCAGGCCTTGATATCAGTCTCGAAGAGGCTGCGGGCCTCAGCCCATCCGGTGCGACCGCAACCGTGCAGGCGCTGGCCGACCTGATCCAGTCGGGCAATCCGCTGTTCAAACATGGCGAGCTGTGGACGCCGCACCGCCCTGCCCGCCCGGAAAAATCCGAAGGCGGCATTCCGATCCGCATGGAAACGAGTTTCGAGCCGTCAGGCGACCAGCCGACGGCCATTCGTGACCTCGTGGAAGGTTTGGAAAATCAGGACCGTACGCAGGTTTTGCTCGGCGTGACAGGTTCCGGCAAGACCTTCACCATGGCCCAGGTGATCGAAAAGACGCAGCGCCCGGCGCTGATTCTGGCGCCGAACAAGACACTGGCCGCGCAGCTATATGGCGAGTTCAAAAGCTTCTTTCCGAACAATGCGGTGGAATATTTCGTTTCCTATTACGATTATTACCAGCCGGAAGCCTATGTGCCGCGCTCGGACACCTATATCGAGAAGGAATCGTCGATCAACGAGCAGATCGACCGTATGCGCCACTCGGCCACCCGTGCGCTGCTCGAACGCGACGATGTGATTATCGTCGCCTCCGTATCGTGCATCTACGGTATCGGCTCGGTCGAAACCTATACGGCCATGACCTTTGAAATGAAGATCGGCGACCGGCTCGACCAGCGGCAATTGCTCGCCGATCTCGTGGCGCAGCAATATAAGCGCCAGGATATCAACTTCGTGCGTGGTTCTTTCCGCGTGCGCGGTGACACGATCGAAATATTCCCTGCCCACCTGGAAGACCGCGCCTGGCGCATCTCGCTGTTCGGTGATGAAATCGAAACCATTACCGAGTTCGATCCGCTGACCGGCCAGAAAACCGGCGACCTGAAATCGGTCAAGATTTACGCAAATTCGCACTATGTCACACCGCGCCCGACGCTCAATCAGGCCATCAAATCAATCAAGGAGGAGCTGAAACACCGCCTTGATGAACTGACCCGCGCAGGCCGCCTGCTGGAAGCCCAGCGCCTTGACCAGCGCACGACTTTCGATCTGGAAATGCTGGAAGCAACCGGCTCCTGCGCAGGCATCGAAAATTATTCGCGCTATCTCACGGGCCGCAAACCCGGCGAGCCGCCGCCGACCCTGTTTGAATATATTCCCGACAATGCGCTGGTTTTCATCGATGAAAGCCACGTCACGGTTCCGCAGATCGGCGGCATGTATCGCGGCGACTTCCGCCGCAAGGCGACGCTTGCCGAATATGGTTTCCGCCTGCCCTCCTGCATGGACAACCGCCCGCTCCGCTTCGAGGAATGGGACGCCATGCGCCCGCAGACCATCGCCGTTTCGGCAACGCCCGGAAACTGGGAGATGGAGGAAGCGGGCGGCGTCTTCGCAGAACAGGTCATCCGCCCGACCGGCCTCATCGACCCGCCGGTCGAAATCCGTCCTGCCAAGACGCAGGTGGACGATGTTCTGGGCGAAATCCGCGATACGGCGAAGAAGGGCTATCGCACGCTCGTCACCGTGCTGACCAAACGCATGGCGGAAGACCTTACCGAATATCTGCACGAACAAGGCGTGCGCGTGCGCTATATGCACTCGGATATCGACACGCTGGAGCGCATCGAAATCATTCGCGACCTGCGGCTTGGCGCTTTCGACGTGCTGGTCGGCATCAACCTTCTGCGCGAAGGGCTCGACATTCCCGAATGCGGTTTCGTCGCCATTCTCGATGCCGACAAGGAAGGCTTCCTGCGTTCCGAAACCTCGCTTATCCAGACGATCGGCCGCGCCGCGCGTAATGTGGACGGCAAGGTAATTCTCTATGCGGATAACATGACCGGCTCGATGCAGCGCGCGATCGACGAAACGAATCGCCGCCGCGAAAAGCAGCAGGCCTACAACGAGGCGCATGGCATCACGCCTGCTTCCGTGAAGAAAAACATCTCGGATATTCTCGATTCGGTCTATGAACGCGACCATGTGCGCGCCGATATTTCCGGCTTTGCCGAAGAAGGCGCGATGATGGGCAACAATCTGGCCTCCCATGTCGAATATCTGGAAAAGCAGATGCGCGATGCGGCTGCCGATCTGGACTTCGAGAAGGCTGCGCGCCTGCGCGACGAAATCAAACGCCTGCGCGAAACCGAGCTTGCGATTGCGGACGACCCGATGGCGCGTGAGGTGGAACTGGAAAGCCCCGTTACGGGGCGGACCAAAGGTCGCCACAATGCGGGCCGCAAGATGCATCGCGTGGTTACGGATGACGAAGGCGGCAAGTCTTTGTTCCAGAAGCCATCGCTCGACAATATGGGACCGGGAACGGATATGGCGAAGCCCCGCCATGACGGCCCGCTTCCGACAGCCGCGGAAAGCAGGTTCCGCAAGAACACGCTGGATGAAATGACCGTGAAACGCACCGAGATCCCGGCGGGCGGCAAGGCGCCCATCCGGCGCGAACGGGCTGGCATCGGCTCATATGAAGATCCGGCGGAGGTCTCCCGCAAGAAGCGTCGCCCCGGCAAGACAGGCCGGCCGGGGCGTTAGGCTGAGGTGACGCTATCCACGCCCTGAAAAGGCTCAATCGCCGCGCGGGCTTGAACAAAACCGCCGGAACCATATCGACATGCGGTAAACTTGCGTTACCTTGTTTTCGGGCAAGGGGCGGAACAGGCAGCATGAACCAATTTATCATGACCATAGCGGTGCTGGCCGTGGCATCAATCCTTCATGCCGCCGTGGGCGTGTTTGCGGCCTTTGCGGCGGATGAACCCGCTCCCCCCATTCATGCACCTTCGCTATCACCCGATAAACCCGCCCCCACCGTCAATCGCATCTGCCAGTTGATCGAGGCAAATGCCGAAGCCCATGGCATACCGAAAGATTTCTTCGCACGGCTGATCTGGAAGGAAAGCCGTTTCGATCACAACGCCGTCAGCCCCGTTGGCGCCCAGGGAATCGCGCAATTCATGCCCTATACCGCCAAGGAACGCGGCCTTGTCGATCCCTTCGACGTGGAGCAGGCCATTCCCGCCTCAGTCGGATTCCTGCGCGACCTGAAAGACGCATTCGGCAATTGGGGCCTTGCCGCAGCCGCCTACAACGCCGGGGCGGGGCGTGTTTCAAGCTGGATGCGCACCGGGGGCTTCCTGCCGCTCGAAACCGAAGACTATGTGCTGGATATTACCGGCGCACCGGCGGATGATTTCGCCGCAGGCCAGGAAGTGGTGAACCGCCCGCTCGACCCCAAGCTGGGATTCCATGACGCCTGCCGGTCATCCGCACTGCAACGATCCCCATGTCACGGGTCAAGCCGAAACCTTGGGGCATACAGCTCGCCGGAAATTTCCGCCGCAGCGTCGCCATCAACCAATGGAACCGATTACGCAAGCAATTTGCCTCCGTTCTTGCAGGGCACAATCCGGTTATCAGCCGCATTCGCACGCCAATCGGCAGGCGCGGAATCTATGCGGTGCGCATAGGAGCCGACAGCCGGAAAGAAGCAGATGGCATTTGTAGCAGCTTGCACGCGGTTGGTGGCGCATGCATCGTTTCACGCAATAAATAAGAAAAATTCCCTATAGGTGACAGTATAGGTAGCGATTTTTGCAATCACCTGTTCTATTTTGGAATTAACCTGTCAAATTTCTAGAAAGATTCGTAAAAAATTATAGCGATAATCGTTCAAAGATAACCATTCATATGACCTGCAAAGAATTTGCTTGCCAAATACCTCATCATAGATCAGTCTTCATGTGTTCGGGCATTTTGCGAACAAATGGAAGACACGAAGAACGGCGTGCCGGAGCCGCTATAAGTTCCGGGCCAGAGAGTAATCACTGGCAATGATCAGTTCCTTCCCAATGTCGAGAACTGCCTGCATGACCCTCTGTCGGGTGTGTGGTGCGCTCGACAGGAGATGTAATTCCGCCGATTTCTCATGAAGCGGCGGCGCCAAGGAAAAGGAACGGATCCCATGGCACAGACCGGACAGGTCAAATTCTTCAACACCGAAAAAGGTTTCGGTTTCATCAAGCCCGATGATGGCGGCGCGGACATCTTCGTGCATATTTCTGCAGTTCAGGCTTCTGGCCTGCCAGGCCTTGCTGACAATCAGAAGGTTTCCTATGAAACGGAACCAGATCGTCGTGGAAAAGGCCCCAAGGCCGTGAACATCACCATTACCGGCTGATCGTTTACGTAAGAAATGCAGATTTCGCCCCCGGCTTCTGCCGGGGTTTTTTATCGCCCGGCATTCAGCCTCGTTTCGCGCACGGATTGTTACATAGGCTGCATGAGAGCGCATCCCGAAAAGTGTGAAACGGTTTTCGGAAAAGATGCGCGTCAAAACAAAGGATCGGAGCTTCAGACTTTCGCCCCCGCCCTTTTCCATTGTTCAGCCTCCATTCATCTCCAACGGGCTAATTGGTTATTCATAATCGATGCGGTCATCCCCGGATTGCCCATCGTGGGAATTGCAGACAGCTTCCAGCGCATTTTCGAGCCAGAAGTGCGAAGCGGGTTTGCGTAGGATAATGCGGAAAAACAAATAGTTAGAGCAGTTCCAGTAATTCTGTTTTAATCGGAGCCGCTCTAAAGGAGTAAATAATGAATCGATTTTTGAAGATCACTATTCTGGCAGCGGCATCGCTCGCAACCGTTGCTGCACCACTTGCCACCGCATCGGCAGATTCGTGGAGCCGCCATAGCTGGGAAAGTAAGACTTGGAAGCGTGACAGCTGGGGGCCTGGACACTGGGAAAGCAGGAGCACGGAGCGTGGCTGGAGCCGCTCTCATTCTCATCATAGTAGCCGGAGCAATAATGACGCACTCGCCGCCGGCGTAATCGGGCTGGCAGCAGGCGCCCTGCTCGGCAGTGTACTCAGCCAGCCACGCACGACCTATATCCAGCCCATGCCGGTCTATGCCGCGCCGCCGCCGCCAGCCTATTACCCTGCCGCGCCTACCCGCAACGTGGTCTACCGCGCCGGCTATGAGCCATGGAGCCGCGGCTGGTATCAGTATTGCTCGGGCCGTTACCGTTCGTTCAACCCGAAAACCGGCACCTATCGCGGTTATGACGGTCGCGACCATTTCTGCACGGCCAACTGACACCGAACCGATCAACCAGCAAAAAGCCGCCCCTGAAGGCGGCTTTTTTCATTGCAAATCAGGCATATCCCGTATCGGTCAGAAACGGATTGGAACGCCGTTCCTCCCCGAACCGTCCGCCGGGACCATGCCCGCAGATGAAGCCGATATCGTCACCAAGCGGCAGCAGCTTTTCCGTGATGGAGCGGATCAGTGTCGCGTGATCACCCCCCGGAAGATCCGTGCGGCCGACCGACCCGTTGAAAAGCACGTCGCCGACAATGGCAAACCGCGCCTCAGGATTGAAAAAGACGACATGGCCCGGCGCATGACCGGGACAATGGAAAACGTCGAAGACATGCCCGGCAACGCAAACCTTGTCCCCCTCCTCCAGCCATTGGTCCGGCGTGACATTGCGCACACCTTCGGTAATTCCATATTTCAGGCCAGCCGCCACGAGATTATCGAGGAGAAACTTGTCGTCCCTGTGCGGCCCGATAATATCCACACCCAGCGCCTCCTTGAGATCGAGCGCGGCAGCGGCATGATCGATATGGCCATGCGTGATCCAGATCGCTTCGACGTCGATGCCCTGGGATTCAATGGCTTCCCTGATGCGCGCAAGGTCGCCGCCGGGGTCGATCACCACCCCCTTCTTGGTTTCACCATCAAAGAGAATGGTGCAATTTTGCTGAAACGGCGTGACGGGAACGATAATGGCCTGCAATTGCCTCATGTTCTTTGCTCCAACTCGGTATAGGGTTCCTGTTCACACATAATGGTCAGCCCCGCTCGCGTGAAGGCTTTGCACAATAAAAACGGACGGCGATTGGCCGTCCGTTTTTCCCTCTCCAACAATTCACCTTGCCTGATCGGCATTGCTTTTCAGGTTGAAAAATTTCCACCGCCGCATGAAGCGCGCCTCACCGGCTAGTGCGCTCTGGCTCTGTCAGGCCTTGGCGGCCATCGAATTCTTGATCAGGCCGATAATAGCCGTCAGCACGATACCACCAACACCGCCGCCCGCCAACTGGCCAACAACGCCGCTAAGTACCGAATCCAGTCCCCCGCTGGACAGCATCGGAAGAAGCTGACCGAGGATGACACCGCCGATGCCACCAGCCACCGTGTTGCCCGTTGTGCCTAGGCTGAAGTTCTTCACGGCGCCTGCGATGTTACCGCCAACGGCACCGGCGACAAGCTGAATAATGATAGGTAGTAGAGATTCCATAATCGTCACCCCATCTGAGCTTTAAACCGGAACAGTGCGACTCCGGCCAATAAAATCTTGGGCCGAAACTTTCCAATGTCAAACAATAAGCGACAACATGATTAAAAATTAGCCTGAAAAACGCTTTTTTCTGTTTAAAACCAAAGCTGATAAACTGCTAAATTAATAGAAACGATGAATTCTCAAGAAAAAATTGCCGGGAAAGACGCCGAGCACGGCTTTTCCGGCGCAGCTTTTCTTCCGGCAGAAAACAATCTGGCAAACTTTTCCGCAATTTTGTGCATGTCTGCCAAAACTGGTTCCCCCTTTGGGGAGACATGCTTTAAATTGATGGATCGGCAAACATATTGCGCGAATCCTTCGACGGAGCATGTGCGGAAGGCGCAATTATTCCTCCTCCCGGCAGGCATCGGCATGAACATTATTCCAAAAAATATGCGAACGTTTATCGAAAATTATCTGGGCGATTGAATTACGTCAATAATACTGACATATTTGGCGCAACAGAATGGAGCACCGATGTGAATTCGACCAGCGATATGAATTATATAACCAATCCATTGACGGCTGAGGAGGCGACCGATCTCAACGTCATTGAGCTTTTGTTTTTTTCCTATCGCGATTTCACTGCCGATCCTGACCTTATCCTTGAAAAGATCGGTTTCGGGCGGGCGCATCACCGTGTCCTCTATTTTATCAATCGCAAGCCGGGCATGACGGTGGCCGAGCTTCTGGAAGTGCTGCGCATCACCAAACAGAGCCTTTCGCGCGTGCTCAAGCAGCTGATCGACACTGGCCATGTGGTGCAGGCTACCGGCCAGCATGATCGCCGCCACCGCAAACTCTATCCCACGAAAAGCGGCCGTCAGCTCACGCTTGCGCTTGCCCTTCCCCAGTCGCGACGCATCGCACGCGCGCTGGAAGACTGCGCCCAGCAAGACCGCAAAGTGATAGAACGTTTTCTCTATAACATGGTCAATCCCGAGCGCAGGGCGCAGATCGACGAGTTTTCTGCCGCCGCTGATAGAGTTGATACAAAAACGCATCCATGCAGGCAGTGAATAGACGTGCCGCATTCCAGTCGATAAGATGCACACCAAAGCACCAGCCATAATCTGGGATGCTGAAGCAAAATTATCGGAATGGGATCGAAAGACGCCATGGCTGCAGAAGAAGAAAAGACGCTATCGGACGACGCACCGCACCTTCTCGTCGTGGACGACGATACGCGCATCCGCAGCCTTCTCTCACAATATTTGACCAATAGCGGGTTTCGCGTCACGATGGCTGGCAGTGCAGCCGAAGCGCGCCGCAAGCTGGAAGGCATCGACTTCGACCTTCTGATTCTCGACGTGATGATGCCGGGAGAAACCGGCGTTTCGCTGACGCGCTCCTTGCGCGAACAGAAGAACGTGCCGATTCTCATGCTGACAGCCCTGTCGGAAACCGACAGCCGCATCGACGGCCTGGCTGCCGGAGCAGACGACTATCTGCCCAAACCCTTTGATCCGCGCGAGCTGACACTGCGTATCAACAATATCCTGCGCCGTGGCGCACCGCCCGCGCAGCCGAAGATCGAACAGATCGTGTTCGGCCCTTATACTTTTTTCATTCCGCGTCGCGAATTGAAGAAGGGAACCGAGACGATCAAGCTCACCGACCGCGAGCAGGATATCATGGCGATCTTTGCCGAGCGGGCGGGCGAAACCATCCCCCGCCATGAACTGACCGGGCAGGACGGCGATGTGGGTGAACGCACGATCGATGTGCAGATCAACCGTCTGCGCCGAAAGATCGAGCAGGATCCCGCAAACCCGGTCTGGCTCCAGACCGTGCGCGGCATCGGCTACAAACTCAGCATCGAATAGCAAGGCAACGGCAATCGGGAATAGCGCGATCAGAAAATGGTGTTTTTTCAAAACGCAGGGCGACGTGTACAAAAGGTACAACCGCAATGTGGTTCATGGAAAGCACAACCGTGCGGTCTCAGGCGTAGGGACGTTTTAACACGATGAGATCGCCCTTCAGAAGATTCTCCCGTTGGTTGACGCGCATCATGCCCAAGGGGCTTTATGCGCGCTCGCTCATCATCATTATCGCGCCCATGGTGCTGCTCCAGTCGGTCATTGCCTATGTGTTCATGGAGCGCCACTGGCAGATGGTGACGGAACGCCTTTCGACGGCAGTGGTTCGCGATATCGCAGCAATCATCGATCTTCTTGAAACCTATCCGCAGGAGCCGGGTTACGACAATCTGATCCGCATCGCGCAGCAGCGGCTGGCGTTGAACATTTCCATCCTGCCCCCCGATCCACTGCCGCCGCCGGGGCCGAAACCCTTCTTCGCCATTCTCGACTATTTCCTGAGCGAAGAGATCACCCGGCAGATCAACCGCCCTTTCTGGATCGATACTGTGGGTGATTCCGATCTGATCGAAATCCGCATCAAGCTTGAAGACAAGGTATTGCGCGTTTTTGCCCGGCGCAGCCAGGCCTATGCGTCCAATACCGGCATCTTCCTCACATGGATGGTGGGCACGGCGCTGGTTCTGCTTATCATTGCCATCGCCTTCCTGCGCAACCAGATCAAGCCTATCCAGCAATTGGCGCAGGCCGCCGAAAGCTTCGGCAAGGGGCGGCCCATGCCGGAAGGTTTTCACCCGCGCGGGGCGGAGGAAGTGCGCCGCGCTGGCCTCGCCTTTATCCAGATGCGCTCGCGTATCGAACGCCAGATCGAGCAGCGCACCGCCATGCTTTCCGGTGTCAGCCACGACCTGCGTACCATTCTCACCCGCTTCAAGCTGCAACTGGCCCTCGCCGGCCATTCCATCGATACCGAGCCGCTCAATCAGGATATTGCCGACATGCAGACCATGCTGGAGGGGTATCTGGCCTTTGCGCGCGGTGAGGGAGCAGAAGAAACCGCGACTTTCGACGTCACCCGGCTTTGCGAAAAACTGGAAAGCGAAGCGCGCCTGCGCGAGCGCGGTTTCAAGTACACGATAGAGGGCGACCGCGAAATCAACGTGCGCCCGAACGCCTTCTCACGACTTGTCAGCAATCTGGTTTCAAACGCCTTCCGTCACGCGCAGAATGTCGAGCTTTCGATTTCGCATGTGGACGGCTGGCTTAAAGTCATCGTGGACGATGATGGACCGGGCATGCCCGAAAATCGCAGGGAGGACGTCTTCAAGCCTTTCGTGCGGCTTGATGAGGCACGAACGCAGGATTCAGGCGGCACCGGCGGGCTTGGCCTTGCGATTGCCCGCGACATCGCACGCAGCCATGGCGGCGACATTGCGCTGGAGGATTCGCCGCTCGGCGGCCTGCGCGCCACCATTCATATTCCGGCTTGAGACATGTCTTCCGAAAGCGGCAAACGGTTGCAGACACGCCGGGAAAACAGACAGCGAACAGAACCCTATGTATCAACCCTTTGGAAACATTATTTTTCCGAGATGGTTATGCTCGTTCCCGCCGCTGCGTAGAGCAAGACAACGCCTCCCCCTCATCCTGAGGAGGTTCCTGAGCTTGCGATGGAACCGTCTCGAAGGATCAGGGCAAGGGTCCAGCTTTTCCTCGTCCTTCGATCCTTCGACAAGCTCAGGATGGAGCGCCGTTTTCAACGGCTCCTCAGGATGAGGGAAAAGGACGCCACTGCGCGTCTAATCAGAAGCCATCGCGCTATTAGAGCGCATCCTGAAAAGTGTGAAACGGTTTTCGGAAAAGATGCGCGTCAAAGCAAAGAATTAGAGCCCAATCTGATTCATTCAGATCGAAACGCGCTCTAAAAAAGCTTGCCACCATTCGGCACTGGCTTGTCAATTGCCGCAAGCACCACTTCTCCGTCTTCGTCCGGCATTCCGAGCGTCAGCACTTCCGACATGAACGGGCCGATCTGGCGCGGCGGAAAATTCACCACGGCCATGACCTGTTTTCCGATAAGCTGTTCCGGCGTGTAGTGTCTGGTGATCTGGGCCGACGACTTCTTGATGCCGATCTTCTCGCCAAAATCGATCTTGAGCTTATAGGCAGGCTTGCGCGCTTCTGGAAATGGCACGGCTTCAACAATGGTTCCACTGCGGATATCGACCTTCTCGAAATCCGCCCAGCTAATGGTGGCTGCTTCGCTCATTTTTGTCCCCCCCACGCATTATCGGACAAGAGTCTGAATTCAAAAGCGGCATGTGCATGCGCAAATGGTGATTTTCGAGCGCCGGAACGCAGATCAATTTCCATTTGCAGCCGCACAGCGCGACTTTTGGAACAGGCTTTCACGCGCGCCCGACTGTTTCAAACACCACACTTTCCAGCGCCTCGCGTGCGCTGACCCCCGACCAGACCACAAACTGGAAGGCCTGGAAATAGGCTTCGCAGGCTTCCAGCGCCGCCGATAAAAGCACTTCCACCTGACGGCTCGTCGGTTCCACCCCGCCTGCCAGCAGCAACGACTGGCGATACATGATCGCGCCTTCCTGCTGCCAGAGATCGAAATGGCCCATGAGAAGCTTTTCATTGATAAGCGAAAGCAGGCGCATCACCTCGTTGACGCGCGGCTCGGCCACCTTGATATCGAAAGCGCAGGCCAGATGCAGCGCCTCGAAATCCTCCATCCATGAAAATGAGATATGATAGTCAGTCCAGTTGCCCGCAACCGAAATTGCAATTTCGTCGTCGCCAGTCCGCTCGAACGTCCAGTCGTTTGAATGCGCGACCTGTTCGATCACATCCACCGGATGTGCCTCACGTGCGAATTCAAGCTCAAGAAGGCTCATGTCCGTTTCCTGTTCTGCGAAACACCTGCCCCCAGATGTCTCCAAATTCCCGGCGCGCAAGTCATTGCTCGCCCGTGCCGTCACCGCGCAAAAACAAGCGCAGTAAAAACAGGCACGAATTGATCGGTTGAGGAACTGACATGCTTGACAGCATGTAGTCACCTCAATGGCACACGCACATACGCAACTGATACTGGAAAGCAGCCTGAAGACGTGAAACGCGACACTCAATCCCCCGCTGCCGCATACATGACCACGTTACGAATCATGTAGCGTTTTCAGTCTATTGAAGCTGAATCCGAACACCAGCCCCTTTTCAAAAAAGAGGCATGAAAGCATGTGGAAATATATGGGGGGCCGGCCGCGCCCCTTGCCTTAAGCGACTCTAAGACAAGGGTTTTTGCCACCTGCGGCCTGTTAATAAATAATCAGGAATTATCTTTGGATTTTGACGAAACGGATGCCGATTTTGCCGGTTTGGCGCTGGAACCACCCTCAAATTTGGCAAGACGTGCTTCCAGAGCTTCGATTCTTGCCAGCAAGGCACTTTTTTCCGAGCGCGCCTTGATGGCCATTTCGCGAAGGGCTTCAAAATCCTCACGCTGCACAACGTCGAGCGTATTGAGCACGCGCTCCCCTTGCGAACGCAGCGCCGTTTCCACTTCACGGCGCACACCTTGCGCGGCGCCTGCCGCATCCGTCACAAGCTTGGCGAGTTCATCAAGAACCCGGTTCTGTCCGCTGGTCATCGCATTCTTCCTTGTTTTCATTCGACGTTTGAATTTGCTCTCAAACCCTGAAATTGGAAATAGGGCCGTCTTAGTTCCGATGCAAGCGCGGCTATGGAATAGTGATTGCCTGGGACAGGAAAACCGGGCCGCTTGACCCGCAAGGCTTCGTCCAGCATGTTCTGTCGCAAAATGGAGTGATTTCATGATCGAGACGTTGCTGCCCGCATCGGCCCTTGCCTTCCCCGCTATCGACCCGGTGATTTTCCGGGTCGGGCCGCTGGCAGTGCACTGGTACGGCCTCGGCTATGTCGTCGGCATTCTCTTCGCGTGGTGGTATGGCAAGAAATTGCTGCGCAGCCATCGCCTCTGGGCCAACAACCAGCCGCCAATGGCGCCCGAAGCACTCGACGATTTCGTGATCTGGGCAGCACTCGGCGTCGTGCTCGGCGGGCGGATCGGTTATGTGCTCTTCTATAATTTCTCCTATTATATCTCCAACCCGCTCGCCATTCCGGCCCTGTGGGATGGCGGCATGTCGTTTCATGGCGGCATTCTCGGCACCACGCTCGCCATGATCCTGTTTGCCCGCTCGCGCGGCATCCTCGTCTGGAGCATGTTCGACACGATTGCCGCCGGCGTGCCGATTGGCCTCGGCGTCGTGCGCGTCGCCAATTTCATCAATTCGGAACTTTGGGGCCGGGTGAGCGATGTGCCATGGGCGGTCTATTTCCCCAATGGCGGCCCACTGCCGCGCCATCCAAGCCAGCTTTACGAAGCCTTTCTTGAAGGGCTTGTTCTCTTCTTCGTACTGTTCGTGCTGGTCTGGGGCGCACGCAAGCTCAAGCAGCCGGGCTTTGTGGCAGGCGCCTTCGTCACCGGTTACGGGCTGAGCCGCATCGCGGTGGAATTCTTCCGCGAACCGGATGCCCAGATTGGCTATCTCTTCGGCGGATGGCTTACCATGGGCATGGTGCTTTCCGTGCCGATGGTCCTGCTCGGCCTTTGGGCCATGTGGCGCGCAAACCGGGCAGCCGCCAGGAATGCCTGATCTCTCGCTGAAAGAGCGGCTGAAACGGCTGATAGCCACCACCGGGCCGATCAGCGTGGCCGATTACATGGCGGCCTGCCTCGGCGACCGCGAGGCAGGCTATTATACGACGCGCGAACCTTTCGGGCGTGAAGGGGATTTCATCACCGCACCGGAAGTAAGCCAGATGTTCGGTGAACTGATCGGCATCTGGTGCCTCAGCGAATGGGACGCACTCGCACGCCCGGCCAATTTCGTGCTGTGCGAAATCGGCCCCGGCCGCGGCACGCTGATGAGCGACATGCTGCGCACCATTGGCAGGCTTGCGCCGCAAATGCTGGGCGGCGCGCGAATTGCCATGGTGGAAACCAGCCCGCGCCTTGCCGAAAAGCAGAAGCAGAAGCTCGCAGGCACAAAAGCGCATGTCGAATGGTTTGAACGCTTTGCCGATATTCCCGCCGATACTGTCCATGGACCGCTGATCCTCGTCACCAACGAACTGTTCGACGCGATCCCTTTCCGGCAATTCGTCAAGGCCGATGGCCGCTTTGTCGAGCGGATGATCGCGCTCAATGAACAGGACGAATTCCAGTTTGTCAGCGGCGCGGGCGGCATTGATCCGGCGCTCCTGCCGAAAGACCATGTGAAAGCCGAAGAAGGCGCCATCTTTGAAGCGGCTCCCGCACGCACGGCCTTGATGCAGGAGATCGCCAGCCGCATCGCAGCCACGCGCGGTGCTGCGCTCAACATCGATTACGGCCACCTGGAATCCGGTTTCGGTGACACGCTGCAAGCCATGCTGAAACAGGCCTATGACGATGTATTCGCCCATCCGGGCGTGGCTGATCTCACCAGCCATGTCGATTTCGATATTCTGCAAAAAACGGCAAAAGCCTGCGGCTGCAAGACCGGAACCATGACGCAGGGCGAGTTTCTGCTCGCCATGGGCTTAGTTGATCGCGCCGGGCGGCTCGGCGCGGGCAAGGACGCGGCTTTTCAGGAAAAAATCCGGCAGGATGTCGAAAGACTGGCCGCACCCGATCAAATGGGAACCTTGTTCAAGGTTCTCGCATTCAGTGACGAACAGACCCGTCTTTTGCCTTTTGAATAAATTTTGCCTGACCATGCTTTTTCAAAAGCGTCAGGAGCCTGAATCAAAAAGCGGTATGTGTGTGCAAAAATAGTGATTTTTGAATACCGAAGCGGAGCGTACAAAAGATACGTGCGCGGCAGAACGCAAAAAAGTGCCGTTTGCAGCCACACGGAGCAACTTTTGGAGCAGGCTCTTGATTGACAAGCCAACCGACCTCCCCCACCATCCCGCCGTTTAGGAAAGCCAGCAAGATGACAGCTAAACCGCAACCACTCCGCTCGCCTCTCCTTGAAAAGCCCGTTGGACAGCACGGGAAGCGGATTACGCACGGTTTTTTCACGCGCAAGGGCGGCGTTTCCGATGGCATCTATACCAGCCTCAATATCGGCAACGGATCGAACGATGCACCCGAAAAGATTGCCGAGAATCGCCGCCGTGTGGCGGAAAGCCTTGGCGTTGCGCCCGATCATCTCGTCACTGTGTATCAGATTCATTCCCCCGACGTCATCCACGTCACCGAACCGTTCGGCAACCCGCGCCCGAAAGCCGACGCCATGGTAACGAATGTTCCCGGCATTGCCCTTGGTGCACTTTCCGCCGATTGCGGCCCGGTGCTCTTTGCGGATCATCAGGCGGGCGTCATCGCCGCCGCCCATGCCGGATGGCGCGGCGCTTTTACGGGCGTCTTGGAAAACACCATCGAAGCCATGATCGGGCTCGGTGCAAAGCGTGAGAATATCGTCGCCGTTCTTGGCCCCACCATCGGGCCGGACAATTACGAGGTCGGGCCGGAATTCTATGCTGAATTCATTGGCAAGGATCCGAATTACGCGGCCTATTTCCGGCCTTCGGAAAAGCCGGAACACTATCTGTTCGATCTGTGGACCTTCATCACCGACCGGCTGACGAAGGCGGGTGTGCAGGCAGACGCCCTTCGCCAATGCACCTATGCCAATGAGGAACAGTTCTATTCCTACCGGCGCGCCACCCATCGCAACGAACCCGATTACGGGCGTCAGATTGCAGCGATCGCCATCATAGAAGATTAGAGCGGTTCCGGTTAAAACGGAATCGTTGGAACCGCTCTGATTATTTGTTTTATCGCATTTTCCAACACAAAGCCGTTTCACGCTTTTGCTGGAAATGCCCTGGGAGAACCGCATGGCCCTTCACTTCGAGCCGGAAGAATTCGCCGCACGTCGCGACCGTCTGATCTTGAAGATGGAAGAGGAAAAGCTGGATGCGCTGCTCCTGTTCGCACAGGAAAGCATGTACTGGCTGACCGGCTATGACACGTTCGGTTTCTGCTTCTTCCAGTGCCTCGTGGTAAAGGCCGACGGTTCGATGGTGCTGATGACGCGCTCGGCCGATCTGCGGCAGGCGCGCCATACGTCAAATATCGAAAACATCGTTGTCTGGACAGACCGCGACAATGCCAATCCGGCGGTGGATCTGCGCAATATTCTGACGGAACTCGACCTCCTCGGCAGCCGGATCGGCATCGAATACCAGACCCATGGCCTGACCGGGGCCAATGCCCGCAAGCTTGACGAACAGTTGCAAAGCTTTGCCAAGCTTTACGATGCATCGGGCATGGTGGATCGGCTGCGCCTTCTCAAAAGCCCTGCTGAAGTCGCCTATGCCAAACGCGCCGCAGAACTCAGCGACGATGCGCTCGATGCCGCGGTGAAACTTACCAGGGCAGGCGCCAGCGAAGCAGATATTCTGGCCGCCATGATGAGCGCCAATTTTGCAGGCGACGGCGATTATCCCGCAAACGAATATATCATCGGCTCGGGCGAAGACGCTCTCCTCTGCCGCTACAAGTCCGGTCGGCGCAAGCTGAACAAGAACGACCAGCTCACGCTGGAATGGTCTGGCGTCTTCCGCCATTACCACGCACCGATGATGTGCACGCTGATCATCGGCAAGCCCACAAAACACCATATGGAGCTTTACGAGGCCGCACGCGAAGCCCTCGAAGCAGTTGAAGCGGCGATGACCCCCGCCTCGACCTTCGGCGACGTGTTCGACGCCCATGCACGGACGATGGAAGCGCACGGCCTCACCCGCCACCGGCTCAATGCCTGTGGCTATTCGGTGGGTGCCCGTTTCACGCCGTCATGGATGGACCCGCAGATGTTTTACGCCGCAAACCCGGAGAGCATCCAGCCGGATATGACGCTTTTCGCGCATATGATCATCATGGATTCCGATACGCAGACCGCGATGACACTTGGCCAGACATATCTCACGACAAATGGCGCGGCTCAGCCATTATCCCGTCATTCTCTTGATATGATTGTCAAATGAGGCGCAATCAGAGATAAAACCGTCAGGCGTGGACAAACTGCGCTTTCAGGAGCATGAAGCCGAACATGAACAAGGCACATCTTTCAATGGTGTTGTTGCTTGCTGGACTGCTTGCCGCCTGCAACAGCACCGAATCCGCTCTGGATATACAGGGATCGAACAAGGATACCGGACAGGCCGCGACAACGGCGCCCTCCAACGCGCCGGTCGCAACGCCAGCACCCCAGCGCGCAACGCTCAAACCCGGCAAGCTGCATATTGCCCCCATCGTCGGCGCACCCGTCAATGTGGTGACGCCGCTGACCCACCGCATGAACGATGATGCAAAAGCCATGGGCATCGAGCTTGCAGGCAACAATGATCCCAGTGCCGCCTATGTCATAAAGGGCTATTTCTCCGTTCTCTCGGAGGATAACCAGACCACGGTTCTTTACGTGTGGGATGTGCTCGACGCCTCCGGCAACCGGCTTCATCGCATTCAGGGGCAGGAGAAAGCGCAAGGGGCCGCGGCAGACTCATGGAGCGTCGTTCCCGCTTCTGCCATGCAGGCAATCGCCGACCGAACCATGCAGGAATATTCAAGCTCGCTTGCGGCAAATCGCGCATGAAAAAGTGCTTTGGCGGCAAAAGGCTGAAATCTTTTGTTGAATCAGTTTTACATACTGTGGGAAAGGCGCATCCCCTGCCTTTTTGCAGCCAGTGTGTCCCTTCGGGCCTTGCAATAATGGTGACTCTTTGCAATAGCCCCCGCATCTGAGAAAACCTTGCAAGCTGCTGTACTTGATCCCGTCAAAAAGTACGCAGCTTTAAAGTTTTTTAGGATAGATTTGCTGGGCCGCTTCCATTACGGCTCACGCGCAACAAGAGAGATTATGTCCGTTACGACGGACTTTTGCGACAGAACCAAACTGCAAACCGCTATCGCATCGGCGTCAGAGGCAAAAGAATGAAACTTTTCGCAGGCAACTCCAACCGGGTTCTTGCCGAATCCGTTGCTCAATATCTCAACATTCCACTCGGCAAGGCCAGCGTCCGTCGCTTCGCTGATCAGGAAATTTTCGTGGAGATTCAGGAAAACGTGCGCGGCGAAGACGTATTCGTTCTGCAATCGACTTCCTACCCGGCGAACGATCACCTGATGGAACTGCTCATCATGATCGATGCCTTCCGCCGCTCCTCGGCCCGTCGCATCACCGCCGTCCTGCCCTATTTCGGCTATGCCCGTCAGGACCGCAAACCCGGCCCGCGCACGCCGATCTCGGCAAAGCTCGTAGCCAACCTCATCACGGAAGCCGGCGCGAGCCGCGTTTTGACCCTCGATCTCCACGCTGGCCAGATTCAGGGTTTTTTTGATATCCCGACCGACAATCTCTATGCCGTTCCGGTCATCGCCCGCGATGTGAAAGCCAATTATGCCACCGGCAATTGCATGGTCGTCTCGCCCGATGTCGGCGGTGTGGTCCGCGCGCGTTCACTCGCCAAGCGCATCGATGCGCAGCTTGCCATCGTTGACAAGCGCCGCGAACGCCCCGGTGAATCGGAAGTCATGAACGTCATCGGCGATGTTTCCGGCAAGGACTGCCTGCTGTTCGACGATATCGTCGATTCCGGCGGCACGCTCTGCAACGCAGCCGAAGCACTGTTGAACAAGGGCGCAAACAGCGTCACCGCCTATATCACGCATGGCGTTCTGTCCGGCGGCGCGGTTGCCCGCATCGCCTCGTCCAAGCTGAAGGAACTGGTCATCACCGATTCCATCCAGCCGACCACCGCCATCAACGATGCGCCGAATATCCGCGTGCTTTCGATCTCGGACCTGATCGGCGAAGCCATCGCCCGCACGGCAGCGGAAGAATCGGTGTCGAGCCTGTTCGACTAGAGTCGGTTCCGGTTAAAACGGAAACGTTGAAACCGCTCTATCTCTTTGTTTTTACGCATTATCCGACGCATCGAAGCGGGATCAGAAATCAGTCCGGTGGACTGATTTCCCCGCATAAATGCTCCTGGCACAAGCTTGATAAGGCCGTTACTCGGCCGCGTTGCCCATGTCCGCCTGATCGTCAGGCGCATTCGGGTCACCCGGCGCAGTTTCGCAGCCAAGATCGGGAAAATTGACGATCCGCATTCCCTTGAAATCATTGCGCACGACCAGAAGCCCGCGCTCCTCGAAATAGGCCAGCAGGCGCCGTGCCCGACTGAACGAATGCGTACCATAGGCGCGCGCAAGGGCCGCATCGGAAGGGCAAGGCGCGCCCGTCACCGCGGCTTGCGCGACGATCAGGAATACGCCCTGCACATCATCGGTCAGGCTTTCCGACAGGGCAAGCGCCTGCTGCCATGTCTCGCCGTTCGCCACGTCGCTTTCAATGCTGGCCTGTGCCACGGCCAGCCGACGCCGGAAAGCAGGCAGAGCAAGCGGTTCGCCCGGAACACGATGAATGCGGCAGCGCACCAGAAAATCCTGATAGAGAACCGCAACCGAGCGGAACGAGGCTTCGGGATCGTCCACGATCTCGCGCATGACCTTTTCCAGAAGCTCCTCGCGTTCGGCTTCCACGATGCCGGGGAACAGCGGCGCTTCGACCGGCTCCGCCTCCGGCTTCGGCTTTGCCACCTGCGCCAGAATTTCCGCCGTCGAGGGCGGCGGCGGTGGGGGCGGCGTACGGCGCGCCACGGTCCGGATCTCTTCCGGAGCAGGCGTGAAAATCAGATCGCGCGCATCTTCGGGCGTATCGGGAAGCGGCATCAGTTTCGGCGATGACGACCGCGCCGATGTTTCCACCTTGCCGATCTTGATCGGCAGCGGGCGGCGCGACAAGGCAGGGCCAAGCGCCACGAAATGTCCGCGCTGGAGATCGCGGAACATTTCCGCCTGGCGGCGCTCCATGCCGAGAAGGTCAGCGGCGCGCGCCATGTCGATATCGAGAAAGGTACGCCCCATCAGGAAGTTGGAGGCTTCGGCGGCGACATTCTTGGCAAGTTTGGCCAGCCGCTGCGTGGCAATGACACCGGCAAGCCCGCGCTTGCGGCCACGGCACATAAGGTTGGTCATGGCGCCAAGCGAAAGCTTGCGCGCTTCGTCGGACACTTCACCGGCTGCGGCAGGCGCAAAAAGCTGCGCCTCATCCACGACGACGAGCATCGGATACCAGTAATCGCGCTCCGCATCGAAAAGCCCACCAAGGAAAGCCGCAGCCGAGCGCATCTGCTGCTCCACATCCAGCCCTTCAAGATTGAGCACGACTGAAACGCGATGCTGGCGGATGCGTCCGGCAATGCGGGTCAGTTCAGCTTCGGTGCGCGCAGCATCGACGACCACATGGCCATACATATCGGCCAGCGTGACGAAATCGCCTTCAGGATCGACGATGCACTGCTGCACCCATTGCGCGCTCTGTTCCAGCAGGCGGCGCAGAAGGTGCGATTTGCCGGAACCAGAATTACCCTGCACGAGCAAACGTGTGGCGAGAAGCTCTTCAAGATCAAGCATGGCCTGCTTGCCACCGCCAAGCGCCGCTGCCGAGGCAGAACCTCCAACAGCGATACCCATGTCGATACCGACCTGCATCTCGCCTCCTTGTTTCAACATTGCTGGAACAGACGACTCGCGCGGCCTTGCCACCAGTCGATCAGGCATTCGCTTAACATTTTTGACGCCGCCAATGCCACCCGTTAAGACAAATGCCCACAGATGCCGGGCAGTAGATTTCAACCAAAAGTTTTGCTAGCAATCTTTTCAGGGGGGGCAAAAGCAGCAAGCGTCCAGCCAGCGGGCGCGTCGGGGAGGATGAGCCGCTCCGACCGAGGCAAAGGCTTTGCCCTCTATTCGGAGGTGAACTCTATGTGGTTTATACCCATTAGATTCACACTTAGAGTAAAGAAAACCCGCACCGGCTGGCAAGCTACAGTGCGGGTACAGCTTTTCATCTAAGTACATGGTAGCTGGAGTTCGCGCTTCAGCTACCAATCCGAATATAGGCCAGCGGGTTCATTTTTTCAACTGTGGCCTGCCATCTGAACGAGCAAACCAAAAAACTTGCGCCGCCGCACGCTATGCTCTATAGCACCGCCATCCGCGTAGACACCCTTGGAGGCAACGCGGAATGGAGCGGTCCGGTCTTTCTCTCTGGTGAAGACACAACGGGCTGTTTCATGTCGTTTGTTGGAGCATGATTCCGAAAAGTGGAAACCGGTTTTCGGATAAGGTCAGGCGTAGATAATACAGCAAGCGACACTCCAGTAACATTGAAAGGAAATGCCATGAGCGAGACTTACGTGCTCAAGGCCGATCTGCGTACCCGGGTTGGTAAGGGGTCCTCCCGCGAACTGCGTCGCAACGGCCAGATTCCTGCAGTCATCTATGGCGACAAGCAGGAGCCCCTCGCAATCGCCGTCTCCTACAAGGAGATTTTCTACAAGATCCATGGCGGTGGCTTCAAGACCACGGTTGCCACGATCGAAGTGGACGGCAAGAAGATTCAGGTCCTCCCGAAGGACTACCAGCTTGATCCGGTCCGTGACTTCCCGCAACATGTCGACTTCCTGCGCGTTTCCGCGAAGTCGGTCGTCCACGTGAATGTTCCGGTTCACTTCAAGAACGAAGAAGCAGCGCCCGGCATCAAGCGCGGCGGCGTGCTGAACGTGGTTCGTCACGATGTCGAACTGATCGTTCCGGCCAATGCAATTCCCGAAGCACTCGAAATCGACCTGAGCGGCCTTGAAATCGGTGACTCGGTTCATATTTCGGCTGTCAAGCTGCCGAAGGGCGCAACGCCTGCCATCCAGGACCGCGACTTCACCATCGCGACCATTGCTGCGCCTGCCGGCCTGAAGTCGGAAGAAAACGCAGAAGGCGCTGCGGAAGAAGCCAAGGACGGCGAATAATCGCTTCCTGATAGGGGGTCTGAATACCATGCTGCTCATCGCAGGTCTTGGCAATCCGGGTCCCCAATATGCGCATAACCGGCACAATATCGGTTTCATGGCGGCGGATGAAATATTCCGCCGCCATCGCTTTTCCAACTGGCAGAAGAAATTTCAGGCAGAGATCGCCGATGGCGTGATCGACGGCGAGAAAGTGTTGCTGGTCAAACCGCAGACTTTCATGAACCTTTCCGGCCAGTCTATCGGCGAGGCCATGCGCTTCTACAAGCTGACGCCTGCCGATCTCGTCGTGATCTATGATGAACTGGACCTCGTTCCGGGCAAGCTGCGCATCAAGACCGGCGGCGGTTCCGGCGGCCATAACGGCATCAAATCCATCGACGCACATATGCAGTCCTTCCCCGGCGGACAGAATTATCGCCGCATGCGGCTTGGCATCGGCCATCCCGGCGCGAAGGAACTCGTGCATAATTATGTTCTGGGCGATTTCGCCAAGGCCGACAATGAATGGCTGGATACGCTTATGGGCGCCGTCGCCGACAATGTCGCCATGCTTGCCAGACGCGAGGATAACAGCTTCATGAACCGCATTGCACTCGCCATGGGCGACGGCAATCAGCGGCCAGGCGGCGTCAAGACAGATCCCGCGCAATTGGAGAAGGCTCCGCCAAAGGCCCAGAGCCATATTCGTCAGGCGCGCCAGAACCAGAAAAAGCCCAATATTCCCGAAAGCGGCCCGATGGCTGAAATGCTGAAAAAGCTGCTGGGGAAGAAGGATTAATCCCTCGCGACGGCTGCGCCTCTTGACGCTTCCCGGTCCTATGACGCATAGCCACAACAATAAAATTCTAGTCTGATAGGTAAGATCATGGGTTTCAAATGCGGCATCGTCGGTCTGCCAAATGTTGGCAAGTCGACGCTTTTCAACGCGCTGACCAAGACGGCCGCCGCACAGGCCGCAAATTATCCGTTCTGCACCATTGAGCCGAACACCGGCGAAGTGGCCGTTCCAGATCCGCGCCAGAACGAAATTGCGCGTATTGCCGGCTCGAAGGAAATCATCCCGACCCGTATCAACTTCGTCGATATTGCCGGCCTCGTGCGCGGCGCATCGAAAGGCGAAGGTCTCGGTAACCAGTTCCTCGCCAATATCCGCGAAGTCGATGCCATCGTGCATGTGCTGCGCTGCTTCGAGGACGACGACATCACCCATGTCGAAGGCCGCATCGATCCGGTATCGGACGCCCAGACCGTTGAAACCGAACTTATGCTGTCGGACCTCGAAAGCATTGAGCGCCGCATCGTGCAGATCCGCAAGCGCGCGACAGGCAAGGACAAGGAGGCGCTTGCCATCCTGCCAGTGATGGAAAAGGCGCTGGAACTGCTTCAGAACGGCCAGCCGGTTCGCCTGATGCTGAAGGATATTTCACCGGAAGACCTGCTGACACTGAAGGGCCTGAACCTTCTCACCTCCAAGCCGGTGCTCTATGTGTGCAACGTTGCCGAAGGTGACGCGACAAACGGCAATGCGTTCAGCGCCGCTGTCGACAAGATGGCCGAAGAACAGGGCGCGCAGACGGTTATCATTTCCGCCGCCATCGAGGCCGAAGTCGCGCAGCTTCCCGATGAGGAAGCCGGGGAATATCTGGAAAGCATGGGGCTGGAAGAACCGGGCCTCGACCGCCTGATCCGCGCGGGCTACAAGCTTCTCGACCTCATCACCTATTTCACCGCAGGCCCGAAGGAAACCCGCGCCTGGACCATCAAGCGCGGCACCAAGGCGCCAGCCGCAGCAGGCGTGATCCACACCGATTTCGAGCGCGGCTTCATCCGCGCCCAGACCATCGCCTATGAAGACTATGTCAAATATAATGGCGAACTGGGTGCCAAGGAGGCCGGCAAGGCTCGCGACGAAGGCAAGGAATACATCGTCCATGACGGCGATGTGATGCTGTTCCGCTTCAATACCTGATACGATCTGGCCGCCGAAAACCGGCGGCCTTTTCTTTATGCCTATTGGGAGGAGACACAGGGTGAGCAAGCCTCAGCCACAATATGCTTACGAGGATATGGAACCGGGAATGACCCTTCCCTTCGGTCCTCGTACGATCAGCAAGGAAGAAATCATCGAATTTGCGAGCCAGTTCGATCCGCAGCCCTTCCATCTGGATGAGGAAGCGGGCAAGGCAAGCGTGCTGGGCGGGCTTGCTGCATCGGGCTGGCAAACCGCATCTCTCATCATGCGCATGGTCTGCGACGCCTATCTCATCGATTCCACATCACAGGGCGGCCCCAGCGTCGAATTCACGCGCTGGAGGCGTCCCGTTCTGGCGGGCGACACGCTGAGCGGCATCACGACCATCAAGGACAAGCGCATTTCCAGATCGCGCCCCTCTATCGGCTTCGTCACCTTGCATCACGAGTTGTTCAATCAGCGCGGAGAAACCGTCTGTGAAATGCAGCATCCCTGCATGATGCTGCTCCGCGAATACGCAACAGCTATGGGAAATGCTGCGGGGAGAGGTTCGCTATGAGCTTCATCGAAGAGAATATCGGCAAGGAACGGGTTCTCGGCACCTACACCTTTACCGCTGAGGAAATCATCGCTTTCGCCCGCAAATATGATCCGCAACCCTTCCATATCGACGAGGAGGCTGCAAAGAACAGTCTCTTCGGCGGGCTTTGCGCTTCGGGCTGGCATACCACGGCAATCTTCATGAAACTCAATGTTGCCTCCATGGTGCAGGCGAGCAGAGAAACGGTGCAACGGGGCGAAACGCCGCCGACCTTTGGCCCCTCACCGGGATTCGAGAACCTGAAATGGCCGAAGCCGGTCTTTGCCGGGGATACGATCACCTACAAGCGCGTGGTCCATGCCATCCGTCCGCTCGCGTCACGCCCCGGCTGGTCGATGCTGACCATGACCACAAGAGCCCATAACCAGCACGGCGAGGAAGTCTTGTCCTTCGACAATGCGGCCATGGTGAAACTGCCGCCGAAAGCAACGGCCTGAAACAACAAAGCCCGGAGCATTGTCCGAGCTTTTTCGTATCCTCAATCGCCTTCAAACGCGACAAGGGTGCGCACCGGCAGGCCAAGCGCCTCCAGCTTCTTTCGCCCGCCTAAGTCCGGCAGGTCAATGATAAAGCAGGCGGCAACAATTTCCGCTCCCATCTGGAGCAGAAGCTTGGCAGCAGCTTCCGCCGTTCCACCCGTTGCAATCAGATCATCCACGAGAACGACCCGCTCACCCTTTTCAATGGCGTCACGATGCATTTCCATTTCATCGACGCCATATTCAAGACTGTATGCGATGCGCACCGTATCGCGCGGCAGCTTGCCCTTCTTGCGGATTGGCACGAAGCCCGCCGAAAGCTGGTGAGCAATTGCACCGCCAAGAATAAAACCGCGCGCCTCGATCCCCGCCACCTTGTCAATCCTGTTACCCGCATAGGGATAGACCAGTTCATCGACGGCGCGGCGAAAGGCCTGCGCATTGCCCATGAGCGTGGTGACGTCGCGGAATTGAACGCCGGGTTTCGGATAATCCGGAATGGTTCTGATCGCATCCTTCAAGGTGACCTTAAACCCGGATTCCATTTTCAGTCCTTTCAAGGGGATGGTGGGGAGCAGACAGCCTTACCCCAGGCTAATCTGGCATGGTCCTGTTTGTGAAATTCTTCAATCACGATCTGGCAGCCACGCCAAGCACCTTTGCGATCTTTCAGAGCATAATCCAACCGGAGTGGAACGGGAACAATCATGTTTATGCATGAAATGGAATGGGTTGGAGCGCCGATCTGATCCGAGCAGATCGGCGCTCCAGAAAATCCGGTCCAAAGCGCAAAAGAAATGGGCGCCTTTCGGCGCCCAATCCTCAAGCTGTCTCGCCTGCAATTTTTACAGGAACCGCTCCGGCAGTTTAGTGCTTCACATCCGACCAGATCGAACGCTTGGCAATGTAAACAAGCCCCGCGAAGAGAACCAGGAAGACAATGACCCGGAAGCCGGTCTTCTTGCGGTCTTCCAGATGCGGCTCAGCGGCCCACATCAGGAAAGCCGAGACGTCACGCGCATACTGATCCACTGTTTCCGGTGTGCCATCTTCATAGGTGACCTGTTCATCGCTAAGCGGCTTGGCCATGGCAAGCGCCTTTGCCGAGATGAAGTACGGATTGTAGTGCGTACCTTCGGCAATCTGCATGCCTGCGGGCGGCTGCTCATCGAAGCCGGTCAAAAGCGAATGGATATAATCCGGTCCGCCTTCGGCATATTGCGTGAATATGTCGAAAATGAACTGCGGGAAGCCACGCTCCACCGAACGCGCCTTGGCGATAAGGGAGAGATCCGGCGGAGCCGCTCCATTATTAGCCGCTGCAGCAGCGTTGGCGTTGGGATATGGCGCCGGGAAATGATCCGTCGGAAGCGCGGCGCGGGTGAACATTTCGCCATCCGCATTCGGGCCGTCTTCGACTTCATATTCCGCCGCCAGAGCCTTGACCTGTTCCGGCGAATAACCAAGGCCTTCCAGCGTGCGGAATGCCACGAGGTTCATCGAATGGCAGGCCGAGCAGACTTCCTTATAAACCTTGAGACCGCGCTGAAGCTGCCCCTTGTCATAGGTGCCGAATGGACCGGCAAAGCTCCAGCTTTCCTGCTTCGGATGGTGGATCGGGAAATGATCCGGCTCGGCGGGGTTAGCGCCTTCTGCTGCAAGAGCACCGCCCATCGACAACCCAAGCGCGACCAGCGGAGCGATACCGAAGGCAGCGAAGTTCTTGAGGATGTTTTTCATCGTTACGTCCTTCATATCTCTCGCTGCATCAGCCCTTGGTTTCCGCAGAGATTTCCACGGGGGCAATCTCAGCCTTGCCTTCACCCTTTGCCAGAACCGCCTCGGTGATCGAGTTCGGCAGGCGCTTTGGCGTTTCAATCAGGCCGACGACCGGCATGATGATGAGGAAGAAAGCAAAGTAATAGAGCGTGCCCATCTGCGCCATGAAGACATAGGAGCCTTCCGCCGGGCGCGAACCCAGCCAGCCGAGGAAGATGGCGTTGATGACGAACAGCCAGAAGAACAGCTTGAACCACGGGCGATAGACTGCCGAACGCACCTTTGACGTATCGAACCACGGCACGAAGAACAGGATCGCGATCGAACCGAACATGGTCAGAACGCCGCCAAGCTTCGAGTCGATCGGGCCGATGTTGAAGGTGATGGCGCGCAGCATCGCGTAGAACGGCAGGAAGTACCATTCGGGAACGATGTGAGCAGGCGTCTTGAGGGAATCGGCCGGGATATAGTTATCCGGGTGGCCGAGGAAGTTCGGCAGATAGAAGATGAAATAGGCGAAGAACACGAAGAAGACGAGCGCGCCGAAAGCATCCTTGATAGTCGCATAAGGCGTGAACGGCAGCGTGTCGGTCTTGGATTTCACTTCAATGCCGGTCGGATTGGTCTGGCCCGTTACATGCAACGCCCAGACGTGCAGGATGACCACACCGGCAATCATGAACGGCAGCAGATAGTGCAGCGAGAAGAAGCGGTTGAGCGTTGGATTATCAACCGCGAAACCGCCGAGCAGAAGCTGCTGGATCGGCTCGCCGATAACCGGGAAAGCCGTGAAGAAGCCGGTGATGACCGTCGCGCCCCAGAAGGACATCTGCCCCCATGGAAGCACATAACCCATGAAAGCGGTCGCCATCATGAGAAGGAAGATCACCACGCCCAGGATCCACAGAAGTTCGCGCGGCGCCTTATAGGAGCCATAGTAGAGACCGCGGGCAATGTGGAGATAAACGGCGATGAAGAAGAAGGATGCGCCGTTGGCGTGCATGTAGCGCAGAAGCCAGCCGGAGTTGACATCGCGCATGATCTTTTCGACGGAATTGAATGCGAGGGCCGTGTCGGCGGCATAATGCATGGCCAGCACGACACCTGTGAGGATCTGCGCAATGAGCATGAAGCTCAGAATGCCGCCGAAGGTGTACATATAGTTCAGGTTGCGCGGCGTCGGATAGGCTACAAAGGAATCGTAGACGAGGCGCGGCAAAGGAAGCCGTTCGTCCACCCATTTCTCGATGCCGGTCTTCGGCGTGTATGTGGAGTGTCCACCACTCATGTTCTGTCTCCCCAAGACCTGTTAGCCGATCCTGATGACCGTATCGGAAGTAAACGCATATTGCGGGATGTGCATGTTTTCCGGTGCCGGGCCGCTGCGGATGCGGCCAGCAGTATCATAGGTCGAGCCATGGCAAGGGCAGAACCAGCCGCCAAAGGCACCGGATTCACCGAGCGGCACACAACCAAGATGCGTGCAGACCCCGATCATCACGAGCCAGTTTTCCTTCCCCTCGCCCGCAGAGCGGGCAAGGTCGGTTGCTTCCGCATCCGTTGGAAGATTGGCATTACGCGCATTGGGATCTTTCAGATCACCAAGTGCGGTCGTTTTGCTCTCTTCCACTTCCTTGGCGGTACGATTGCGGATAAAAACCGGCTTACCACGCCATTTGACGGTCAGGGACGCGCCTTCCGCAAGGGAAGAAACGTCAACTTCGATAGACGCTGCCGCGAGTGTCGAAGCGTCCGGACGCATCTGGTCGATAAACGGCCAAGCCAGTCCGCCAACTCCGACGACACCGGCCATTCCCGTCGCAATATACAAAAAATCACGCCGTGTCGGCTCAGCCGTGTCGTGTGCGCTCACGTGCCAATTCCTTTTCAACCTGCATGTTCAATTGAACTCTCCCCTCGCCCTCTTTTGCACCTGCCAAAAATTATCCCGCAAGTGCTCACAGGACGAAATTCCCTCCATTTCACTATCCGGTTTAGGCGTGTAAAAAACGCTTGTCCAGACGCTAAGCCCTTATGACGGCACGATGTCGCAGGCTATTTTGTGGATGCATTTTGCGGCTGCGCGCGAACCCGGGCGGGAATAGGCCCCAAACCCCAAACTTTTCAGTTTTTCGCGTCTTGCCCCAGAAAACCGCCGGATTGGCGCGCCCATAGCCCAGCATAAATGCCGCCGCGCGCAATCAGCGCCTCGTGGGTTCCCTCCTCCACGATCCGCCCCCCATCCATCACGACGAGACGGTCGAGCGTGGCGATGGTTGAAAGGCGATGCGCGATGGCAATGACGGTCTTGCCTTCCATAAGCTGTTTGAGATTTTCCTGGATGGAAGCCTCCACCTGCGAATCGAGTGCCGAGGTTGCTTCGTCGAGAATGAGGATCGGCGCGTCTTTTAGGATGGCCCGCGCGATTGCGATGCGCTGACGCTGCCCGCCAGACAGTTTCACACCGCGCTCGCCGACGAAGGCGTCGAAGGAGCGCCGCCCCTGAAAGTCTTCCAGATTGGCGATAAACCCGTCGGCTTCCGCCTGTTGTGCGGCCTGCACCAACTCCGCTTCCGTCGCATCATCGCGCGCCAGCATGATATTGTCGCGCAGCGAGCGATGCAGCAGCGCGGTTTCCTGGCTGACGACCGCAAAAGCCTTGCGCAAAGATGCCTGCGTGACATCGCGGATATCCTGCCCATCGACAAGAATGGCACCCTGCTCCACATCGTAAAGGCGCAGGATAAGGTTGATGAGCGTTGATTTGCCCGCACCGGAATGGCCCACCAGCCCCACCCTTTCGCCGCCACGCACGGTAAGATTGATATTATCGAGAACGCCGGCGCCCTTGCCATAATGGAAGGTGACATGACGGATTTCGATGCCCGCCTCCGTCACCTTGAGGGACTTCGCATTCCGGCGATCTTCAAGGCCCAGCGGTGCGGAAACAAGCTGCATGGAGTTCTCGATCAGGCCCAGTTGGCGCAACATGCCGTTCAGCTGCATCATCAACCGGCCAAACAGCATATTGAGGCGCAGCACAAGACCAAGCGTGAACGAAACCTGCCCGACAGTGATCGCATTGCGGGTCCACAGATCAATGGCAATGGCCGCAACCGTCACGATCATCAGGCCGGAAAGCGCCGTAAGCGCAATACGTACACCCGTGAGCGAACGCATGAATGGCAGGATGGCGGCAAGATAGCGCGTGAACCCATCGCGCATATAACGCTCGTCATCATCCGCCGTATTGAGCTTTATGGTCTGGATGTTGGAATAGCTGTCCACGATGCGCCCGTTGATCATGGAGCCAGCCTCTGCCGAGGCTTCCGCCTCCTTGCGAATGCGTGGCAGATAACGCCGGGCAATAAAGCCAAAGGCGATAACCCAGAGAATGACCGCAGCCGCCAGACGCCAATCCAGCCGCCCGACAAGAAAGAGCGTGGTGATGCTGTAGATCACCATGAACCAGACGACCTGAATGAAGCTTTCGATAAGGTCGCCCGCAGCCTGCCCCGCCTGCCAGACCTTGGTGGCGATCCGGCCCGCAAAATCGTTCTGGAAAAATGCATAGGATTGCCGCTGCACATAGGCGTTCGCCTGCCAGCGGATCATGTTGTAGAAGCCCGGCGAAAGGGTCTGATCCTCCAGAAGCGTGCTAGTCGCCGTGACGACAAGGCGGATTACCAGAACCGTAATGCCCATGAAAAGAAGTTCCGGCCCCGCCACATGGAAAAGCGTGGACCAGCTGCGTTCGACATTATTCCTTCCCGCCTCGTCCAGAATATCGACCAGCCTGCCGGTAAAATAGAACAGCCCCGCCTCGACCAGCGGCAGCAAGCCTCCGATAACAAGCGAGGCCGCAATCGGCCATTTGGCCTGGCGGGCATAGTGCCAGAGAAAGGCAAGTGTGGTTGAAGGTGGCCTCAGACTGTCCGGATCATGGAAGGGATCGACCCATCGCTCGAACAGACTATAAACCGCTTTCATCAATTGCGTTTTCCTTAGAGCCTTTTCGAGCCAAAACTGTGAAACACCTAAGCGGGGAAATCAGTCCGCCGGGCCGATTTCTGATGCCGCTCCGATGCGTTGGACAATGCGACAAAACAAAGAGTTAGAGCGGCTCCTGTTGAAACAGGGACCGTTCTAATCAACCAATGTATCGTCGGTATTATCGACAAGGCCGAGGAACCCGCCGGACTGGCGCGCCCACAGGCTTGCATAAATGCCACCGAGCGCGACAAGCTCCTCATGCGTCCCGTCTTCGACAATGCGCCCCTTGTCCATCACCACGAGACAATCAAGCGCCGCAATGGTGGAGAGACGGTGTGCAATGGCGATGACGGTCTTTCCTTCCATGAGCGTATTGAGGCTGTCCTGAATGGCTGCCTCCACCTCCGAATCGAGCGCAGACGTCGCCTCGTCCAGAATGAGGATTGGCGCATCCTTCAGCATCACCCGCGCAATGGCGATACGCTGGCGCTGCCCGCCCGAAAGCTTGACGCCGCGTTCGCCCACATGCGCGTCCAGTCCGCGCCGCCCCTTCGGGTCAACAAGCTGCGGAATGAACTGGTCGGCCTGCGCAAGACGGATCGCCTGTTGCAGCATTTCCTCGCTGGCATCCGGGCGTCCATACATGATGTTCTCACGCACGGAACGGTGAAGCAGCGAGGTGTCCTGCGTGACCATGCCTATATTGGCTCTCAATGAATCCTGCGTGACCTGCGAAATATCCTGCCCGTCAATCAGGATGCGGCCCTTCTCAAGGTCATAGAAGCGCAGCAGGAGATTGACCAAGGTGGACTTGCCTGCGCCCGAACGCCCGACCAGGCCCACCTTCTGCCCCGCAGGAATGGTGAGCGAGAGGTTCTTGATCACGCCCTTGCCGCGCCCATAATGAAAACCGATCTCATCGAAATCGAGGTCGCCCCTGGCCACCTTCAGCGCCGGAGCATTAGGAACGTCAACGACCTCATGCGGCCGGGCAAGCGTGGTGATGCCGTCTTCCACAGTGCCAATATTCTCGAACAAGGCGGACATTTCCCACATGATCCATTGTGACATGCCATTGAGGCGCAGCACCAGGCCAATGCCGACCGCCACCGCGCCGATGGACACGGCTTCGTTGATCCAAAGCCCGATGCCAATGGCGCCGACTGCAAAGAGCAGCAGGCAGTTCGACAGATAAAGCGTGAAATGGAACAAGGTCACGAGCCGCATCTGGCGATGCACCGTGTCCATGAAAATATCGAGGCTTTCGCGAACATAGGTTTCCTCGCGGCTTGAATGCGAGAAAAGCTTGACGGTTGCGATATTCGTATAACTGTCCACGATGCGCCCGGTCATGGTCGAGCGTGCATCGGCCTGTTCTTCCGAAACGACCCGCAAACGTGGAATGAAAATGCGCAGCAGAACGATATAGGCAACGAGCCAGACAGCAAATGGTATCATCAGCCGCATGTCGGCGGCGGCGGCAATGAAAAGCGCGCCCGCAAAATAGACGATGACATAATTCAGCACATCGAGCAGCTTCATCACCGTCTCGCGCACGGCAAGAGCGGTCTGCATCAGCTTGGTCGATATCCGTCCAGCAAACTCGTCCTGAAAAAAGGTCATCGACTGGCGGATCAGATAGCGGTGCATCAGCCAGCGCACGCGCATCGGATAATTGCCGAGCAATGTCTGGTGGATAATCAACGAATGGATGAGCACCACACCCGGCAGGCCAACAAGCACGACGCCTGCAATCAGCGAAAGCCGCCACCCTTCATTGGCCAGAAACGTCTCGCGTGACTGGTTGGAAAGCCAATCCACGATATTGCCCAGGAACGCGAAAAGCGACACTTCAATGACGGCGATCAGCGTCGTGAAGATCGCCATGCCGATAATCCATGGCCATGCGCCACGGGTATAATAAAGGCAAAAGGCGACCAGCCCGCGCGGCGGCTCTCGCGGCGGCTCTTCCGGATAGGCTTCGAGTCGTTGTTCAAACCATCTAAACATGATGTTTCTTTTATGTGGGTCCATTGAAATTGCCAAGTCAAAATAGGAACAAAACAGGAATATTTTTTGCGAGCGACAAAAGCGTAAATTGCTGGTTCGGCCCCGAACCGGGCGCTACTCTTGCAACCATGCGGTTTTCACGATACCGGCTTTCCCATGGAACTGCGCGTCGCCCTTTACCAGCCCGATATTCCCGGCAATACCGGAACGATCCTGCGCATGGCCGCCTGCCTTGGCTTTGCGGTCGATCTCATCGAGCCTGCCGGTTTCGATATTTCCGACCGCGCGCTAAAGCGTGCGGGCATGGATTATCTGGAGCAGGCCGCCCTTACACGCCATCCCGACTGGAACCGTTTCGATGCCTGGCGAAAGAATGCCGGACGCCGCCTCGTGCTTCTCTCCACCAAGGCGGCGATCCCCTATACCGGATATCAATTTCAGGAAAATGACATTCTCCTCTTCGGGCGCGAATCCGCAGGCGTGCCGGAAGCGATCCACGACAACGCCGACGAACGGCTGCTGATCCCCATGGTCAGGAGCGCCCGCTCGCTAAATCTTGCGGTTTCAGTTGCCATGACAACAGGCGAAGCTCTGCGGCAGATAAGGAGCAAAATCGATTCTCACTCAGGGAAATAGCCCCCGCGGCTAATTCCATTTCAGACATATTTTTTTGACTATGCTGCGAAAGGGCCGGGTCGCAGTGCAATTCTTTTTTCATTTCCGGTCTGAAAGGCTCAAATCCCCCATGATCCTCTCTACCCGTAATCTCGCTTATGGCCTGTGCGGTCTTTCCCTGTTTTTCTCAGCCCCGGCCTTCGCCAAAAAGCCTGTGCGCATCGCGCCGAAAGTCATGGTCATCACTATGTTCGGCGACGAAGCAAAGCCATGGCTCAAAGGCTTGAAATTCACGCGCAAAATAAGACTGCCCGGCCTCAGCCCCGAATATCCGACTGTGGATTGCACCGCCGAAGGCCTTTGCCTCATGACGACGGGCATGGGTTTCGCCAATGCCGCCAGCGCCGTTTCCGCCATGGCGCTGAGCCGCAAGTTCAACCTGACACATAGCTATTTTCTGATCGCGGGCATTGCCGGTGTGGATCCCAAGCACGGTACACTCGGCTCTGCCCATTGGGCGAAATATGCCGTCGATGCCAGTTTGAACCATCGCATTGATCTTCGCGAAGCGCCGGAAGGCTGGCCGACCGGCTTCTTCGGCCTTGGCGCGGCAAAGCCCGGTGAAAAGCCGAAATGGTCGGCTGGAACCGAAGTCTTTGCATTGAACGCCAGGCTTGCCGACTATGCGCTTGCGACAACCAGAAACGTGAAGCTGCTCGATAGTGATGAAGCGAAGGCATATCGCAAGCATTACACAGAAGAAGCAGCCACCGGCGCGCCGAAGGTGACGCTCTGCGACACCGCCTCTACCGACACCTACTGGCACGGTGCAAAGCTTGGTGACGCGATTGGCGCATGGTCGAAAGTATTGACTGATGGCAAAGCTGATTATTGCACCGCCCAGATGGAGGACAATGCGACGCTGACCGCGCTGAAGCGCGCAGCAGAAGCGGGCAAGCTCGATTTCAACCGCATCGCATTGCTGCGCACAGCCTCGAATTTCGACCGGCAGGGCAAGGACCAGACCGCCATGGAATCGCCTGCCGCCATATCGGGCGGCTTCCCGCTTGCAACAGAAAATGCCTATCGTGTCGGTAAAGCCTATGCGGACAGCATCATTGCAAACTGGAAGGCATGGGAAAAAGCCCCGCAGGTGACGGCAAAGTAAAATCAGTAACGTAATAACGATTCAGGTGAGGCGCGCCCCATCCGGCGCGCTTTACCGATAGCTGGAGCCTTTTCGAGCCAAAGTGCGAAGCGGTTTTGGCTCAAAAATACTCTAATCCGCCGTCGCCAGGCGGCGCATGGTGAATTCGATCACATCGTCAGGCCGCTCGCACCAGCTTTCGATTTCCGTCCAATAGGCCGCCTTGGGGAAAGTATCGAACCATTCCCGCGCTTTTTTGCGCGCCGCCTGCCGTGGCAAGGTGAAGGTTTCCCGCACGAACCCATCGCGCGGCATCCGGTTTTTGCGGGTGCGGCTTTTGTCAAGCTGCTTGCTCAGACCTTGGAGCGGAGGTCGGGGCGGGGCTGCGTTCATGCGTTTGCCTAACAAAGCCTGAGAACCCTATGATAGGGAACCACTTTGACAAAGACGAGTCTTTTCTTGGGGAGATCGTGGCCAGTGGCGGTTTAGTGCCCCGCGAAACCGCTCTTCATACTTTGCTCGGATTGCAGACTTTGCTAGGCTGCAAAAACAAATGCCCTCACGCCCAACCGTAAGTGAATTCGTCTCAACAGCCCAGGCTGGACGATAGTAGCTCAATCCATTTCCCCTTGACTGCGCGATCCTGTCAGCCTTGTCGGGCAGGCTTCGCCGGAAGGAAAAGCACAATGAAACGCGAAGACATCCCTGCGATCATCCCGGCCGATATCGAAGAAAAGAAAAAGGCGGCGCAAAGCTGGTTCGAGGAGTTGCGCGACCGCATCTGCGCAAGTTACGAGCAACTGGAAGACGAATTGCAGGGCCCGCTTTCGGATCGTGAACCGGGCCGTTTCGTACGCACGCCCTGGCAGAAGGATGACGGCAATGGCGGCGGTGTGATGTCGATCATGCATGGCCGCGTCTTTGAAAAAGTGGGGGTTCACGTTTCGACTGTCCATGGCGAGTTCTCACCGGAATTCCGCAAGCAGATTCCCGGAGCCGAGGAGGACCCGCGCTATTGGGCAAGCGGCATTTCGCTCATCGCCCATCCGCAAAATCCCAACGTGCCAGCCGTTCATATGAACACACGCATGATCGTGACTACCCGCCAGTGGTTCGCGGGCGGGGCGGACCTGACGCCCGTTCTCGACCGCCGCCGCACACAGGAAGACCCCGATACGCTCGCCTTTCACAAAGCGTTCCGCTTCATTTGCGAAAAGCACAAGGATATCGTCGATTATCAACGCCTCAAGGAGTGGTGCGACGAATATTTCTTCCTGCCGCACCGCGACGAACCGCGCGGTATTGGCGGCATTTTTTATGACTGGCTGCATTCACCGGAAGAAAAAGGCGGATGGGATAGCGACTTCGCCTTTACGCGCGATGTCGGGCGCGGCTTCTCCGTGGTTTATCCGCATCTGGTGCGCCAGAACTTCAACAAGGACTGGACCGAAGCCGACCGTGACGAACAGCTCATCCGCCGTGGCCGTTATGTCGAATTCAACCTGCTTTATGATCGCGGCACAATCTTCGGCCTCAAGACCGGCGGGAATATGAATGCCATCCTGTCTTCCATGCCGCCCGTGGTGAAATGGCCCTGATGAAGCGGAAAGGGCCGGTTTCCCGGCCCTTTTTCATGCATCGAATGCCGCATGATAGGCAACATCGCCTTGCGGCATATCCGGACCGAAGGCCAGACACTGGAAATATTCGGGCGGCACCCCCGGCAGTTTCTGCCGCGCATCGGCCTTGAAACCAAAGCGTCCGTAATAGCCGAGGTCGCCAAGAAGAACACAGCCCCTTGCCCCGGCACCGCGCAATTGCGCAAGGCCCTCGCGGATCAGCTTGCCGCCAATCCCCTCACCTTGCCGGGCGGGCAGCACTGAAACGGGACCAAGCCCGTACCAACCCTTTTCCGCACCGCCGATCAGGACCGGCGAAAAGGCGATATGGCCCAGAACCTGCCCGTCTTCCTCCGCAACCAGCGACAGGGTAAGCGCCTTTGCCGCGCGAAGCGCATCGACAATCTCCCCTTCCTTCTGGTTGCTATAAGCAACAGGGCGAAAAGCCGCCTCTGTCACCTGACGGATTTCGGCGGCGTCTTGTGGCCTTTCCTTGCGGATATGCATTCTGCCTCCCTTCACCGGTTATTGGCCCCGAACGCGAAATTTTTCACACCCGTTGCCCCGGATATGACAGGGAATGCCAAAACGGCTTCAGGCTTTCGACTGGTTGCGAAGCTTTTCGGCTTCCGCGTAGAACTTCTTTTCCCACTCATTGTGGTTGTCTAGCCCCTCCTTGATGAAAGGCGTGAAGATCGCAAGATTCATCAGGCACCAGTTGATGAAACGCGCGGGGAATTTCAGCGGCTTCACGAAATCGACGAACAGCACCACGCGCGTCTTGTCGGTGTGGTTCCAGGCCTCGTGCTCATAGGCATCGTCGAAAATCAGCACCTTGCCTTCGTGCCAGTGGCAGACCTGGCTGTCCACGCGGATCGCCAATGGTCGTTCGGCTCCGGCACGATCAGCCCCAGATGCAGGCGCAGCACGCCATTATAGGGTCCGCGATGCGGCGGCAGATGTTTGCCCGGCTCGAAGATGGAGAACATCGCCGTGGTCAGGCCGGGAATCTTGTTCACGATGCGCCACGTTTCCGGGCAGGCCTTGATGTTCTGTTCCGACTTCACACCGAAGCCGAGCAGAAAGAACGTCTTCCAGCGATTGTCGGTGGAGATGGTCTTCACATCGGTCGAAATATCCTGAAAGGAAGGCAGTTTACTCTGGCGCAGCAGGATCTTGTCCAGTTCCTTGCGGATGGCGGGCCATTCCTTCTCGATCTCGGCTGACCACGGGAAGGTCGCATTGTCATAGACAGGCGGATTGCCAAGCTTGGCATATTTCAGGTTGAGCCTCTCCGCCCAGGAAACGATCCCCATGAAAAAGCGGGTGATCCGGCTTGGCCGGTCCATGGCGGCAATGCCCTCGGTGCCAAATTTCTGCTTTGGATCGGTCGCTGCCTTGTCTTGTATTGAGGTATCGGAACTGGCCATCTCATGCTCTTTCAAAACGCGCGCTAAAAACTTTTCATTTCCTGTTTCGGGCCTGTTTTGCCCCAGCCATAAGCCGATGGAACTACGGCTGAAATTTGCAAGCAAGCCATCAGTCGTTCAAATTATCACGATCAAGCTTGCGCAGAAGCGCCTCCCGGTCAAGGCTAAAACAGGAGTCAATCCAGAGAGTTTCAAGAGACCGTAATGTTTCTCCAAGCCCCGGCCCCTTTTCAATGCCGCGCGCCAGAAGATCACCGCCCGTAATGGGGAAAACAGGGGCATCGTAATGTTCGGCGGCATCCAGAAGCCGTGCGACACCACCGGCGCGGATCATCGCCTCATCGCTGCCCACGGCCTCCTGACGCGCCGCCGCATAGGCCAGACGAATACGATCCAGCAAAGCCTGCTTGCTGCCGCGATAAATCGCTTTCTTCAGTGCTTGTTCGGAAAGCCCCGGCTTCACCGCATCGGCCCGCGCCCATGCTTCCAGACGCGCCCTTTCGGCGTTGGACATTTTCATACGCTTGCCCAGCTCTTCCATACGGACAGCATCGGGCGGAACAAGACTTTCCAGCCGCAAGAGCGGATCGGCCTGCCATCCAAGATCGCTTTGCGTGCGCACCAGCCCATGAATGGCATCAATGCCCCATTTCTCGCTTTCAGGCAGAACGAGATTGAGCACGCCGGCCTGCCGCATCCACAAAAGCGCGCGCGAGGGATCGGGAGCACCGAGCAGCTTCTTCATTTCCGACCAGATGCGTTCGGCGGAAAGCTGCGCAATACCGTCCTTCAGCCTTGCGCTGGCGCGCAGCCCCTCCGCTTCGGGCCGGCCTGAACCGTACCAGGCAAAGAAGCGGAAAAAACGCAGGATGCGCAGATAATCCTCGCGAATGCGCTGTTCCGCATCGCCGATGAAACGCAATGTCCGCGTCTCTATATCGGCAAGCCCGCCCACCTGATCGATCACCGTACCGTCCGCAGTGACATAAAGCGCATTAATGGTGAAATCGCGCCGTTCGGCATCTGCTTTCCAGTCGGTTCCGAAGGCGACTTTCGCATGGCGACCATTCGTTTCGATATCCCGCCTCAGTGTCGTCACTTCAAAGGGGTATCCTTGCACGACGACGGTGATCGTACCGTGTTCCATGCCTGTCGGCACCGGCTTGAAACCGGCTTCACTTGCCAGCCGCACGGTTTCTTCCGGCAGATGCGTCGTCGCCAGATCGACGTCGCTCACCCCGGTGCCGAGGAGTGTGTTGCGCACCGCGCCGCCAACCACGCGCGCCTCGCCGCCATCGCGGTTCAATGCCGTGAAAAGCGCCTGCAACGGCTTCGCATTCAGCCAATCTGCCTTGCCGGAAATATTTATACTCTCGCTCAAACGTAGAGCCTTTCATAAAGTCCGCGAATGATGCCGGCGGTTGCCCCCCAGATGAATCGCTCGTGATAGGGCATGGCGTAATAGAAGCGTTCCTTGCCGTTGAACAGCCTGCTTTCGCGACGATGATTGGCCGGATTCATCAGGAAGGAAAGCGGCACTTCAAAAATATCGGCGACTTCGTCCGGATTGGGATGCACATCGAACGGCGTTTTCACCACCGCCAGGACAGGCGTGATGGAAAAGCCGCTGCCGGTGAGATAGCGCGGCAGGTTGCCGATGATCTCCGCACGGTCTGCGGCAAGCCCGATTTCCTCATTGGCCTCGCGAAGTGCCGCCCGTTCCGTCGTTCCGTCTTCCGGGTCGATGGCCCCTCCGGGAAAGGCGATCTGGCCGGAATGTTTGCGCAGCGTATCGGTGCGCCGGGTAAGCAGCAGCGTTGCCTCCGCCCCCCGGTCCACCACCGGAACAAGCACGGCGGCATCGCGCATTCTGGCCGTCACCATCGCCTGTGAGACATCGGGGTTAAGCGCATGATCGCCAGTCAGCTCCTCGTGGTCGGGCCGCCATTGCCGCACCCGCTCGGCAAAATCACCGGCTGAAAAGGCTGGAAACCCGCTCATTGAAGTGCAGCCTCCAGCATTGCAGAGGGCATGACCGGAAAAACCGCCCCGCCCGAACGCACGGCAAACGTCATCACACCGTCTATTTCGATTTCCTCGCCAAGCGCCACGAGATCATACATGACCGAACGGGCGACCAGCGCCTCCAGCCGTCCCCGCACGAGAATATAGGGTTTCAGCCCGCCGCTTTCGGGTTCCACCGCAAAACGCAAAGGGTGGTCCGCGCCAGCCTCCACCACATCGCCCACATTGGTGCGCAATGTCAGCACCTGCGTTTCACCCTCGCCGGAAACGTCCATTTCCACGGCTATGAACGGAGCATCCTCCACGCGGATACCGACCTTTTCAACCGGTGTGACAAGATAGGTCTTCCCGTCCTCATCCTTGCGCAGAACGGTTGAAAACAGGCGCACGAGCTGTTTGCGGCCAATCGGCGTGCCCATGTAGAACCATGTGCCGTCTGCCTTGATTTCCATGTCGAGATCGCCGCAAAAATCCGGGTTCCAGCGTTCCACGGGCGGAATTCCGCGCGCTTTCGTTGCCGGTCCGCTTTGCGCATCGGCATGGGCACGCGCGATCAGGGCTTCCAGCCCGCCCGTTCCTGCCGCCTCTCGCATCGAACTTTGCGGCGCTTCCTTGCCGCCGGGGGTGCTTTTTATCATCCGACTCGGTTATTCCTGCGCAAATAGACTTAAAGCCATGAAATAGTCACCCTTTCACGGCTTGTCAGTATTATATAGCGATTTATGAAGCAGTTCCGCCAGAGCATTGCGAGGTCCATATGAGCGTTGCCGTTACGCCTGAAACCGCCAATCCCGAACAGATAGTCGCGGAGGCCGAACGTGCGCTCGCAGACATTGCCCGCATCCGGGAAAGCATCGGCACCGTAATCTTCGGTCAGGAAAAGGTGATTGAGCGCACGCTTGTTGCCGTGCTTGCCGGTGGCCATGCGCTTCTGGTCGGCGTGCCGGGCCTTGCCAAGACCAAGCTGGTTGAAACGCTTGGCACCGTGCTTGGCCTTTCCGGCCAGCGCATCCAGTTCACGCCCGACCTGATGCCTTCCGACATTATCGGCTCGGAAGTCATGGAGCAGGACGCCGATGGGCGCCGCGCCTTCCGCTATCTCAAGGGGCCGATTTTTGCGCAGCTTCTGATGGCTGACGAAATCAACCGCGCCTCGCCGCGCACCCAATCGGCACTTCTGCAAGCCATGCAGGAATATCATGTGACGGTGGCAGGCCAACGCTATGACCTTCCCGCACCGTTCCATGTGCTGGCAACCCAGAACCCGCTGGAACAGGAAGGCACCTATCCGCTGCCGGAAGCCCAGCTCGACCGCTTCCTGATGCAGATCGATATTCTCTATCCCGAACTTGCGGCCGAGCGCCGCATTCTTCTCGAAACCACAGGCGCTTTTGAAGCGAAAGCCTATGCGATCGTGAATGCCGAACGTCTCATCCAGATGCAGGCGCTGGTGCGGCGCATGCCGGTGTCGGAAAGCGTGGTCGAGGCAATCCTGAAGCTGGTGCGTTCTGCCCGCCCGGATGCCGACAATGAGCACGCAAAGAAACATATCGCCTGGGGCCCCGGCCCGCGCGCAAGCCAGGCGCTGATGCTCTGCGCCCGCGCCCGCGCCCTTTACGAAGGCCGTCTCGCCCCTTCGGTGGACGACGTGAAGGCGCTGGCCGAGCCGGTGCTCCAGCATCGCATGGCGCTCAATTTCGCCGCGCGCGCCGATGGCATGCATATTCGCGATGTTATCGCCAATCTGGTGAAGGCTGCCGTCTGATGGTGATTGGCGCAGAAGTTTCCACCGCAGACCGCAAGGAGACACTTGCCCGCGCCCGTGCGCGGGCCGCAAGCATCCCCGATCTGCTGGTCGAAGCCGAGCGCGTCGTCAACACGGTCATGAATGGCTGGCACGGGCGGCGCAAGCGTGGCCCCGGCGAAAACTTCTGGCAGTTCCGCCCCTATGTACAAGGCGAATCGCTGGCCCGCATCGATTGGCGGCGGTCTGCCCGCGACGACCACACCTATGTTCGCGACCGTGAATGGGAATCCGCCCACACCGTCTGGCTCTGGTGCGATTTCTCGCCCTCCATGCTCTATCGCTCACGTCTTGCGGCCGTTTCCAAGGAGGCACGGGCGCTCGTTCTGACCCTTGCTCTGGCCGAACTCCTGTCGCGTTCAGGCGAGCGCATTGCTTTTCCGGCATTGATGCCGCCATTTTCCGCCCGCAACGGTGCGGAACGCCTGGCAAGCGCATTGATGCACGGCACACCGGACGCCGCCCTGCCCGACATCACCCAGATCCGCCGTTTTTCCGAAGTCGTCCTCGTATCGGACTTTCTGCATCCGTTCGATGAACTGACCGATCTTCTCAACCGTCTGGCACAACGCGGTGTCCGCGCGCATCTGGTCGAAGTCGCCGACCCCGCCGAAGAGACATTCCCCTATCTGGGCCGCACCGAATTCCGCGACCCGGAAACCGGGGCCACGCTCATTGCCGGTCGCGCCGAAACCTATGCGCAAGACTATCGCCGCCTCTATATAGCGCGTCGCGAAACCCTCATCGATATCTGCAAGCGGCTTGGCTGGAGCTATACGGTCCACCGGACGGACAGGCCCGCAACGGAAGCTCTGGCGCGTCTTCATGATGCCCTCAGCGCCAGTGGAACCTTGAGCGTTTCGCTGCCGGAACAGGGAGGCGCCAGCGCATGAATTTCCTGCCGCTCGCCTTCGGTTCGCCGCTCATTCTCGCAGGATTGATTGCCCTGCCGGTCATCTGGTGGCTCCTGCGCATGACGCCGCCGCGCCCGCAGGAGGAAACCTTTCCGCCGTTGCGCATTCTGGCGCAGGTTTTCAGGCGCGAGGAAGTGCCCTCGAAAAGCCCATGGTGGATGACGCTTCTGCGTCTGCTTATTGCAGGGCTGGTTATTCTGGCGCTTGCTTCGCCCATATGGAACCCGCGCCCGCTCGCGCTGCCCGGCAACGAGCCGCTTGCCATCGTCATCGATAATGGCTGGGCTTCCGCCGAAGACTGGCGACAGCGGGTCAATGCCGCAGAAAAGCTCATCTCCGATGCGCAAGGTGCCAATGCGCAGATTTATGTGATCGGGACGGCAGAACCCGCCAATGCGGAGATCGGCCCTTATGACGGCAGGCGCGCCACCGAGCGCCTTCAGGCCCTGGAACCGCGCCCGATCCCTGTTGACCGCAAGACGGCAATGGAACGTCTGGCATCGGCCCTGCCGCAGGATATGAAAATCCGCCTTGCCTTCTTGAGCGACGGGCTGGCATCGCCTGCAGACGACAAAACTTTTGCAACCTTCGACAAGACCGGGCATCTGGCCTCGGTGCTCTGGTATGATGCAGACCTTGGCCGCACCCTTGCACTCACCGGCATCGACAACAAGGCGGATAGTCTTGAAGCCACTGCTGTGCGCCCCGATGGGATCACCACCCCACGCCAGCTCACCGCCGCCGCCTATGACGACAAGGGACGGCGCATAGCAGAAGCCCCGCTTTCCTTCGCGCTCGGCAGTGCGAAAGGGACGGCGCATTTCAACCTGCCGGTAGAGCTTCGCAACGACTTCCGCCTGATCCGCGTCGATGGCATGGAGCAGGCAGGCGCAACCCGGCTGATCGATGCAGGTTCGCAGCGCCGCACCGTCGGACTGATCGCCAGCGGCGACGGCGATCTGGCACAGCCGCTGCTCTCGCCGCTTCATTATATTTCCCGGGCGCTCTCGCCCTATGCCAATCTGGTCGAACCGCGCTCCGCCGACCTTCTGCAATCCGTGCCGGAAGTGCTGGATGCCAAACCCTCGGTCCTCATCATGGCCGATATCGGCACCTTGCCGGAGCCGGTGATCGAGCAGCTTACCAGATGGATCGAAAACGGCGGCACGCTGGTCCGCTTTGCCGGACCGCGCCTTGCCGGTGCCAGCGACAACGATCCACTCCTGCCCGTCAAATTGCGCAAGGGTGAACGTGCGCTCGGCGGCACACTCTCGTGGTCGGAACCGCAAAAGCTGCGCGCCTTCCCGGATAAAAGCCCCTTTGCCGGGCTGGCAATCCCGCAAGACGTCAACGTCAACCGTCAGGTTCTGGCAGAGCCTTCCTTCGATCTGAACGACAAGGCCTATGCGATCCTTCAGGACGGCACGCCGCTGGTGACGGGCGAACGGCGCGGGCACGGCAATATCGTCCTGTTCCACATCGCACCGGATGCGACATGGTCGAGCCTGCCGATTTCCGGCGCCTTCGTGGAAATGCTGCGCCGCATTGTCTCTCTTTCGCAGAGAACCGGTGCACAGGATAATCAGGCGAGCCTGTCATTGCCGCCGTTCCAGCTCCTTTCTGCGGCTGGCGCGCTCACCCCGCCCACACCGGAAGCAAAGCCCCTGATCATTGAAAAGAACAAGCAGCCCAGCGTCGGCATCAACACGCCCCCCGGCTTCTATGGCAATGAGGACGGTTTGAAAGCACTCAACATTTTTGAGGGCGGCAATGTCAAATTGCAGCCGATAAGTCGGCCCGCCCTTTCGGTCGCCGTCACGCCGGTCTCTTATACGTCTGATCGGTCCGTTTCACTCACCGGGCCGTTTTTTGCAGCCGCCGCCATGCTGTTGGCGCTCGACACATTTTTGATGCTCTGGCTGCGCGGCGCTTTCCGCCGTCGCATGAAGGTCCACTCCAGGACGGCCAGCCTTGCGATCCTTCTCGCAGGTAATCTGGCATTCGCATGTCCGCCGACGCACCGGGCCGAAGCGCAGGAACCGCAGCAGGTGCATGACGACAGCAAACCGGGCGATGGAGCCATCATCAATTCCGTGTCGCAAACGCATCTTGCCTATATCATCACAGGCAAGGCCGATACGGACAATATCAGCAAGGCGGGCCTCAAGGGCCTGAGCTTTGCCCTGATGGACAAGACGGCGCTTGAACCGGGCGACCCCATCGGCGTTGATCCGGCAAAGGACGAGCTGGCCTTCTATCCGCTGATCTACTGGCCGATCGACCCGGATGCATCAATGCCAAGCCCGGAAGCGATTGCCCGGGTCGATGCCTATATGCAGCAGGGCGGCACAGTTCTTTTCGATACGCGCGACCAGTTGCAGGCAGGCGCGAGCCTCGACCCTGCCGCCTCACCTGCCAACCAGCGCCTGCGCGCCATTCTTGACGGGATGAACGTCCCCCCGCTGGAGCCGGTGCCGGACGATCATGTCTTGACCAAAGCCTTCTTCATCATGCCCGATTTTCCGGGCCGTTATGAAGGAAGCCCGCTCTGGGTGGAAGCCACGACGCCCAATGCCTCGCCGCAGGATCGCCCTGTGCGCACCGGCGATGGTGTGACGCCGATCATGATTACGGCGAATGATTTTGCCAGCGCATGGGCGGTGGACGATCAGGGCAATCCCCTGTTTCCAACAGTCCCGAACGACCCGATGCAGCGCATTTATGCCATTCGCGGCGGCGTCAATATCGTGATGTACATGCTCACCGGCAATTACAAATCCGATCAGGTCCACGTTCCGGCCCTGCTCGAAAGGCTGGGGAATTAGCATGATCCCGAAAAGTGGAAACCGATTTTCGGGCAAGAAAATGTGCCGTGAAAGGAGGGGCGAATGAACATCGAATTTGAACCTTTCCTTTCCACGCCATGGCTCATCGCCATTCTGGTGCCGCTGGCGCTATTGGTGCTTGCCACCGTTTTCCTGCGGATGCGCGCGGGCTTGATCCGCCTCCTGGCCGCAGCAGCATTGGCGCTGGCGCTGTTCAATCCGGTCATAATCAATGAAGAACGCGAACCGCTGAAAAGCGTCGTTGCGGTGGTGGTGGATCGCAGCCAGAGCCAGCAACTTGGGATAAGACATGCCGATGCCGCTCTGAAAGCCGTGCAGGACCAGCTTGCCACCATGCCGCAATTTGAAACCCGCGTGGCGGAAGCAGGCCAACCCGGTGAAAACGAAGATGGCTATGCCACCCGCCTGTTTGGCCCGCTCGCAAGCGCCCTTCTCGATGTGCCGCCATCGCGCGTTGCAGGCGCTATTCTCATTACCGATGGTCAGGTGCATGATGTTCCGGCCAATAAAAGCGCGCTTGGCTTCGATGCGCCGCTGCACGCGCTCGTAACCGGCAGGCCCGATGAGTTCGACCGCCGTATCCGCTTCAACAAGGCCCCGCGCTACGGCATCAGCGGCAAGCCGCTGGAAATGTCCTTCACGGTGATCGATGAAGGCAAGAATCTCGGCAATCCAGCGCCTGTACAAATCCGCGTCAATGGCGAGGTCGTCAGCGAGGAAGAAGCGCAAGTCGGGCGGGAAACGCCCGTCACCATCACTTTGCCGCGCGCTGGCGTGAATATTGTGGAGATCGCGACACCTGCGCTTCCCGGCGAAGTGACCGATACGAACAACCGCGCAGTCGCCACGGTTGACGGCATTCGGGAAAACCTGCGTGTACTTCTGGTTTCAGGCGAGCCGCATAATGGCGAGCGGACCTGGCGCAACCTGCTGAAATCCGACGCCGCCGTCGATCTTGTCCACTTCACCATTCTGCGCCCGCCGGAAAAGCAGGATGGCACGCCGATCAACGAATTGTCGCTCATCGCCTTCCCGACGCGCGAACTGTTCGTGGATAAGGTCAGTCAATTCGACCTCATCATTCTCGATCGCTACCAGCACCGCGACGTGCTGCCCCTGCTCTATTACGATTATATTGCGCAATATGTGGAGAATGGCGGCGCACTGCTGATCGCAGCCGGGCCGGAATATGCGGGCGAAACATCCATTGCCCGCACGCCGCTTTATAGCGCCTTGCCCGCCCTGCCAACCGGCACCGTGACGGAAAAAGCCTTCTATCCGCGCCTGACCGAAATCGGCAAGCGCCATCCCGTTACACGCGGCCTGAACGGCAGCGATCAGGAGCCGCCGCACTGGAGCCGCTGGTTCCGCACCATCGATATTGACGCACCGCAGGGAGAAACGGTGATGAGCGGCGCGGATAATAAGCCGCTTCTGGTGCTCAACCGTGTCGGCAAGGGCCGCGTCGGCATGTTCCTGTCCGATCAGGGCTGGCTATGGGCGCGCGGTTTTGAGGGCGGTGGCCCCTATGCCTCCCTCTATCGCCGCATTGCCCATTGGCTGATGCAGGAACCGGAACTGGAAGAAGAGGCGCTCACTGCCACGGGCAATGGCCGCACGCTTTCCATCCGCCGCCAGACCATGGGTGACAATCCGGGCATGGCGGATATCACAACGCCATCCGGCAAAACCTTGCGGACGAAGCTTGCCCGCAGCAAGCCGGGCCTTTTTGAGAGCACACTCCAGACGGATGAGATCGGCATTTTCCGCGTCAGGAATGGCGATCTGGAAACCCTCGCCCATGTCGGTCCTGTCGATGCGCCGGAATTTGCCGATAGTATTTCGACAATGGATCGGCTGAAACCGCTGGCAGCCGCTACGGGCGGCGCGGTTTACCGGCTTCACGCAAGCGCGCAGAGCAGCGTGCATGTACCCGCCATAACTGCTATCCGCGGCAACCGCGCGGCAAACGGCAATGACTGGATGGGCCTGCGCGAAACCGCAGACACACAATTGAAAAGCGTCAATCGCCTGCCGCTGTTCTCCGGCTTTCTGGCGCTTGGCCTGCTGCTCTTCATCTTCGGCAGCATGTGGTATCGCGAGGGGGCGGTAAGCCGCCCCCGATCTGCCTTGCCCCACATGTTCACTCTGCGCTTGCCAACGGATCAGGGAAAGATCAATCAGGCCCGGTTGGCGTGGCGCACGATCCCCTTGACGCCATTCAGCGCGCCCGCAGAGAGTTCGCAGGCGAGCATCCGGCGCGGATCGACCGGCGCTGGCATAACCATCGAGCCCGGCTGAACCGGCTTGAAGCCGAACGGCCCGTAATAAGGCTCGTCACCCACAAGGATGACCAGTTTGTGGCCGGCTTTCGCTGCCGCTTCCAGCGCCATGCGCATAAGCCTCCCGCCGATGCCGCGTTTCTTCCATTCAGGCCGCACGGCCAGCGGGCCAAGAAGAAGGGCTGGCGTCTGTCCCACGATAATCGGCGTCAACCGCACCGACCCGACGACAATCCCGCCCATCAGCGCAACAAAAGACAGGTTCAGGTCGTGAGGACCGCCTTCGCGGATGAAATGGGCGGCACGGGTGAAACGCCCCGGCCCAAAGGCTTCAGCATTGATGGCTTCAATTTCAATGTCGTGCGCCGGGCATTCCTGCGCGTAGGTCAGTTCAAGCTGCTGCATGGGGCTTATCATAACAAGAAATGTCGATGACCCTCGAAGGTCGATGGAATGCATGCTGCGCAGTTTGCGCAGTCAAAGTTTCATCGTCGGATGAACCGCATTTCCATTTAATCGCGCCCCTCAACGGACAGACCCGGCCACAAATTGGAATTTGCCTAGCACCAAATTGCACACAGGTAAAACAATTTCTTTCAAAATGGCGGCTATAATTTATCTTTTTGGCACCGTTACGCACTGTTCACGGTCAGCGGTCCTGCAAAACCACGGTTCCCGGCCTATTTTCCTTCCAAAAGGAGAGATCACATGGGGCTTCTGGTTGACGGCAAATGGCACGATGTCTGGTATGACACCGGCAGCACACAGGGCCGTTTCGAGCGTTCCAAAGCGCAATTCCGAAACTGGGTAACACAGGACGGCAGCGCAGGCCCGACCGGCGAAGGCGGTTTCAAGGCAGAGCCTGGCCGCTATCATCTCTATGTTTCCTATGCCTGCCCTTGGGCGCACCGGACCTTGATTTTCCGCGCGCTGAAGAAGCTGGAAAAAATTATTTCCGTTTCAGTGGTTGATTTCCTGATGGCGGAGGAAGGCTGGACTTTCTACGGCACCACAGGCAGCACCGGCGACGCGCTTTATGGTGCAAAGCGGCTTTATGAAATCTATACCCGCGCCGACCCGGCCTATTCCGGCCGTGTAACGGTGCCGGTGCTCTGGGACAAGCAGCGCGAAACCATCGTTTCCAACGAATCCGCCGAAATCATCCGCATGCTGAACCACGCTTTCAATGAATTCGGCGATGCCACGCGCGATTTCTACCCGGCGGCCTTGCGCAACCAGATCGATACGCTCAATGACTTCATCTATCCCAATATCAACAATGGGGTTTATTGTGCTGGCTTCGCCACCACGCAGGAAGCCTATGAGGAAGCTTTCCAGCAAGTTTTCGCGGCCCTCGACGCGCTGGAACAAAAGCTGTCGCAGCAGCGCTATCTGGCCGGTTCCAGCCTGACCGAAGCCGACTGGCGGCTTTTCACCACGCTTGTGCGGTTCGATCCGGTCTATGTCGGCCATTTCAAATGCAATCTTCGCAGGCTCGCAGATTATCCAAACCTGTGGAACTATACCCGCGACCTCTACCAGACGCCGGGCGTGGCCGAAACGGTCAATATGGAACATATCAAGGGGCACTATTATCGCAGCCACAAGACCATCAACCCGACCGGCATCGTGCCGGCAGGCCCGGAAATTGAATATACGGCGGCGCATGATCGCGGCCGCTTCACAGGCTGAACCTGCGCCTTTCCTGCAACAATGCGAATATAAGATCAGCTTTCTCTCTCGTCTGATGGCGCCTCTTTGATTTGGATCAATGGGATGCCGCGCGACGCAGCCCAGATTGGGCACGCTACTACCCAGGACTTACAGGAGAGAGAAAAGATGAACCGCTTCACCAAGAGCCTCTTGGCAGCCACCGCGCTCGCCCTCACCGCGCCAGCCGCATTTGCCGCCGATGCAATCGTCGCCCAGCCCGCCACCGAAATTCAGGCTGTGCCGGAAGCCCTGTCGCCATGGCAGATCCGCGTCCGCGCACTTGGCGTCATTGCCGAAAATTCCGGCTATGTGGACGGCGTTGCGGGTTCCGATCTCAATTATTCCAAGTCGATCACTCCTGAACTCGATATCACCTATTACTTCACGAAGAACATCGCCGCCGAACTTATCCTCGGCACGACCTATGCCAATATCAATGGCGCGGGTTCGCTGGATGGTTTCGGCAAGATCGGCAAGGTCTGGATTCTGCCGCCCACGCTCACGCTGCAATATCACTTCACCAATTTCGGCGCTTTCAAACCCTATGTCGGTGCCGGTGTGAACTACACCTTCTTCTATAATCAGGATGCGGGAAGCGTCGATTATCTGAAGGTCAAGAATACTTTTGGCGGCGCGCTCCAGATCGGCTTCGACTACATGCTCAATGAACATTGGGGCGTGAACTTCGACGTGAAGAAGCTCTTCCTCGAACCGAAGTTCGATGCCACTCTGGCTGGCGGCGCGGAAGTCAGCGGCAAGGCCAAGCTTAATCCGTGGCTGATCGGCACCGGTATTACCTACCGTTTCTGACAAGCACCGATCCGGTGAAGGCGCGCCTTCACCAAAATGGAAGCGGCTCCAGATCATGAAGCACTTCCTGCAAGCGCCGCTTGGTGGATGCTGTCGTCCCTTCCGGCAAATCGTCCAGCGGGAAAAATCCGCAGCTTGCGATTTCCAGATCAGGCAAACGCGGCCCGGTCTGCTCAAACTCCCGGCAGATATAAAGCGCCACATGATCACGCGGCGATGCATGCGCATTCTTGTAAAGCGCAAAAAGCTTCGCTGGCCCTTTCAGAACGATATTGGCTTCCTCGCGCAGTTCCTTTTCCAGTGCCTGCCCGAAAGTCTCGCCGCGCTCCACACCGCCGCCCGGCAGTTGCCAGCCGGGAACATAAGTGTGCTTCACAAGAAAGACCGAATTTTTCTTCTCATCAAGAATGACCGCCCGAACACCAAGGGTCATGGGCCGCCGAAACAAAAAATATGTATGAAATATAAAATGGCGAAAGCGCATTCCGTCTTCTCCACGCGGGCGTTTCATCCTTAATCAATGCGCCGGTCACATCAACAAAAAGTCCCCAGACAGGTTCCGATTTTAAAAATAATACAGTAAATGAGCGTTATGTTCCGTCTTGCGCACATTTCCGATGTTCATCTCTCGCCCTTGCCGCGGGTGCGATATCGCGAATTGGCCTCAAAGCGCATTACCGGCTACATCAACTGGCTGCGCAATCGCAAAAGCGCAATGCACGGAACAGTGCTGGACAGCCTCATCGCCGATATGCTGGCCCAGACGCCGGATCACATCGCAGTGACGGGCGATCTGGTCAATCTCGCGCTCAATCTCGAAATCGACATTGCCCATGACTGGCTGCAACTGTTGGGCGCGCCGGGCGATATTTCCGTCGTTCCCGGCAACCACGATGCCTATGTGCCCGGCGCACTCGACAAGGCCTGCCGGAAATGGGAGCCGTGGATGCGCGGTGACGGCGTGGACAATAAAGGAAGACGCCCGCAATTTCCCTATATGCGGGAGCGCGGCCCGGTTGCATTGATCGGCGTTTCTTCGGCGCGTGCCACAGCCCCCTTCATGGCAAGCGGGGATTTCCTTCCGGCACAGGGCAAACGTCTGGCCGCGATGCTGGATGAAGCGGGTGCGCGCGGGCTTTTCCGCGTGGTGATGATCCACCACCCGCCGGTCCACGGTGCAACATCAGCGCACAAGCGGCTATATGGCATCCGCCGTTTCCAGAAAATCATCCGCGAGCACGGAGCCGAACTCGTGCTGCACGGCCACACGCATCTGATAACCCATTATGAAATCGATGGGCCGGACGGCAAAGTGCCGGTTATCAGCGTACCGTCCGCCAGCCAGAGCTTCGGCGGCCGCAAGCCTGCCGCCCGCTATAATATCTTCAATATTGACAGGAACCCGGATGGCGGCTGGGCCTGCATCATGGAAGAGCACGGCATTTCGGACGCCAGCGAGAAAATCACAAAGCTGAACGAGCGCGTGCTTTACTGACAAAGAAGCGGCCCCGATGAGAAACGGAGCCGCTTGACCTTGATCTGCCGTCTACCACTATAGTTTGCATTCTTCGTTATGCCGGGCTGCAAAGAGCAATCTATCTGCGTTCCGGTGCTCACGTAGCCTTAAATACGCTGCGCTCCGGTACTCGAAAATCACTCTTTTCGCCACGGCCTGACGAATTTGCAACTGTAGCTCTACTTCGCAATCACACGATTTGCCGCCGACACCACGGCTTCAAGCGAGGCGCTGACGATATTATCGTTGATGCCGACACCGAACAGCTTGCCGCCGGGATAAACCATCTCGACATAGGAAATGGCCGAAGCATCCGAACCCTGCTGGAGCGAATGTTCGGAATAATCGACCACCGACATTTTCACGCCAAGATATTTCGACAGCGCATCCACGAAACCATCGATCGGTCCCGTGCCCTTGCCCTCGATAGTCTTGGTGACACCGTTATCGGTGATCTCAGCCGTCAGGATGCGCCGGCCCTTTTGCTCAGGATGGGGATAGGTGTGGTGATCCACGAACTTGATGCGGGCATCGGGCTGCGTCACATAGAGTTTCTGGAACTCCTCGTAAATGCGCTTCGATGGCAGCTCCTTGCCCTCTTCATCCGTAATGTGCTGGATGATTTCGCGGAACTCGACCTGCAGGTTGCGCGGCAGGTTCAGGCCGTAATCGGCTTGCAGGATATAGGCGATACCGCCCTTGCCCGATTGCGAATTGATGCGGATGATCGCCTCGTAGGAGCGGCCCACATCCTGCGGATCGATCGGCAGGTAAGGAACTTCCCAAACCGGCGAATTGGCCGAACGGCGCGCTTTCATGCCCTTGTTGATCGCATCCTGATGCGAGCCGGAGAAAGCCGTATAGACCAGCTCGCCCACATAAGGATGGCGCTCGGCGATCTTCAACTGGTTGGAATATTCGTAGACTTCCTTCATCCGGTTGATATCGGTGCAATCCAGCCCGGGGTCGATGCCCTGCGTGTACATGTTGAGCGCCAGCGTCACCACATCCACATTGCCCGTGCGCTCGCCATTGCCGAACAGCGTGCCTTCCCCGCGATCAGCGCCTGCCATCAGGCCCAGTTCAGTGGCGGCAATGCCCGTGCCGCGGTCATTATGCGGATGCAGCGAGATAATCAGGCTCTCGCGATTGTCCAGATTGCGGCACATCCATTCGATCTGGTCGGCATAGACATTCGGCGTGTTCATCTCCACCGTCGAAGGCAGGTTGACGATCAGCTTGTTGTCCGGCGTCGGCTTCACGATCTCGATCACCGCATTGCAGATTTCCAGCGCCACATCCAGTTCGGTGCCGGTAAAGCTTTCCGGCGAATACTGGAAGCGATAACCGCCGCCAGCCTTGGCAGCCATATCCATGATCATCTTGGCCGCATCGGTTGCAATCTGCTTGATGCCGCCGACATCCTTGGCAAACACCACGCGGCGCTGCAATTCGCTGGTGGAATTGTAGAAATGGATGATCGGCGTCTTCGCGCCTTCCAGCGCCTCGAAAGTGCGCGTAATCAATTCAGGACGGCACTGGACCAGAACCTGCAAATCCACGTCGTCAGGAACATCGCCCTGTTCAATGGCCCAGCGGCAGAAGTCGAAATCCGTCTGCGAAGCGGACGGGAAACCGATCTCGATTTCCGGGAAACCCATATCGATCAGCAGGCGGAACATGCGCTCCTTGCGGTCATGCCCCATGGGGTCGATCAAAGCCTGGTTGCCGTCGCGCAGATCGACCGAACACCAGATCGGCGCCTTTTCGATGCGTTTGGAAGGCCAAGTGCGGTCATCGAGCTGCGGCGCAGGGAACGGCGCGTATTTGGTACCGGCAATAGGCATGCCCTTGCGTGCCGATACGGCTTGGGACACGGACTTTGGCGTGGAGACAGGCTGGTTCATTTCTCGTTTCCTCCCGGCTTTCAACGGCGTTCCATACCGTCAAGCGCGGACAAATGCTGATCGATTATATGGGTTTTCTGGAAAGGAGCACAGGTCCGGCGAGACCGAAGATCGACCGCCGGACGCTCCTCTCAACGAGCCCGGCGATCGCCGCTAAGGCCGAGGGTAAGAAGCGAGTCCAGAACGCAAACATCAACGCGCGCGCTGTTGGCCGCTGTCGAATGTCCCAAAGAAGTTGCGTATCCGGTAATCATGCCAAAGCTTTTACACGCGCGTTCCAGCACGCGCAAGATGGTAATTTGGCTCAGGCGAACGGAACCGAACTGGTGCCCGGCGGAAGCTTAGCCTCATCCTCCGGTTCGACATGGATCACCACGCGGGCATTCCCGATCTGCGCCTTCACCGCATCCTCGATGCGGTCACAGATGACATGTGCATCGCCGACGCTCATATCCGCCGCCACGACAAGGTGAAACTCGATGAAGGTCACGCGGCCCGCAATGCGTGTCTTGAGATCGTGAACCTCGATAGCCCCACCCGCATTGGCCGAGATAACATTGCGGATACGCATTTCCTCGGTCGGCTCGACCGCAATATCCATCAGCCCCTGGACCGAGGAATTGATGACGTGCCAGCCCTGCCAGAGAATATTGATGGCCACCAGAATGGCGAGCAATGGATCGAGCACCGACCAACCGGTTACCACCACGCCGACAAGGCCGACCAGAACGCCCGCAGAGGTGAACACATCCGTCATGATGTGCTTGCCGTCGGCTTCCAGTGCTGGCGAGCGGAATTTGCGTCCGGTGCGAATCAACAATGTCGCCCACAGGCCGTTTATGGCAGCAGCAGCCATGTTGATGCCGAGACCCAGCCAGGGTTCATCGAGCATTCGCGGTGTTTCCAGTGCAAACCAGGCCTCGCGGAAGATCAAAAGTGCGGCGACCGTAATCAGAACGCCCTCCACCACAGCCGAAATATATTCCGCCTTGTGGTGCCCGAAGGGATGATTGTCGTCGGCGGGCAGATAGCTGACCCGAATGGCCCACCACGCGCCGATTGCCGCAATCACATTGACAATCGATTCGAGTGCATCCGAATAAAGAGCCACGGAGCCTGTCAGCGCATAGGCCACATATTTCAGCCCCATCACACCGAAAGCAACGGGAATAGACCAAGCGGCAAGCCGCCGAACCTTTGCACTCGCGTCCATAATGAACCTTTGGTTATCTTGATCTTTCCCGAAACCGGGACGGGCCTACGCGTAAGCCCTTCATTCGTTCGCCAGAGCGGTTCCTGTTTCAACGAAATCGCTGGAAACGCTCTAACTCTTTGTTTTGTCGCATTATCCGGCACAAAACCGTTTCACACTTTTGCTGGAAATGCTCTATATCCCAGAAAAACAAAACTTCGTACCCTGTTTTTTGCGTTCCAGCATTTAGAGCGCATCCCGAAAAGTGTGAAACGGTTTTCGGAAAAGATGCGCGTCAAAACAAAGGATTAGAGCGCCGATCTGATTCAATCAGATCGAAACGCGCTCTAATTTTTTCCTGCAAATGTAAGGTATTACAGTTGCAAATGAGTTGCCGGAGCAAGCAACAGGCAGGAATCGCCAAAGCATGAAAAAACCAGCCGCAAGGTTTGGCTGCGGCTGGCTTCAAGTTAGGGCGGAATATATTCATCAATAGTTGGTGCGGCGCGCCTTGTGCTTGCCTGCAAGATGCGTCACGATATTCTCGATCATGCGCATACCGGCATTATGGCCAAGCGTCATGATGGATTCGGGATGGAATTGAACGGCTGCCACCGGTTCATGTTTATGTTCAAAAGCCATGATGATCCCGTCTTCCGTTTCGGCTGTGACGAGAAAATCATCCGGCAGGCGTTCAGGATCGGCGAAGATCGAATGATAACGCCCCACCGTCACTTCCTCCGGCAAGCCGGAGAAAATGCGCTCCGGCTTTGATACGCGGATGCGTGAAGGCTTGCCATGCACCGGAACGCGAAGCTGGCGCAACGCCCCGCCATAGGCTTCCGCCAGGGCCTGAAGGCCGAGGCAGACGCCAAAAATCGGAAGCTGGCGCTTGCGCGCCTTATCGATGGTCGCCTTGCAATCGAAATCCTGCGGCGAGCCCGGTCCCGGCGATAACACCACCAGATCGGGATTGACGCGGTCGAATATCTCCTCTGCCACCGGTGAACGCACGGTGGAAACCTTGGCGCCCGTCTGGCGGAAATAATTGGCAAGCGTATGGACGAAGGAATCCTCGTGATCGACCAGCAGGATCGAAACCCCCTCACCCACCTTTGCCGCCACACTTTCTTCCGCGATCTGATTGCTCTTCTGTGCGTCCCGCACAGCCGCAATCATGGCCGATGCCTTCAATTCGGTCTCGGCTTCTTCCTCGTCAGGGTTGGAATCGAACAGAAGCGTCGCCCCTGCACGGATTTCCGCCACACCATCCTTGATGCGGATGGTGCGCAGCGTCAGCCCTGTATTCATATCGCCATTGAAATGCATCATGCCGATCGCGCCGCCATACCATGCGCGCGGGCTGCGTTCGTTTTCCTCAAGAAAGCGCATTGCCCACAGCTTCGGCGCGCCTGTCACCGTCACAGCCCATGCATGGCTGAGGAAGCCGTCAAACGCATCCATGCCGTCACGCAGGCGGCCTTCGATATGATCGACCGTATGGATCAGGCGGGAATACATCTCGATCTGGCGGCGACCGATAACACGCACCGAACCCGGCTCGCAAACGCGGCTCTTGTCGTTGCGGTCCACATCCGAACACATGGTCAGCTCGGATTCGTCCTTCTTGGAATTAAGCAGTTTCAATATCTGCTCAGAATCCGAAATTGCATCTTCACCGCGCTTGATGGTGCCGGAAATCGGGCAGGTCTCGATGCGCCGCCCATTGACGCGCACAAACATTTCCGGCGATGCGCCGACCAGATATTCGCTCTCGCCCAGATTGATGAAAAAGGAATAGGGCGAAGGATTGATCGACTTCAGCCGGCGGAAAATCTCCGACGGCGCCGTGTGGCAGCGCTCATAGAAGGTCTGGCCCGGCACAACCTCGAACAGGTCGCCGCGCTTGAAGCTTTCCTTGGCGCGCTCGACAAGCCTGGCATATTCACCCGGATTATGATCGCCGCGCGCAAGCTTGCGCTCCGATGGCTTGAAAGGCACCACCGGCGTCGCGCGATCAAGACCGTGCGTGGACGAACCGCCGCAGCGAAATTCATAACGGTCCACCCAGGCGCGCGCCGCATAATGGTCGGCGACGAAGATTTCGTCGGGAATGAACAGCACGAGGTCACGCTGGTCGTCCGGGCGCTTCAGCTTGTACTGGATGGGATCGAACTGGAACGCCAGATCATAGCCAAAGGCGCCATAAAGGCCGAGATTGGCATCCTCCTCCGAGAAGAAAAGCCCGACTATGGCGCGCAGCACCGTAAAGACCGAGGGCATGCGCGAGCGTTCTTCTTCCGTGAAGGTGCCGACCGGTTCCACAATCGTCAGATCGATACGGTTTTCGCCGGACTGGTCGATCTTTACTTCCGAAAGCGCCTTGACGGTATCCAGAATGGGCCGAAGCAGGATGACGCCGCGCGCGTTCAGCGCCTCGATGCGCATCGTGCGGGCACGCGACGTGATGACGACCGGCGGATCGACAATTGCGGTATCCCATCGCGTATAGCGGCCCGGATATTCGTAATTGGACGAGAACACCGCACCGCGCCATTCGTTCAGCACATCGATATAGCTTTCAATGGCGCCCTTATAGGCCGTGAGGTGGCGCACCCGCTCGACGATGATACCGCCTGCCGTTTCGTGCTGGAATATCTCGCTATCCGCAGTCTTCGCATTCATGATCGGCTATCCCAAATCTCTTTCGTTTCCGAATATTTCCTGTTCCCGCTTCGCGAGACATGCTTTCGGTCTTATTCCAACAGCCAAACAAAAAGGCCGCCCGGATAATCCCAGCGGCCTGTCTTCTGAACGCATATGCACGAACGCCTGCGTGGCCGCTTTTAGCGAGCCCACCACCAACCGTTGATGACGATAATGCGCGAAATGTTCATGGAAGTACTGTTAGCGTTCAACATGCCACCTTGCAACCGGAAAATTGAAACCCGGATTATCATATGACATTATTTCTGCTATCAGATAAAAAGAAAACCCGAATGCTGTAAAAACAGCCCGGGCTTTCTCTCGTCCTTAATAAGGACATACAGACAAGTATAAGCGGGTCTATCTTGCCTGTTCCAAGCGGGACAACGTCCCAAAGTCAAAAATATATAAGTGAATTATAAATTTTAGTATGTTGATACTTTTACCACAGGTTGCACACCAATATCAACCCTTAATTGTATTTGGAGATATTCTTGTTCCATTGACCAGGTTTGCCAAGCTAATTTAAAATTTTGCAAAACATCCAACAAGTTTCATCTTGCGTCGGAAACGGATTTCGGATTCATTTCCGGTGCAACTCATCTACAAATTAAGAAGAGAGCCGTTGCCCACAAACGGCCAACCGGGGACAGTTTGATGAAAAATCTCGATGCGATGGACAGAAGTATTCTGCGCGCGCTTCAGGAAAATGGACGCCTGACCAATACCGAACTTGCCGATCGCATAAATCTTTCGCAGACGGCCACCGCCGAACGCGTCAAACGCCTGACGCGCGAAGGCTATATTCTGGGCTATTCCGCGCGGCTTTCGCCCAAAAGGCTCGACCGCGCCATGCTGGTATTCATTGAAATCAAGCTTGACCGCACGACGCCGGAAGTCTTTGAAACCTTTTCCACATTCACCCGCAGCAACCCGGACATTCTGGAATGCCACATGGTCGCAGGCGGCTTTGATTATCTGGTCAAGGCACGCGTATCGGACATGGACCACTACCGCCGGTTCCTTTCCGAAGCCCTGCTTTCGCTGCCGGGCGTACGCGAATCCCACACTTATGCGGTGATGGAAGAAGTGAAGGAAACGGCTGACATCGCCGTTTGAAATAGCCGGCACAAAAGCTATCGGGTAATAAACGCAAGCCTTGCCTGCCATTGGGATTGCTGTCAGCGGCATGACAGCAACCGGCAAGCTGGCGCTCTTTCCATCTTGCCAGCGGAAAATTACGGGTATATACCCGCATCATGACCACCCCCTGTTTCTGCATCTATCTGCGTCAGGCAGCCCGCAAGATCTCGAACATCTATGATGAGGCTCTGGCGCCGCTTGGAATCAACGTCGCGCAGTTCAGCACATTGCGAAAAATCCGCCGGGCCGGGTCCATTTCGCTGAGCGAGCTTGCACGCCTGTCCTAGCTGGATCGCTCTACCATGGGGCGCAACACCAAAGTCCTGCAACGCATGGGACTGATCGAACATGTGGCGAGCGATGACCACCGTGAAACAAATCTCACCTTGACCACTGAGGGGCGCAACCTGGCCGAGCGCGGCGCGCCTCTCTGGAACAGGGCGCAGAAAGAAATCGAAACACGGCTGGGCGGGGATGGCGCAGAACAATTGCTCGCGCTCCTGCGCAGGCTTGATTGTGAACAATGAAAGACGCCCGCACACTGTCGCATAAGGGACAGGCGGCATCACCAGACAACACGCGGCTGGGCGCAAATCCAGTCCGAACCTGAAAGCGCCAAAGATGATTTCAGCCCGCCTTGCCGGTTTTCTCGCACAGAGAAACATCCATTACGGATGGGTGATTGCCGCCATCACCTTCCTGACCATGCTAGCGACCGCCGCTGCCATGGGTTCGGCGGGCATTCTGATTGACCCGCTTCAGCGGGAATTCGGCTGGACCAACGCGAATATTTCCTTCGCCATGGCATTGCGCCTGGTTGCTCTTTGGCCTCATGGGGCCGTTCGCCGCCGCCTTCATGAACCAGTTCGGGCTGCGCCGCGTCGTGGCGGCAGCCCTCATCATGATTTCAGCCGGCCTCATCGGCTCCATCTTCATGACCGAGGAATGGCAGATGGTGGCGCTATGGGGTGTCGTTATCGGGCTTGGCACCGGCATGACGGCGCTGGTGCTCGGCGCAACCGTCGCCGCACGCTGGTTTGAAAAGCGCCGCGGTCTGGTTGTCGGCCTGATGACCGCCAGCAATGCCACCGGCCAGCTTGTTTTCATGCCGATCCTCGCCAGCGTGAGCCAGACCATCGGCTGGCGCACCTCAGTTGCCATCGTCATTGTCTTTTTGCTGACCGCGCTCATGCTGGTGCTGATCCTCATGCGCGATCATCCGGCAGATGTCGGCCTCAAGTCCTTTGGCCGCCTGGCCCCGCTGCCCGAACCGGAACCGCGCAAAAGCTTTGGCGCGATGCTTGCCTCGCCGCTCGTCACGCTGCGTGAAGCGTCCTCCACCCCAACTTTCTGGGTTCTGTTCCTGACCTTCTTCGTCTGTGGCTTTTCCACGAACGGCCTCATCCAGACGCACTGGATTTCACTATGCGGCGATTTCGGCATCGCCCCCGTCGGCGCGGCCGGTATCCTCGCCGTCATCGGCGCATTCGACCTGATCGGAACCATCATGTCAGGCTGGCTTTCCGACCGTTTCGACAACCGCTGGCTCCTGTTCTGGTTCTATGCACTGCGCGGGCTGTCGCTGATCTATCTCACCTTCACCGATTTCTCGGTCTATGAACTGGCGCTCTTCGCAATTTTCTATGGCCTGGATTGGGTTGCAACCGTACCGCCCACCGTCAAGCTCGCGGCCGAGCGTTTCGGGCCGGAAAAGGCGGGCCTCATTTTCGGCTGGGTGTTCACGGGCCATCAGGTTGGCGCGGCGGCGGCGGCCGCCTTTGCAGGCTTCGTACGCACCGATTACGACAGCTATACGCCCGCACTCATTCTGGCAGGTTCGCTGTGCTTTGCCGCTGCCGCCATGGTGTTCATGATCAGCCGCCCGGCTTCAAGGCCAGCTCTGCAAGCATCATAAAAAAGCGTCACCCCAATCCGCACGGCGCGCCCGGCGGAAGAATTCACCGTCCCGTTTCGTGGTCAGACGTTCTTCCGCCTGCCCGTCCTGCTTGCAAAGCTTGATGGAAACCTTGCCGCCGCCAACCCTTGGCGGAGCAATCACCCGCGCGGCCACGCCAGCGGGCTTTTCACGCACAGCGGCAAGATAGACGAATTTCTCGTCCTCCCACGGCACTTCCGCATCCTTCGTCATGCGATGAATACGAGACCGCGCCACGCGCTGCGAGAAATGGCACCAGTCGGGCGCAACCAGCGGGCAATCCAGCCCGTGCGGGCATGGCGCGGCGATATAGGCGCCCCTGGCGATCAGAGCCTTGCGTGCATCGAGGATGCGCCGCCAGCCTGCCGGTGTGCCGGGTTCCACAATGACGAACATCTGCCGCGCGGAGGCCCACAACCGCTCGATCAGCTTTTCACGCTCATCGGGTGCAAGCTCATCCAGTACATAGGCGATGGTAACGAGATCGGCATACGGAAATTCCAGTCTTTCGCGCACCACATCCCCTGCCCGCCAGTCAAGCATGGTAAGACCACTATGGCGCGCAAGATCGCTGCCCACAGCGCGAATGGCAGGACTGGCCTCGATCATGGTTGCCGATTGAAGCTCCGGCCAGCATTGCTTTGCCGCCCAAAGCGCAGTACCCGGCCCCGCCCCCACATCAAGCATCGATTGCGGCGCAAATTCGGGGCAGCTTTCTGCGGCGCTGTCCAGACTGGCGCGCACCGCCGCATAGGTCGTGGGCAAGCGTGCCGCCAGATAGGCTTTCGCCGCAAGCTCGTCGCAAATATGCAGGCGGCCATCGCGCGTTTCCGCACGATAGCGGCGCGAGAGAATCTCGGATGCGCGCTTCAGATCGGCCAATGCCACGCCCTCAAGCGCGCCATCCACCGCGTGGCGCAAGGATGCAGGCAATTCCATCAGGATTAACGCTCCAGAACCTGCTTCACATCCACAAGGTTCGAGCGAACGCGCAGGATATAGAAGCCCATCGTGGTCAGGTGAGACGGCGTGATCCACGCATCCGGGTTGCCATTGGAAACGATGAATGGCTGCATGTCGAGCGCATCCCGAAGCTGCTTTTCCATCTCATCCCACACACCGTCCAGATGCTTTTCAGCCAGCACATTGCGGAAATCCGAATGGGCGGCACGCAGCAAGCCGTAATAGGCGTAAAGCTGGCCATAGGCGAACCAGAAACGATCATCCGCCCGGGTATCGAACCAGCCCGCATGGTAGTTTTCCGCCCGGTCCTTGAGGATCGCGGATGTAGAGCCAAGATCGCTCGCGATGCGGTCAACAAACTGGATCAGATTGTCCGCGCGGGCATCGAAGGTCGCCTGGCAATTTTCAAGCCGTCCATTGAAGGCGCGCAAATCCTTGATCGCGGAGCGATAATAGCTGGGTGTCGGCGTTTTGGGGCCGAAGGGATTGAGGCCGAAATACCAGGCATCTTCCGCAAACTGAAGATTGCCGCGCGCTTTCTGCAAATCCCCATCGATCTGCGACGTGCCGCGCAGACGGCCGATATTGTCAACCAGCTCGATAGCCGTGCGGCGCACGGCGGCATTGATGCCGCGCTGAAACGACGCCTTGTTGTCGAGGAAGGGTGTGCGATCCCAGTCAAGCCCGAAGAAGCCAAGCTTGTAGAGCAGCATGGAGGAAATCCATGCATTCTGGTTGACGTTGAAATCGGTAAGATCGGCGGCAACGTCCGCAATGGCCGAAGGCGAACATTTGCGTACCGAAGACGGTATCTGCGCGGCCTGAACCGGCTGGCCTGCCGGGGCTGGATTATCCGCATCGGCGGGAGCCGGCTCACTGGCCAGGGGGAGCGGTGCTTCCGCTTTTATTTCCTCACCGGGTGTCGCCGCATCCTGATAGCTATATTTTGCCGGATAGTCGGGGTTGAAATTGGTCCAGGCCTGTGTTTGCCAGATGAAATAGACATAAAGCCCGCCAAGGCCGATCACGGCGATCGCAACCACGGCTTTCCACAAGGTTCCAAGCTGCAGGAACAGCCGCCATAAAGCGCCAAGCGGCACGGCGATCAGCCGGGCCAGCGCCGCGATAAAGCGGCCAAGGAAGGAAAAAACGCCCCGCACTGCATCCCACACTCTCATTCATCCTTCACATTGCCCGCGACAGCGGGCGAACCGGAACCCGGACCCGAAAAGCCCTTTTCTTTCAAATAGAGTGTGGCCAGCTTTTCGACAACCTGGCAGGCCGCTAAAAGCCTCGTCCAACTGATTTTATCTGTCATTTTCAACGGACAGGGTTGAAACCGCAGGCTTGATACGTAACATGGCGCCATCCCGCTTGGGCCAATCGCATGGCAGCCCTGCCCATTTCCCATGACCGACGGTTCGGAAAAACAATGGGAGACAGCAGTTTCAGGAAGAGTAAACCGGTTTTACGCCGGAAACTGCAACGAACGTCGCAATCAAGAACATTTTCGCCGCTATGGTACTTGAATGGCGAAATCTTTGGTGTTTGCTAAAGCTAGGACCGGAAAAAACAATCAATCCGTCAAAAACGGCCGGTAAATGGAGAGAAGAATGAAGCACGTATCGACCTGCATGTTTACGCTTGCCCTGGGTGGCTTTGCCATGGGAACGGCAATGCTAAGCACCCCGGAAATCGGCCTTGCGGCTGAGCCAGCGAGTTGCTCGACCGTCCGCTTCTCCGATGTCGGCTGGACCGACATCACCTCGACAACGGCGGTCGCAACCGAAATTCTCAAAGGTCTGGGCTACACGACCGATATCAAGGTTCTCTCCGTGCCGGTAACCTATGCATCGCTCGCCAAAAAGGACATCGACGTCTTCCTTGGCTACTGGAACCCATCCATGAGCGCCGATCTCCAGCCCTATCTGGACAACAAGACCGTTGAGACGCTGCGCACCAACCTGACCGGCGCAAAATATACGCTCGCCGTGCCGCAATTTGTCTTTGATGAAGGGCTGAAGGATTTCAAGGATATTGCCAAATTCAAGGACAAGCTCGGCGGCAAGATCTACGGCATCGAGCCCGGCAATGACGGCAACCGTCTGATCCTCAGCATGATCAACAAGAATGCCTTTGGCCTCAAATCCTTTGAACTGGCCGAATCGTCCGAACAGGGAATGCTTGCGCAGGTCGCCCGCAGCATCAAGAGCAAGGAACCCATCGTCTTTCTCGCCTGGGAACCGCACCCCATGAACAAGCGCTTCAAGATAGCCTATCTCACCGGCGGCGATGATTTCTTCGGCCCGAATCTGGGCGGCGCCAAAGTTGAGACCAATGTGCGCACCGGCTACACGCAGGAATGCCCCAATGTTGGCAAGTTCCTCACCAATCTCGAATTCAACCTCGATATGGAAAACGACATTATGGGCAAAATCCTCGATGACGGCGAAGAGCCTGCGAAGGCGGCCACCGAATGGTTGAAAGCCAATCCGGGCGTTCTCAACCAATGGCTTGCAGGCGTTACCACCGTTGACGGCAAGGAAGGCCTGCCTGCCGTCAGATCGGCCCTCGGCCTCTGATCCTGAATATCAACAGGGTCGCGGGCAAACCGCGGCCTTAAAATTATGCCCCCCTCCCACAAGAGGCACGCAGCAGGAGACTTGATCGTTGAACTGGCTGACGGATTACAAGATACCTGTCGGGCCAACCGCCAAATCGGTGGTGGACTGGCTGACGACCCATCTGGGACTTTTCTTCGACACTCTGGCCGCAGTCATGCAGAGCTTGATTGACGGTTTGCTGTATCTCCTGGAACTCCCTCACCCCCTCCTTCTGATCGCCATCTTTGCAATCATTGCATGGCTCATTCAGCGTCGTATCTCGGTCGTTCTGCTCACCATTCTGGGTTTCCTTTTCATCATCAACCAGGGCTATTGGGAACCCACCCTGAAAACACTCACCCTCGTTCTGTCATCATGTTTTGTCTGCATGGTGATCGGCGTACCACTTGGAATCGCCGCAGCCCATCGCCCGGCCCTTTACGCCGCGATGCGCCCTGTGCTCGACCTGATGCAAACGCTGCCGACTTTCGTGTATCTGATCCCGGCGATTGTTTTCTTTGGTATCGGCATGGTGCCGGGTCTTCTCGCCACCGTCATCTTCGTGATCCCTGCTCCTATCCGCCTGACCCAGCTCAGCATTTCCTCAACACCCGCCTCGCTCATCGAAGCCGGCGAAGCTTTCGGCGCGTCACGCTCGCAGCTTCTCTGGAAGGTTGAACTGCCCTACGCGATGCCGCAAATTCTGGCCGGCCTCACCCAGACGATCATGCTGTCGCTTTCGATGGTGGTCATTGCAGCCCTTGTCGGTGCCGATGGCCTCGGCGTGCCTGTGGTTCGCGGCCTTAACTCCGTCAATATTTCGCTGGGTTTTGAAGCAGGTTTCATCATCGTCGTGGTCGCCATCGTGCTCGACCGTATCTTCCGCGCCGGACGTGAGAAATAGCATGATCCCGAAAAGCAGAAACCGGTTTTCCGACACGATCATGCCCAGACGAAGAGACCTGGCGACATGTTTTGATTAAATCATTGGACAGGCTCTATCCATTTGTTTTTACGCGCATCTTGCTCAAAAACCCGCTCACATTTTTCGGGATGCGCACCAGGAGGCGCGGATGACGATTATCGCACTTGAAGACGTTTGCATCATCTTCGGCAAAAATGTCGATGAGGCGCTTCATCTGGCCGACCGCGGCGAAACACGCTCCAGGATCCAGACCGAAACCGGCCTTGTGCTCGGCGTCCATAATTGTACGCTCGATATCGAGGAAGGCGAAATCCTCGTCCTGATGGGCCTATCCGGCTCCGGAAAATCCACACTTCTGCGTGCAATCAATCGTCTCAACCCCATCTCGCGCGGGCGTGCACTGGTTCACGATGGCGAGCGCAGCATCGATGTGGGAAAAGCTGACCGCGCAACACTGCGCCGTCTGCGCACCGAGCTTGTCTCCATGGTGTTCCAACAGTTTGGTCTGCTGCCATGGCGTAGCGTCGAGGAAAATGTTGCCTTCGGGCTGGAAATCTCCGGTATGGGCAAGGAAGAACGGCTGGACAAGGCGCGCCAGCAGCTTGAACTCGTCGGCTTGCAGGATTGGGCCACCCGCAAGGTGGGTGAGCTTTCCGGCGGGATGCAGCAACGCGTCGGGCTTGCCCGCGCCTTTGCAACCGGCGCGCCCATTCTCCTGATGGACGAACCGTTCTCCGCCCTCGACCCGCTGATTCGTACCCGCCTGCAGGACGAATTGCTGGCCTTCCAGTCACGCCTGAGAAAAACCATCGTTTTCGTCAGCCATGACCTTGATGAAGCAATGAAGATTGGCAATCGCATCGCCATCATGGAAGGCGGGCGCATCGTTCAATGCGGGACGCCGCAGGAGATTCTCCTGCACCCTGCCAATGAATATGTTGCCGACTTCGTTGCCCATATGAACCCGCTCGGCGTGCTTCGGGCCGCTGACATAATGGTGCCTTTCGACCGCAATGCAGCGCCACGTCCTTTTGCTGCAACGGCCAGGCGCGAAACGCTGGTGCGGGATTTGATGACTGCGGTGGCGGATAGCGGTGGCGATGTCGGTATCATTGAAAACGGTGCCATCGTCGGCAAGATTGCAGCCGATGATATCGTGCGCGCCCTCGCCTGGCATCAGCAGCGCGGAACATGAACTAAAGCATGATCCCGAAAAGTGTAAGTGGGTTATGGAGCAAGATGCGTATCAAAACACAGGACATACAAGCACATTTTCCACCCAAAAAATTGCCGACAACGCGAATATAACAATAGAAACGATTAAATAAAAATACATACTTATACCGATATACTTAATATCGCAACATTTCCTTATACTTCAAATATTAGAAGCTTACAACAAGCTTCTCGCGAAAAAGCCGCACATGAGAATATGCGGCTCTTGTTTTTCAGACTTTACACATAGAAATCAGCTAAGGACTGCCTGTCTTGCTGCAGCACGTGCTTCAACGCGCGCGCGAATAGCATTGACATCTGCACGCGGCGTCGCAGCAAAAAGCTTCTTTGTATAGTCATGCTGCGGATTGTTGAACACATCGTCACGCGAACCATATTCAACCACCTCGCCGAAATACATCACCATCACATCATCTGCGATATAGCGCACAACCGAGAGGTCATGGCTGATGAAGACATAGGTGAGGCCAAACTCTTCCTGCAGGTCGGACAGGAGATTGAGCACCTGTGCCTGAACGGACAGGTCGAGCGCGGAAACCGGCTCATCGAGGATGAGCAGCTTCGGGTTGAGCATCAGCGCGCGCGCAATGGCAATACGCTGGCGCTGACCACCGGAAAACATATGCGGGTAGCGGTTGAAGTGTTCGCGCTCAAGGCCGACCTTCAAAAGCATCTGCATGGCTTTGGAGCGGCGCTCGTCTGCCGACATATTGGTGTTGAGCAGCAGCGGCTCGGCCAGAACATCCCCGATCTTCTGGCGCGGATTGAGCGAGCCATAGGGGTTCTGGAACACGATCTGCACCTTCTGGCGCATTTCCGGCAGCAGGCCATCGCGGGCGATGTTCACATCCTTGCCGCCGATCTTCAACTCGCCGGAAGTCTGCGGATCGATCATGGTGAGAATGCGCGCCAGAGTGGACTTGCCACAGCCCGATTCACCGACAATCGCCAGCGTTTTGCCTTTTTCGACCTTGAAACTCACCCCCTTGACGGCATGAACAACTTTCGGCTTGCCGAACAGGCCGCCGCCAACATGATAATCGCGCTTGATGTCGCGCGCCTCGAGAACGATCTCGCTCATCGCGCTTCTCCTGCACTGATATTCTCAAAGACAAAATCAGAAACCGTCGGAAGACGATTACCAGTCGCATTTTCCGGCAGGGCCGAGAGCAGCGCACGGGTGTAAGGGTGCTTGGGCGCGGAAAACAGCGACAGCACGTCGGCATCTTCCATCTTGTGGCCCTTGTATTGCACGATAACCCGGTCTTCCGTTTCAGCCACCACACCCATATCATGGGTAATCATGATGAGGCCCATGCCGTGCTCCACCTGAAGCCGCATCAGGAGATCGAGAATCTGCTTCTGGATCGTCACATCGAGTGCGGTCGTGGGTTCGTCGGCAATCAGGAGCTTCGGATTACAGGCAATCGCAATCGCGATCATCACGCGCTGGCACTGGCCGCCCGACATCTGGTGCGGGAAGCTTTTCAGACGCTCCGCCGCATCACGGATACCGACCAGTTCCAGAAGCTCGATAGCGCGGGCACGGCTTGCAGAAGCCCCCATACCCATATGCTGCTTCAGGACTTCCTCAAGCTGATAGCCGACCGTGAAACACGGATTGAGGCTTGCTACGGGCTCCTGAAAGATCATCGAAATATCGCGGCCGATGATCTTGCGGCGCTGACTGTCGGACAGGGTGCGCAGGTCCATGCCGTCGAACATCATCACATCGGCGGTTACGGTCGCAGTCTTTGGCAAAAGACCCATAACCGCCAGCATTCCGACGGACTTGCCCGAACCGGATTCGCCGACGATGGCCAGCACTTCACCCTTGTTAACGGTGATGTCGATCCCGTCCACCGCCTTGAACGGGCCAGTGGATGTATCGAAGGAAACCGTGAGATTTTTAATATCGAGTAGCACTTCGATCAACTCCGCTTTAGCTTCGGATCAAGCGCATCGCGCAGACCGTCGCCGATCAGATTGATGGCGAGAACAGTGATGAGGATCGCAAGGCCGGGGAACGTGACGACCCACCAGGCGCGCATGATGAACTCGCGTGCTTCGGCAAGCATCGTGCCCCATTCAGGCGTTGGCGGTTGGGCCCCCATGCCAAGAAAGCCAAGTGCCGCAACGTCGAGGATGGCATTGGAAAACGACATCGTGGCCTGCACCACCAGCGGCGCAAGGCAGTTTGGCAGGATGGTCTTGAACATCAGGCGCAACTTGCCTGCACCGGCAAGCTTGGCCGCCGTTGCATATTCACGTTCCTTTTCCGCCATGACGGCCGCGCGGGTAAGGCGCGAAAAATGCGGCAGCAGAACCAGAGTGATCGCCAGAACCGCATTAATCAGCCCCGGCCCGAGAATGGCGACGAGAACCAGCGCCAGCAAAAGCGACGGGAATGCCAGCATGACGTCCATGATGCGCATGGCGACCGTATCGACGCCACCGCCCATATAGCCGGAAAACACGCCGATGGCGATGCCGAGGCTCATGGAGATGATGACGATAACGAAGCCAACGAGCAGCGAATATTGCGCGCCATAGATCAGGCGCGAAAGAATATCGCGGCCGACCGCATCCGTTCCAAGGAGGAACTGGGTTGAACCGCCCTCTTCCCAGAAGGGCGGCACGAGCATGAAATCGCGGAACTGTTCCGACGGGTTATGCGGGGCAAGAACCGGCGCTAAGATTGCAACAAGAACCAGCGCCGTAAAAACAACGAGGCCGATAACAGCACCGCGATTGACGCTGAAATAAAACCAGAAGTCCCGCAATGCACGAAGCGTGCCTACGTCCTTCACGGCTTCCGGCTGAATAGTTGAGTGTGTCATATTCCCCTCACTTGTGCCGGATACGCGGGTTGATGAGGCCGTAAAGCAGGTCCACGACCAGATTCACAACCATAATGATGAAGGCGATCAGCAGAAGCCCGCTCTGAACGACCGGATAATCGCGGCGCGAAATGGAATCGAGCATCCATTTACCGATACCGGGCCATGAGAAAATTGTTTCGGTCAGGATTGCGCCCGCCATCAACACGCCGACCTGCAGGCCGATTGTCGTGATGACCGGGATCATCGCATTGCGCAGCGCATGAAGACCGACAATGCGGCGTATGGGAAGGCCCTTGGCGCGCGCAGTACGCACATAATCTTCGCCCAGAACTTCCAGCATCGCCGAACGGGTCTGGCGCGCAATCACCGCAAGCGGAATGGTCGCAAGCACGATGGTCGGCAAGATGAGATGCGAAGCAGCCGACAGGAAAGCGCCCTTCTGGCCCGAAAGCAGGCTGTCGATCAGCATGAAGCCCGAAACGGGAGTGAAATAATAGAGAAGCGAAATGCGGCCCGAAACGGGGGTCCACTGCAAAACACCGGAGAAGAAGATGATGAGAAGCAGCGCCCACCAGAAAATCGGCATCGAATAACCGACCAGTGAAATGCCCATAAGCCCCTGATCGAACCAGGAGCCGCGCTTGACGGCAGCGATGACGCCGGCAGGAATGCCAATGAGGACAGCCAGGATAATCGCGCAGATGGACAACTCGACGGTTGCAGGAAAAAGCGCGAAAAATTCCACTAGGACAGGCTTTTTCGTCACCAGAGACTGACCGAAATCGCCGTGCAGCAAGTTCCAGACATAAAGGAGATATTGCTCCCAGATCGGACGATCAAATCCGAGCTGCGCCATGAGTTCAGCATGGCGTTCAGGACTCACACCCCGTTCGCCGGCCATCAGCAGCACGGGATCGCCGGGCAGGACCCGCACGAAAGCGAAAGCCACAATTGTAATGCCTATGAAGGTCGGAACCAGATAGACAAGTTTGTTTAATATGAAACGGAACATAAAAAAATCCGACCGGGCGCAGAGGGTTCCCCACACCCGGCCACGGATTTGATGAAACCGAAACCCGTATGCCTCCTGAAAGGAGACATGAACGAATTCCGGTTTCAAAGCCAAATCAGTAACCAGTTGAATCGGGTATGGCCTACGGATGTGAGGTTCCTGAGCGTGCAGTCACGCAAAGTACAGGAACCCCCAATCCACCACACTCGCGTTGTCAGGTCTTACTCAGAAATATCGACTTCTTCAAAGCGATAATCGCCGAGCGGGCTCTGCTTGAAGCCCGTGACCTTAGCCGACATCGGCACGAAGACCGTCGAATGCGCAATTGTATCCCAAGGAGCCTGCTCCTTGAAGACCGCCTGTGCTTCTTCGTAAAGCTTGGTGCGCTCTTCCTGGCTGGTCGAGGTCTTGGCTTTCTGGATCAGGTCCTCAAACGGCTTGTAGCACCACTGGGCGCGGTTGTTGTTGCCAAGGCCAGCGCAGCCGAGGAGCGTCCCCAGGAAGTTGTCCGGATCGCCATTGTCGCCGGTCCATCCCATGATCACAGCGCCGTCACGATCCTTTTCAGACGACTTCTTGAGATATTTACCCCATTCCATCGAGACGATGTCAGCCTTGACGCCGACCTTCGCCAGATCAGCCTGCATGAGTTCGGCCGTACGGCGCGCATTCGGCATATAGGGGCGGCTGACAGGCATGGCCCAGATCTTCATCGAAAGATCTTTCACGCCAGCAGCTTCAAGCGCCTTCTTTGCAGCTTCAGGATCGTACTTATCGTCCACGACCTCTTCGTTGTAGCTCTACATCGTCGGCGGGATCGGGTTTTTGGCGACCTGACCCTGCCCCTGGAACACAGCGTCAATGATAGCCTTCTTGTTGATGGCCTGGTTGAGCGCCTTGCGCACTTCCGGCTTATCGAACGGCGCCTTCAGCGTATTATAGGCAAGATATGCCACGTTCAGGCCAGCCTGTTCGTCAACCTTGAGGTTGGGATCAGCCTGAAGGCCCTTGGTATCCGCCGGAGCCGGATAGGACATAAGCTGGCATTCGCCGGCCTTGAGCTTCTGCGCGCGAACAGCAGGATCGGTCGTGATCGCGAAGACCAGATCGTCGATCTTCGGGCGTCCGCCCCAATAGTCGTCATTTGCCTTGAAGCGAACGACAGCGTCCTTCTGATAAGCAACGAACTGGAACGGACCCGTACCGACCGGGTACTGATTCAGATCGTCCTTCTTGCCATCGGCGGCCAGCTTGTCCGTATATTCCTTGGAAATAATCGAGGCGAAAGGCATCGAGATATTGGCGAGGAGAGGCGCTTCCGGACGGTTCAGCACGAACTTGACGGTATAATCATCAACCTTGACAAGATCCTTGATGAGCGTGCCCATCTCCATGCTGTCAAAATATTCATAGGTGATGCCAGCGGTGTACTGGTACCACGGATTATCCTTGTTGCGCATGCGATCAAACGAGAAGATCACGTCATCCGCGTTGAAATCGCGGGTCGGCGTGAAATGGTCGCTCGAATGGAACTTGACGCCCTTGCGCAGATGGAAGGTATATTCCAGACCATCGTCGCTGACATCCCAGCTTTCTGCCAGACCCGGCACAACTTTCGTCGTTCCGTTTTCAAATTCGGCAAGGCGGTTGTAAACCGGATGCGCCGAAGCATCGAACGTATCACCGCCCGTATAGGCTGCCGGATCGAAGCCTTCAGGCGAAGCCGGCGAGCAATACACGAAGGTTTTCGCCGAAGCTGCACCGCTCATAAGAGCAACTAGCGCCGTTGCCGCCAGGAGTTTCTGATAAAATTTCATTATTGTTCGCCTCCACGGAAATGCCTGCCGCGCGCACCCCATTGCCCGCAGCCTGGCTTATCGAAACGTGTGGGAGGTCACTTTGCAAGCGTAATTTTTAGAACAGCTTCACATTCTCAACTGAATTTAGCCAAAATTGTTAGATTTTTTTCCTATTTTTTTGGGAATGGTGGAAAATTGCGCTAAGGGCCATCAATTTATAATAATCTTCACATAAGCATGATATGGCCTTATACGCCTTTCATATCTTGTTGCGGGCCTTATTGCAGTGTCCGGATGGGACCTTGCGAGAGGAAAAACTCGGCAAGGGGATGCCCTCGCAACACGATTCACTGCGAAACAATTGCAATGGACCGGAATCCACAAGGCTCCCCTCGTATTCGCCGCCGCTATCTCGACCATAATTCCAAGGTCGCACTTTATGTAGATCTCGGAAACTTTTGCCTTTTCCATCTCGCTGTAGAAAGTGCGAGCTTGAATGGCGGCTTCGGCAGGGCTTTAAATTCAATACGGATGATCGCCTGAGCAGGTCGCAAACGAGTGCCGATATCACGGATGGAGAACAATCCGCTCTCGGCGACTATCATAAGAACCACGCTTATAATAAGAACTGCATTGGCAAAATCGCACGCCTTGCCGAAGACGCGGAAGGCAATATGAGAAAATTGAAAAAGACTTGAAAAATGATAGGTTTAGACTAGGATGGCATGGATTTCGTCAATGGCGATCGGGTGGCCAGGCTAACGTTTGCATCAAGCTGCGATTCTATCGAAACGGTCGTTCAAACATTGCCCCCTGACGCAAATAAAGCCCCCTGAAACAAAAACGCATTTTTTTGGGACAAATTTGTGGTTTTTGTGCCGTTTTGAATATAAGCAAGGGCTTCTCAAACCCAATATATAGTATTAATTTTAACGGGCTCAAACAGAAAAACTTGGGTGTATTTTTAACTTCATGCAGTCTTACGGGGGTATGACGGCAAATGACTAACAAAGTTACTTTTTATGATTTAGTAGAAAACGCAGATCAGGCTGCAGATTTTCTCTCAGCGCTTGCTAACAATAAAAGGCTTCTGATTCTCTGCAAGCTACTTCATAATGAAATGTCAGTGGGCGCGCTGGCAAAAGCTATTGATCTCAGCCAGTCTGCACTTTCACAACATCTGGCCAAGCTGCGGGCTCTCGATCTCGTCTCGACGCGGCGCGATGCTCAGACCATCTATTATATGGTTTCTTCGCCACACATCGAATTGATGTTGTCGACGCTCTCCGGCCTCTATATGAGTCCCACACCACGCCGGCGTGAAATGATGGCGGTGGCGCACCAATAAACCACATCCCATGAGGCCGCAGCCGTGCGATGCAGGATATAGATACCAGATCGCACGACTGCGTCTTTGTAATCGATGACGCGGACGACATTCGCCTCGCTCCATATCGCGACATCCGCGAAAAGGATCTTGTGGGGCGTCAACAGCGTTTTATCGCTGAAGGTAAAGTGGTTTTGAACGTGCTTTTTTCCTCTTCCGCACGTTTTGAAACGGAATCCCTGCTCGTACTGGAAAACCGGCTGGGAGGATTGACCGAACAGCTAAGGCAGTTGCCGCCGGGCGTGCCTGTTTATTCAGTGCCGCAAGCAATCATGGATGCGGTCGCGGGCTTTCATGTTCATCGCGGCATTTTGGCCGTTGGCCGCCGAAAATCACAGCCTGACCTTCGGGATATGCTGGCCGCCCTGCCCCAAAAATCTTTGGTGGTGGTTTTGTGCGGAATTTCCAACCACGATAATGTCGGCTCGATCTTCCGCAATGCTGCCGCTTTTGAGGCCGATTGCGTATTGATGGACGAGACCTGTTGCGATCCGCTTTATCGCAAGGCAATCCGCGTCTCGGTCGGCGCGGCGCTCAAGGTTCCTTATTTTCACGGCGGCACGATTGACGACATCAACGCCGCTCTTGCAGAGGCCGGGTTCAATCTTCTGGCCCTCACCCCATCCGCACCGCGCAGTATCTATGAAGCCACCATTTGCGAACGGCAGGCTCTTCTTCTTGGCACCGAGGGTGAAGGATTGCCTTCCCGCCTTCTGGAAAGGCTGGAAACTGCGCGAATTCCCATGTCGAAGACATTCGACAGCCTCAATGTCGCAACCGCATCCGGCATTGCCTTGTCTCGTTTCAGCAAGTTTTCCTAGAGCATTTTCGAGCCAAAAGTGTGAAACGCCTACGCGGGGAAATCAGTCCACCGGGCTGATTTATGGTCCCGCTTCGATACGTGGGATAATGCGGCAAAACAAATAGTTAGAGCGGTTCCGGCGATTGTGTTAAAACAGGAACCGCTTTAGAACATTTTCAAACCAAAAAACCTCCGGTTCATGCCGGAGGTTTTTTGGTTTGAAAACTCGCCTTTACCAAGTCAGGCTGCGGAAGCCTTGTCAGCATTTGCCATCAGGCGGCGCAGCATTTCTTCCGCCTGCGGCTCACGCTCGGAGCGTCCGATAAAGCCGCCGCCGAACACGCAGGCGGCATTGCTGTCATCGGAATAGAGCACACAGGCCTGTCCGGGCGCGATGCCGCTTTCGCCATCGACCAGCTCCACCCACGTCTGCCCATCTGCATGGCGCAGCACAGCCGGGCGCGGCGGGCGCGTCGAGCGAACCTTGGCGAAAACTTCCATTCCGCTTTTCGGCAGATCGGCGATCGGGGTGTCACCCAGCCAATTGACATCACGCAGGAAAACCTTGTGCGTCTCAAGCGCCTCGCGCGGGCCAACGATGACACGCGCATTGGCCGCATCCAGATGCACGACGTAAAGAGCTTCGCCCGTGGCGACGCCAATGCCGCGACGCTGGCCGACGGTATAATGTACGATACCATCGTGGCGCCCGAGGGTGCGCCCATCAATATGCACGATATCGCCCGGATTGGCAGCTTCCGGCTTCAATCTGGAAATAATGTCGGAATATTTGCCCTGCGGCACAAAGCAGATATCCTGGCTATCCTGCTTCTTGGCGACAGTCAGGCCCAGTTCCTCGGCGATTTCACGCACCTGCGCCTTCGGCAGATGGCCAAGCGGGAAGCGCAGATAATCGATCTGCTCCTGCGTCGTGGCAAAAAGGAAATAGCTCTGGTCCCGGTCGGTATCCACCGGGCGGTAAAGCGCACGATGGGCGCCATTGGCACGGCTGCGGATATAATGTCCGGTTGCCAGTGCATCAGCGCCAAGATCGCGCGCTGTCTGCAAAAGATCGGCAAACTTGACGGTCTGGTTGCAGGAAACACATGGAATCGGCGTTTCGCCACTCACATAGGAGTTGGCAAAGGGATCGATAACGGCTTCACGAAAACGCGCTTCGTAATCCAGCACATAATGGGGAATGCCGAGGCTCTCGGAAACGCGGCGGGCGTCTTCAATATCCTGTCCTGCACAGCAGGAACCGGCGCGGTGAACGGCTGCGCCATGGTCATAAAGCTGTAGCGTCACGCCAACGACGTCATAACCTTCACGTTTGAGGATCCCCGCCACAACTGATGAATCGACGCCACCCGACATGGCAACGACAACGCGCGTGTCTTCCGGCTTTCCCGGCAGATCGAGGCTGTTCAGGCTCATGATTGATTCCAGCTTCCGGGCATAAGAGCCCTGCTTCTCAAAATTTCAATTTTTGCGCCCTATATAGGGCAAACTGCGGCAATTTGCCAAGTGTCGCAAAACAATCAATGTCCAGATTGCGACAACCGGCCCGCACTTCGTTGAAAACATTGTCGGCGATGAACGAACGGGCCATTTTTATATCCCAAAAAGCCAATATTTTTCCAAGTGTTACCAGAGCGTTACCAGCAGCTTAGGTAATTTTTAAAGCTGTCGCGCTAGTCTCCTACTCGATTAGGTCCTTGAGTGTTGTGTAGAGAGTACAATGACCGATCTGGTAAGACCGCGTATAAAATATGTTATCGGTCCTGATGGCAGCCCGCTGACCATCGCGGACCTCCCCCCCGCCAATACAAGGCGCTGGGTCATTCGCCGCAAGGCTGAAGTCGTCGCCGCAGTGCGGGGCGGGCTTCTCAGCCTTGAGGAGGCATGCCAGCGTTATACATTGACGGTGGAGGAATTCCTTTCCTGGCAATCCTCAATCGATGAGCATGGTCTCGCCGGCCTGAGGACCACCAGAATCCAGCAATATCGGCACTAGACTATTTCAAGTGCAGGCCGGTTTTGCAGGGATAATAAGACAAGACAGATAAAGCATATCCCGCTCTTGGGGATCGCCGCCAACCCTTATTGACCGCGGCGCGCTTTGGAAAATTGAAAACCGGCCCCTCGGGGCCGGTTTTTGTTTGCACATTGTCTGCTTATGCTATGAATTGAAATAGCGCTTTATTCAGGAGGATGGCATGAGCGGGAATATCGAAATTCGCAAGGAAGACAGTTCCGATGGCGGGCGCTACGTGGCCACGTTTGAAGGCAGCGAAGCCGAGATGACCTATACGAAACTTGGCCCTTCCCTCATCTCCATCGACCATACTTTCGTGCCGGATTCCATGCGCGGCAAAGGCGTGGCGCAGGCACTTGCAAAAAATGCGGTTCTGGATGCACGCCGTAGCGGTTGGAAAATCATTCCGCGTTGCAGCTCATGCAGGCACAGGCTTCGCGCAATCCCGACTGGTCGGATGTTCTGGGAAGCTAGAGCATTTTCGCGCCAAAACCGTTTCACACTTTTGGCGCGAAAATGCTCTATTGCATGTCGCGGATGCGGGTTGCGAGGCTTTTGGGCGCTTTATTCTTTTTGCCTTTGCCCTTTTCCGTCAGGGCCGTTCCCTTGAGCAGCTTATGGATCGGTGAATCGGGTCCTTCCCTTTCGGCCGTAATGGCAACCATGCGGGCGGCAAGGGTGGCCATTTCCTCACGCAGCGCAGCATTTTGGCGCGCAATCTCAATCTGATCGGCACTCATGAGCGCGCCATCGCCATGACGATTTTGCCGCTCCAGTTTTTCCTGCGCATCGGAAAGTTCGGAAATCAGCTTTTCCAGCTTCTGCTGCAATTCACCATTGCGGCGCGTCTCGCTTTTCAGTTTCGTCTGCGCCGCCGTCAACTGCGTTGAAAGCTCGTTATAGCGGGCAGTTGCATCCTTTCGGTCATGGCGCATTTCGGTAATCTCGCTCATTAAACGACTAATCTCGGCCTCATGCGCGCTTATTTCGATGCGCAGCGTATCCGCAAGGCTCTCAAGTGCAACATAATGGCCCTGCACCCGCTCCAGTTCGGCCTGGAGAATTTCCGCTTTTTCAAGCGCCGTATCGCGCGCCTGCCGGGCTTCAGCGGCTCCCTTTTCCTCCTCACCAAGCCGCTTTTCAAGCCTGGCAATGTTTTGTTCAAGAAGGGGAATGCGTTTCAGCTCATCCTGCTGGCGCGCCAATGTCACTTTTTGTTCCGCCGTCTTGCCGCGTTCCAGCTTCAGCAATTGTTCAAGCTTGCTCACGGCGACAGCGTGCTCGGCGCGAAGGCCGTCTCGGTCGGCACGGATTTCAGCTAAGGTTATCGGCAGTTCGGCCTGCACCTGACGCCGCGCCAGAAAGAAGGCGCGCCGCCATACGGAAGGACCAAGCAGAACCACGACGAAAACCGCCACGAGAACGCCAAGCATCAAAAAGAGAGCGGATTGAATCACGATTTCAACAGGCCCGGGCGGTTGCAGACAAGATCTATTCGATATTCATAATGCGCAAAGTTCCGCCTTTCCAGCAGAACAATTTGCGCCGGAAAGGCTAAGAATGCGCAACTCCGTTCGCTACAGCTTAGAGCGCGTTTCGATCTGATTGAATCAGATCGGCGCTCTAATCCTTTGTTTTGACGCGCATCTTTTCCGAAAACCGGTTATCGCTTTTGGGAGATATGCGTTAGAACGGGTTCCAGGTCGGCGCTGCTGAAAGCTTCAGATAGCCAATATTCACGCCGAGCCGCGCGCCAATGCCGGTACGGATTGGAACGAGCACGATATTTTCCCGTTTCAGCACATTGAAGCCGACACCGGCGATCACATAGGCCGAACCGGCAACACCAGCATAGCGCCCATAAAGGTGCTGGATATCATCGAGATTATAGACCAGCATCATGACACGCGAACCCTGGCCGCCAAAATCCCAGCCCAGCGAAGGGCCTTGCCAGAATGTCTTATGGTCGCCGGCATTCTTGGTATAGAGCGTGCCTTCACCATAGGTCAGGCCGCCGATGAAGGCACCTGAACCCTCTTCGCCCAGAATATAGCCGTTTGGCAGGCCGAAACTCTGAAATGCCTTCTCGACCGCACTTGCAATGCCGCCCGAAGTCGAACCGAAGAACCTGTGACCGGATTCCACGACTTCCTCGGCGGTGTATGTATTCTCTGCTCTGGCCTCGCGAGGCAGAGCGATGAAGGAGACAAACAGAGCCGCAAAAAACGCGACGAAGCACGCCGCATTGCGGAACCTGATTTGCGACAGGGATGGTATGGCCATTTATATTTCCTTTTGGCTACACGCTTCTCTGTCTGACGGCCCTGTCAAAAGCCTGACGTCGCCTCTTCCGGGCGTTTTGTCGAATCGTGTCATTTTAGACCCGAATTTATTGTCCAAACCTTTAAGTTCTGAAATTGGCTTTACGAAGGCGCGTGATTTCAAGGTGATTTCGCGCTCAAAATGGCGGTTCTCACAGCCATTTGAACACGCCGCCACGCTGCCCCGCAAAAGAAGCTTTGTTGCGGCGCCCCAGCGGGGCGTGTATCCAGTTAACTCGATATTCTGGGCGATTCGCCCGCCTTCATGCAGCCCGCAAACACCCCGTTCGCAGGCTGTTTCGTTAACCGATAGCGGCCCATCGTCTGACGAGCCAGGCGGTCCGGGCTGATCTGCGTTCCCGGAGAAAGCGCCATGTCCTTGCCCGTTACCCTTTCAGCTCTCGATCTTGGTGCACTTTTGTGCAGCAGGATCTGCCACGACATCATCTCACCGGTCGGTGCGATCAATAATGGTCTGGAATTGCTGGAAGAAGGTAGCGCCGATGAAGACGCGATGGCGCTCATCAAATCGAGCGCGCGCAACGCCTCCGCCCGGCTTCAGTTCGCCCGCATCGCCTTTGGTGCGGCAGGCTCGGCAGGCGTGCAGATAGACACCGGCGATGCCCAGAACGTCGCCACTGAATATTTCAGGAACGAAAAGCCGGAATTCACCTGGGAAGGCGCGCGCGTGCTTCTGCCCAAGAACAAGGTGAAACTCCTTTTGAATATGCTCCTCATCGGCAATGGCGCCATTCCGCGCGGCGGTTCTCTGGCGGTGCGTCTCGAAGGCGGCGATACCGATCCGCGTTTTGTCATCACGGTCAAAGGCCGGATGCTACGCGTGCCGCCGAAATTCCTGGAGCTTCATTCCGGCGCAGCACCGGAAGAGCCCATCGACGCCCATTCCGTACAGCCCTACTACACGCTGCTTCTGGCCGAAGAGGCGGGCATGAAAATCTCCATTCATGCAACCGCCGAAGATATCGTCTTTTCCGCGGAATGAATTGAAAAAGCGCCGGTCCACCCGGCGCTTTTTTTGACCATCAGACAGGTGATTGAAAAGCAAAAGCTCCGCCGAAGCGGAGCTTTTTACAATTCAGACCATGCAGCCCGAATCAGGCGCTTTCGCGCATCTCGGCATCCGGCTCGCGCAGCACATAACCACGCCCCCAGACGGTTTCGATATAGCTCTGATTGCCGGAAACGGCGTCGAGCTTCTTGCGCAGCTTGCAGATGAAGACGTCGATGATCTTCAATTCCGGCTCATCCATGCCACCATAAAGATGGTTCAGGAACATTTCCTTGGTGAGCGTCGTGCCCTTGCGCAGCGAAAGCAGCTCAAGCATCTGGTATTCCTTGCCGGTCAGATGAACGCGCTGGCCTGCGACTTCCACCGTCTTGGCATCCAGATTGACCACCAGGTCGCCCGTCGTGATGACCGACTGGGCATGCCCCTTGGAGCGGCGGACGATCGCATGGATACGGGCAATCAGCTCGTCCTTATGGAACGGCTTGGTCATATAATCGTCGGCGCCAAAGCCAAGACCGCGAACCTTGTCCTCGATGCCGGCCATGCCGGAAAGGATAAGGATCGGCGTCTTCACCTTGGACAGACGCAAGGTGCGAAGAACTTCATAACCAGACATATCCGGCAGATTGAGATCCAGCAGAATGATGTCGTAGTCGTAAAGCTTGCCGAGATCGATGCCTTCTTCGCCCAGATCGGTCGTATAGACATTAAAACTCTCGGACTTGAGCATCAACTCAATGCTCTGTGCGATAGCACTGTCGTCTTCAATCAAAAGGACGCGCATCTTTTATCCCCTTTCCGCAGCCGACCAGATGTCCCTCACGGCAGCACACGGAACTATCGTTGCCTTTGTATGAAGGTGCCAGCAAATGGTTAACAAAATATGATTCTGGTTGGCAAGCATAATTATGTTCCGTTTAGAAAAATCTCATACACGATTGAATCAACAGAATATTCCTATTCTCCTGACTCTAATGCATCGCTTTAAGACTCTTCCGCAAGCGATTCATCCGACTCTATCTTTTCGCCTGTTGCCCAAAAAACCACACCTGGTTTACCGAGCCTTAAGTCCTAACGCATATGATTAACTCCGCCGGTAAAGGAATGGTTACCAAACGAGCGAATTCTTAACTTTTTGTTTCGCTTATTGAGGCCATTGCGAATAACGGCCGCGACGCCCTCCCTTTGGGGACACTGGAATCGCGAGGAGATTTGGGGGTGAATTGGGCGTGTTTTTGCCCATTCACACTGGTTAACGAGCCGGGGGGAAAGCCCCAACACATGGAGCTGGGTTGGTGTTCAAGGAGTATTGCGTATGAAGCCACGTGAAAGCCTCGTCAGGCTGAAACTGTTTCAGGTGAAAGAAAAGCGCCGCCAATTGGGGCAACTTGACCTCATGATCGGCGAATTCGAGCGTATGGCTGGAGAACTTGACGCACAGATTCTGTCGGAAGAGAAAAAGGCCGGCATCACCGACATCAATCATTTTGCCTACCCGACCTTCGCCAAGGCTGCACGTCAGCGGCGCGACAATCTTTTCGTATCGATTCGCGATCTGATGTCACAGAAGGAAGCGGCGGAAGCGGAACTGACGGTTGCCGAAACCGAACTTTCCAAGGCCGAAGCACTGGAAGAGCGCGATGGCGTCAAGGCGCCGCGGGAAGTCATGGAACGCGCGGCCAACCAGCGCCGCGCCATGATCGGCTGAGTGCATCCTGGCAACTGAATTTGCGAGCATAAACAAAACCCGGCTTTCGCCGGGTTTTGATCACTTCATATAATTCAGCCAATTCAGGCCTTCTTGCCGTGGAAGCCACGGATCACGCCGATAATCTTGTCCTGGTCAGCTTCCGAAAGGTAAGGATGCATCGGCAGGCTCAGAATGCGTGATGGCAGGCTTTCCGAAACCGGCAGGCCACCGGGGGCAACGGAATAGTGCTTATAGGCCGTCTGCAAGTGCAGAGGCTTCACATAATAGATGACGGACGGAATACCTTCTGCCTGAAGTTGTGCCTTCAAGCCGTCGCGGTTCTCGCTTTCGATAGAATATTGCGCCCAGGCCGAGCGGTTGCCGGCTGGAAGTTCCGGCACCTTCACCACATCCTTCAGCGCCTCATTATAGCGCCTTGCAATGCGGTCGCGGGCTTCCATCTCATCTTCGAGAATGGCAAGCTTTTCCAGAAGAACAGCCGCCTGTATCGTATCCAGGCGAGAATTGATGCCGATGCGGACATTGTCATACTGCGTCTCGCCCTTGCCGTGGAACAGCACGGAGCGCAGTATATCTGCCAATTCTGCATCATTGGTGAACATGGCGCCACCGTCACCGTAGCAGCCAAGCGGCTTGGCGGGATAGAAGCTGGTTGCGCCCACATGGCCGAAAGCGCCGCACATGACATTGTCGCGCTTGCCGCCGATGGACTGGGCCGCATCCTCGATGATGAACAGGCCTTCGCGCTCGGCAATGGCGGTGATGCGATTGTAAGAGGCGGCAAGGCCAAAAAGATCGACCGGAATGATCGCCTTCGGCTCCAGACGACCTTCCTTGATGGTGGCGGCAATGGCAGCTTCGAGCTGCTCGACATTCATGTTGTAGCTATCTGGATCGACATCAACGAATACCGGCTCTGCACCGACGAGCGCAACAACCTCAGCGGTCGCTGCAAAGGTGAAGGACGGAACAAAAACCGCATGGCCCGGCCCGATGCCGCGTGTCATCAGGGGCATCTGCAAGGCGTCAGTGCCATTGGCACAGGCGATGACATGCTCCACACCCAGATATTCGCCAAGCTTTTTTTCAAATTCAGCCACTTCCGGCCCAAGAATATAACGGCCTTCCGCAACAACCTTGGAAATGGCGGCATTGAGACGATTTTCGATACGCGCGCGCTGCGCTCCAAGATCAATGAACTGCATGTTGGCTCCAATATATCTGGCCCGCACGAAAACCGGTGCGAATCCTCGGCCATCTATTTATTCGCTTGCGCCCCGCCCTGCCATGGCCGGAGCGTTCAAAGTTTTGCGAGTGCTGTAACACCGCTTTACACAATTTTACGCTGCTTGCGCACTGCTGCTTCAGGCCGGATGCCGCACCGTGCCTTCGGTGAGAATGCGCAGGACACTGATCGCTTCCTTGCCGTCGGTTCGCGGCGTTTCACGCGTTTCGATGCAATGCATGAAATGCTGCAATTCGCGCGTCAGCGGCATACCTTCTTCGGTTTGTATATAGACCGGATCGGCGGACTTGAAAGCCCAGCGGTCGTTTTCCCGCCAGACCTCATGCCTGTAAAGGGCAAGCTTCCGCTCCCAGGCTTCGCCATCGTCGAAAACAGCCATGCCCTTGGTGCCGGTGACACTGAGGCGACGTTCGCGATAAGCGTTCAGACGCGAAGCAAAAAGATGGCCGCGAATTCCGCTCGGAAATTCCATGTGAAGATGCGCGAAATCGTTCAGATGATCGAGAATAGCAACGCCTTCGCCGCGCACCACGTTCGGCTCCTCGCCGGTGATGGCAAGGATCATCGAAAGATCGTGCGGCGCGAGATCCCATAGCGCATCGAATTCGGTATGAAACTTGCCAAGCCCGACGCGGTGCGAATGCACATAGCGGATATCGCCAAGTTCGCCGCTTTGCACCATGTCGAGAAGCTTTTCAAAAGCCGGATGGAAGCGGAGCACATGGCCGACCATGAACACGCGGCCATTTTCGCGCGCGGCCTCAACTTCGGCAAGCGCTACGGGAATATCGAGCGCAATCGGCTTTTCAACCAGAACATCCTTGCCGTTCTTCACCGCTTCCATGGCATATTGCGCATGAAGCTGCGGCGGCAGCGCCAGCACGATGCCATCAATATCCGGATGGATGAAGAGTTCCTCGACTGGAATGCTGGGAACGTTGAATTCGGAAGCGAATCGTTCCGCTTTTTCCGCGTTGGAGTCTGAAACTGCCTGAAGGGCGCCGAGACTCTTCAGGGTACGAATGTGATTGCCGCCCCAATAGCCGCAACCCAAAACCGCAATACGAGGTGCCATGAAACTTAGCCTTTGCTGATGCCAAGTTCCATATCGGTGCAAATGATAGAAAACAAGATGAAACCTATGCGAAGAACGCTTGACAGGGTCTCGTTCCGCACATATACCGCCGCCATTCCTTGCAGGAACAACGATTTGTACGCCGATTGGCGATGATGAATTTGTCTCTGTAAAGCGACGCGTGGCGGAGTAGCTCAGTAGGTTAGAGCAGAGGAATCATAATCCTTGTGTCGGGGGTTCGAATCCCTCCTCCGCTACCAACGCTCCCACACCACCGAATGCATAATCTCCCTGTAAAGTGTCGCTCGTTCCTGACATTTTGACGTTGGCTCTTAGACAGAGTAGATCGCTTTAAGCTGCACTCAGAAGCGCCGTGTTGGAAACCAGCCGACATTCTCACAGTGGCTGCACTGGCGATCATCGTCCGCTTCACAGACTTTGCATTTAATCCAGTCACCCTCGTGCCACATGCTTACCATAACACCTCTGCAATTCTTGCGATCATACGTCCTATGGCAATTCCGTCCTATACTTTCACTTCACTTGGAATGCGCACCGCAAACCGTACAGATCAAAGTAGGGTACCCACCAGGGTAACGCGGGTGCCATGGTTAGACGGTGAAATGGCCATAAAGTGTCTCCAAAACCCGTTCTAAAGAGCAGTTAAAACCGTCTTGGAGACAGTCAGAGTACAAAACAAAACGCCCCTAACAATGTCAGGGGCGGAAAAACTAATCTGTTCAGAAGATTGATAGCATATTACGCAGAAGATGCGCCTTCGCCAGGGTCAACATCTATTGTTAAAATTGGCTATGACTAATTGCGGGTGAACTACGCAATATCCCGATCAAATGGAATGGGCCCCCACCGGCCTGTTTTGGTGACGTTGGCTATGAAACCTTTTAGATTGCGACGGGTTCGCATAACTAATCTTTTAGCTTCACGCCAGACCAAGCCCAAAAGAGAGGGGCGCTGTTTGGGGCGCCGATTCTGACCGATTGTGCTTTCCATTCCCGACTGGCGGCAAATTGCAGGGGAAATCTGATAAATTTCAAAATCGTTGAATGGCCCATCATTGGGATCGAACAAGAAATGGTCTACCGGCGCTGAGACTTTTTCCATCAATGGAAGGAGCTTGCGAGCTGCTTCGCGCGAAACAACGTATCCGCCCGTCTGCAAGTGTCGCGAGCGCAGCCGGGAAATCGAATACGGGCCTTCATTTTTAACAGGGTTGGAAATCAATACCTCATGTCCGTAAGCGTCGATTTTGACGATATCCGCTTGCTTGGGTATCCAGTGATCTGAAGCCAAAAACCGCGAGGAACCCTGGCTCAATCGAATGTCATCTTCAAAGACTGCCGCATAGGCATCTTCGCCGGCAGCAATCTTTTCAAGGCATTTGCGATGAGAAAGAAAACAGCCAATTTCGGCAGGCGACAAAGGAGCGGGCCATTCTTTACTTATTTGAGTAAAGGAAGCCAGTTCAAGCGGCGACATGGCTCGTCCATTTACGGCTTCCACACGCTCGAATTGTGCGCCGAGGCGCTCAAACTGAGACGCCATGAATTCGAGGCGATCCCGGCTCTTGTCGAGATTAATAAGATAACACTTCATAAAGCCCCCCCTTGGAATGGTCATTCATTAGGAGGCCTTTGAATTCTAGTCACTTAATGGCAGCAGTATAAAGTGTGCGCGCTTTGTCATCGCCTGGGCCAGATCGTGTATTTTTTGGCTTATGCGGACAATTGGCGCACGGGCGTCCCTATCAGCGAGAAACACGAGAGCCCACCAGCTATAAAGGTATGATAGCACAGCTTGTATCGCATTTTGTTGCATAATATGCGCTACAAATTCGTGCGCCAAAGCTCGAACGAGCCCCGACAAATAACGCAAATTATCGTTATTTCTACATAATTTCAGTTAGATGGCTTATAGGCTATGGTACGGTCGGTTGGAGTTGAACCAACGACCTCAGGAGCCACAATCCTGCGCTCTAACCAACTGAGCTACGACCGCGTACCTTTTTGCCAGCAGGCTGATGCTTGCGCATCGCTGACAGGGGGTCACATACGGAGAATCGATCCATATTGCAAGTGATTATAGCGTTCTTTTTTCAAGAAATCCCCGTTTGGATCACGTCTTCGTAAAATGCGAAGAATCCCGGTTACTTTCTGTTATGCATGGTTGCGTTCAGCCGCGACAAACCACAGATCATGTAAAATTGGCTTTCCCGCATTAACTAATGAAAGAGAAAATACAGCCCATACCGAAGGGCAATATGGACCCGCGACTGCAAGAAGCTTATTAACGAGACGTTAAGGAGCGCTGCGGGCGGTCGAAAAAATAGGTAAGGACCGTATGTCAGGATCATACCCCTTCATCGATATTGCCGCGCTGGATTCGGTCCGCGAAGGCTTTGCCAGAGGCGATGCGCAGCTTGTGCTGGCGCATGATCTCTCGACCGTGCTTTGGGTCAACGGGCCCGGCGCGAAGCTTTTCGGCTATAATCGCGTAGAAGATCTGATCGAAGGACAACTTGATCTGCCCGTCGCCACACGCCGCCAGATTGCGGCCTTCAGCAGCGAAAACACCAGCGCGCCCAGCGCCGTCGCCGTGCGGCTGGGCGGTGGCTTGCGCTCCGAGCTAACCCACCTTCACGTTTCCAATATCAAACTGCCCGATGGCGTCGCCGCCCTGCTGGTTGCAACACAAATGCCCGATAACAGCGCCGAAGCAGCCATTTCCGGCCTTGGTGATGACAGCACCCATATCGCGCTGGTGGATGCGGTTGGGAAGGTCGTTGCAGCAAGCCCGCGTTTCGCCTTGCTCGATATTTCCGCTTCCACGCTGGAAGACCTGATTGTCGAGGCCGGAGACGCTACAGACCGCATCGTCAAGCGGCGCATTCGCACCGGAAGCCATTCCGTGCCCGGCGCTATTGCCCGCCTGACCGACACACCGGCCTTGCATCTTCTTTGCATCGTCGGCGACGCCCCAGCCCAGTTCCAAACCGCGGCTGAAGCTGTGCCCCTGCCTGACAATGCGGAAGCGGTTCTGGAAGAAATCCTCCCCGAACAGGGGGATGCCCCTGCGCAACAAGCGCAAAAAACCCATGCCGAACAGCCCAGGCCGAAAACCTTTGCCTTCGACCACGATGCACCGCCTGCCCGCTTTATCTGGAAAGTAGGCCCAGACGGCACATTCAGCGAAATTTCGCCCGATCTTGCCGCAGTAGTCGGGCCGAATTCCGCCGATATCGTCGGGCGGCGTTTTTCGGATGTGGCCAATGTCTTCGGTTTTGATACCGATGGCAGCATCGCAGCACTTCTGCTGGAACGAGACACCTGGTCGGGCAAGCGCCTGCTGTGGCCGGTGGAAGGCACACGCCTGCGAGTGCCGGTGGAACTCGCAGCCCTGCCCGTTTATTCGCGCGACCGCGAATTTCTCGGTTTCCGCGGCTTCGGCATCGTGCGCCCGGCGGAAGCCGAAGCTGACCCGGAAGAAATCGGCCTGGCGCTTGCCGGCGGTATTCCGCAAAACCGCAAGCCCCGGAAAGAGCCTGCCGAAACCGCCCGCATGGTGGGAGAGGACGATGTTCTGGCGCTTTCCGAAGAAGTGGCCAATGACGACCACCCCGCTGCCGTTCTGCCGAAACCGCCACTCGACATTACGCCGACGCCCGGCCGTCGCGATTCCGACAAAGTCATCAGCCTGCTCAATTCCTGCGCGCAGGAAAAAGTGGCGGCCAATCAGGCAAAGTTCCTGAAGGAAAAGGAGCGCGCAACGCGCCCGGAAGGCGGGCTTACGAAAACCGAGCGCAATGCATTTCGCGAGATTGCCGAGCGCCTGCGCAAGCAGGGCCTTGCCAATACGCGCGCCGAGAGCGAAACGCCCGTTTCCGAAACGTCATCCATCGAGCCGGTTGAACCAACGCCGCCCGTAAAAACACGCTCCGAACCGATCCAGCCGGACGAAACCGCGCTGCTGGCCAATCTGCCGGTGCCGGTCATCATTCATTCGGGCGATGCAATCCATTACGTCAATCAGGCGCTTCTCGACATTACCGGCTATGAATCGCTGGACGATATTCGCAGCGCAGGCGGTGTCGATGTGCTGTTCAACAGTGAGAGCGATGATGGCGAAACACGCCAGAGCATGGTTCTGCGCCACGCCGATGGCAGCGAGGAACCGGTCGATGCCCATCTGAACGCAATTGCATGGCGCGGCGGGCGCGCGCTGATGTTGAGCCTGATGCCGGTTACCGCCGCCGACCTCCCCGCCCCGGCCGAACTGCCCGCTGCCAATGATGAGGAAAAGCAGGCGCTCGAAGCCCATGTGGAGGAACTCAAAACCATTCTCGACACGGCGACCGATGGCGTCGTTCTGATCGATCCGGAAGGCCGCATCCGTTCGATGAACCATTCCGCGTCAGCCCTGTTTGGCTATGAGCGCGACGAGGCGGAAGGCAAGTTTTTCTCCATGCTTTTCGCCATCGAAAGCCAGCGCGCGGCGATGGATTATCTGCACGGGCTCTCCGGCAACGGGGTTTTGAGTGTTTTGAATGACGGGCGCGAAGTCATCGGGCGCGAGGCCAAGGGCGGCTTTATTCCGCTGTTCATGACAATCGGCAAGCTTCCGCATACGCGCGGGTTCTGCGCTGTGCTGCGCGACATTACGCAATGGAAGCGCACCGAGGAAGAACTGACCAATGCACGCAAGGAGGCCGAGCGCGCCTCCAACCAGAAAACTGAATTTCTGGCGCGCATCAGCCATGAAATCCGCACGCCGCTCAATGCGATCATCGGCTTTTCCGAACTGATGGCCGATGAGAAGTTCGGCCCCATCGGCAATGACCGCTACCGGGATTATCTGCGCGATATCAACCGTTCCGGCAATCATGTGCTGGCGCTGGTAAACGACCTTCTGGATATTTCCAAGATCGAAGCGGGCGCGCTCGATATGCAGTTCGAGGCGGTTTCGCTCAACGATGCCATTGGCGAAGCGATTGCGCTGATGCAGCCGCAGGCCAATCGTGAGCGCGTCATCATCCGCTCCAGCTTTCAGTCCAACCTGCCCGACATCGTTGCCGATAGCCGCTCGATCAAGCAGGTGGCGCTGAACCTGCTTTCCAATGCCGTGCGTTTTACGGCTCCCGGCGGACAGGTGATCGTCTCGACGAGCTATGAGCTGAATGGCGACGTGGTGATGCGCGTACGCGATACCGGCATCGGCATGAGCAAGAGCGAAGTGGAACAGGCGCTGAAGCCTTTCCGTCAGATCAATGCGCTGGAGCGCCGCAAGGCCGAAAGTGCGAAAGACTGGCGCAACGAAGGCACCGGGCTGGGCCTGCCGCTGACCAAAGCCATGGTGGAAGCCAACCGGGCGCAATTTGCCATCGATTCCAATCCCGGCCAGGGAACCGTGGTGGAGATCGTCTTCCCGCCAACCCGCGTTCTGGCTGACTGATCCAATCAGATTGAAACGCGCTCGAACGGAAATTTTCCTATTCCTGTCAGAATTCAAAAAAAAGCGCCGGACGAACCGGCGCTATCAGAATCTCAGAGACAAAAGACACAAAAGCAATTCGCAAGGGAGCACCGGAAACGGCAGCTCGATTACCACTCAGTGTTGATTTACTTATCGCGTGGGACCGGTTAACGACGCCTTAATTTCTCCGCTCGAAGTTTACGCATTCGTAGTGACTGTAAAATCACAGTTAATTTCTGCGCAGCAATTGATTAACCATTTGGCTTTTTTGCCCGCCTCGACCCGGCGCAGCAATCGGAAAGGCACTCTATCTCTTTGTTTTTGCGGAATTTAAGCGGCATCCGTTTTTTCCATTTGACTGAAAAATACTCTAGGCTGTAGAGACGAATTAACTGAAGAATGCAACTGTAGTGTTAGAGCATTTTCGAGCCAGAAGTGCGAAGCGCCTACGCGGGGAAATGCGACAAAACAAATAGTTAGAGCGGTTCCGGCGATTCTGTTAAAACGGGAACCACTCTTGTGGATTGAATTTGACGTCTGGATCCCGGCTGTTCCATATGCTGTTTCAAACGTCAAATTCTAAAAATCCGCTAGATACATATACTTACTAGTGGTCTTTGTGATTCCAACATTTGCTCGACGCTTGAACCGAGGGATGCAAATGTTGGAATCAGACCACGAGTTTACATGATAGCCTGGTTTCACTGATTGGATGGTTGATGCGCTGGCCCATATTTACGCGCCTCATAATTGCGTTCGTCATTCTATGCGCCGCTGCGGCAGCAACCCTTTTGGCCGTGGTGCCCTTCATCGTCTCCACCGACGCCATCCGCATTCGTGTCGCACAGGAAATCAGCGCATGGACCGGCTATAGCGTCGAGTTGCGGCAGGCTCCGCGCCTCAGCGTCTTTCCCGTTCTGCGTGCTTCGCTAAGCGGCGTAACCCTCAGCAAGCTGACCGATCAGGGCCAGAAGCCCCTGATGAGCGCCGACCGCATCGATGTCGAGCTTTCGCCGCTTGATGCCATCATGGGACATATTTCCTTTTCCGAAACGCAGATCGTGCGCCCGCATGTGAACCTTGAAGCACCCGTTTCCAATATCTCGCAATTGCTGGATGCTATCGCCAATTCCAACGGACGGCTTGGCACCGCTATCCGCGCACAACGCGCACTCCTGCAAAGCGGCGCCAAGAAGAATGCACTGGCCGCCGGACAGGCTTCACAGCCATTCGGGCGCGTGGTGGTGCGCGATGGCACCATCGCCTTCAATCGCGCCGGCAGCGAGCCGAACGTCCCCCATGACAAGCAGATCACCGATGTCAACGCCACGCTGGAATGGCCGCGTACATCCAGCGCCGCAACACTGAAGGGCAGCGCCAAATGGCGCGGTGAAGCCACCCAGTTCTCGCTCACCGTGGCACAGGCCCTCCCGCTTCTTGCAGGCGGCACATCGGACCTGACCGCAAGCCTGACCGCCAATCCACTCAGCCTCACCTTTCAGGGCAAGGCCAATATTTCCAGAGACCGCTTCTTTGAAGGGCGCCTGACCGCAAAGACGCCATCACTCAGCGGCGCAGTGCGCTGGCTCAACCTGCCGCCAATTGCGGGCAGCTCGGAAATCGGTGCTTTCTCTCTTGCTTCCACCATTACTGCGACGCCGAAACGCCTGAAATTCGCGGATGTGGAAATGACCGCAAACGGCAGCCCCGCCAAGGGCGTCATAGAAATCGGGCTGGAACAGGAACAACCCGCCGTAACCGGCACGCTTGCCTTTGAGAAGCTCGACCTCAGCCGCCTGTTTTCTGCTTTCATTCCGCTGCCCGACAGCGCCGCGCGCTCGCCGAGCGAGCGGAACAATCCCAATCGCGATATCGTGGATACGAGTTTCCTCGACCGCGCCGAAGTCGATCTTCGCCTGTCGGCGCAAAGCGCCACCGCAGGGCCGGTCACGATGACGGGTGTGGCAGCGGCGGTTCAGATACGCGGGGGCCGCGCCATTTTCGACATCGGCGATGCAAAGGCCTTCAACGGCATCCTGCAAGCCAATGTGCAGATTGTGCGCGACTTGAAGAGCGCCAGTGGCGAATTGCGGTTCAATGCCAGCGATATCAACAGTTCGCAATTTTTTGCCGCTCTGGGCTTCGACAAGCCCTTCATCAGCGGCAAGGGCAATGTCTCATTGTTCATGAAAGGCCCGGTAAACCGCTGGTCCGGCCTGCTGACGAATGCACAGGGCAATATTTCGATCCAGCTCAATAATGGCCAGATGCAGGGTTTTGCCGTACAGGATTTTCTGGCCAAGGCGCAGACCCAACGCTTCTTCGCGCTGGAGCGCAAAGATAATATCGCCCTCGCCTTCAACCGTCTGGATGTGAAGGCCAATCTGTCGGACGGTGTTGCCACGCTTGAAAATGCAAAGCTGGATACGTCCGACGGCACGCTGACGCTTGCAGGCATCGTGCCCTTCGTAGATCGCAGCCTTGCGCTAAGCGGCGAAGTGGTCTTCCCGAACAGCCAGCCGCAACAGCCGGAAAGCGATACAGACGGCGAGCAGCCCGCCGAAACACCGCCCGCCAAGCCGCCGCTTCATTTCTTTGTCGGCGGCTCGTGGGATCGGCCTTTCATCTCACCATCCTCGATGGGAACGGGGCAGTAAAGTCCCTTTATCCCATACGGAATGCTGCCTGTTCGTCGCGGCGGCGCTGCACTTCACGGCGCTTGTTGATGACGGAGGCGATAATGACGCCCGTTGTCACCAGCGCGATGAGAATGGTGCAGACCGCGTTGATTTCCGGCGTCACACCAAGGCGGACCTGGCTGTAGATTTTCATCGGCAGCGTGGTTGCCCCCGGACCGGAGGTGAAACTCGCAATCACCAGATCGTCGAGCGACAGGGTGAAAGCAAGCATCCAGCCGGAAACCACGGCAGGCAGGATCACCGGCAGCGTCACCTTCATGAAGGTCGTGACCGGCGGCGCGCCGAGGTCCATCGCCGCTTCTTCCAGTGACCGGTCAAAGCTGACGAGGCGCGATTGCACCACGACCGCCACGAAACACATGGAAAAGGTAATATGGGCAAGTGTCACTGTCCAGAAACCGCGGTCGAAATTCATCGCCACGAAGAGCAGAAGCAGCGACAGGCCGGTGATGACATCGGGCATGACCAGCGGCGCATAGACCATGCCTGAAAACAGGATGCGCCCGCGAAAGCGGGTATAACGCGTGAGCGCAAGGGCTGCGAGTGTGCCCAGAACCGTGGCGATCGTCGCGGACAGAAGGCCGACGCGGATCGTCACCCAGGCCGCATGCATCAGGGCCTGATTGCGGAACAATTCGCCATACCATTTGGTCGAGAACCCGGCCCAGACCGTGACCAGACGGGATTCATTGAACGAATAAATCACCAAAAGCACGATGGGCAGGTAGAGAAAGGCAAAACCCAGCGCCACCGATACGATATTGAAGCGGGACCAGTTGTTCTGCATCCTATTTCCCCTTTTCCTGTGCCCGCGCCTGCACCTGCTGGAAAATGACGATCGGTACAATCAGCAGGACGAGCAGCACCACCGCCACCGCCGAGGAGACCGGCCAGTCGCGGTTGGAGAAGAACTCGCTCCAGATCGTCTTGCCGATCATCAGCGTCTGTGATCCACCCAGAAGATCCGGGATGACGAATTCGCCCACCGCCGGGATGAAGACGAGGAAGCAGCCGGCCAGAACACCCGCCAGCGACAACGGAAAGGTGATCTTCCAGAAGGCGGCAAAGGGTGTGCAGCCCAGATCCTGCGCCGCCTCGATCAGCGAATAATCCATCTTTTCCAAAGACGAATAGATCGGCAGCACCATGAAGGGCAGATAGGAATAGACGATACCGATGAACACCGCCGTATCGGTGTTCAGGATATTGAGCGGCGTATCGATGATGTTCAGCCCCATGAGGAACTGATTGAGCAGCCCTTCCGGCTTCAAAATACCGATCCACGCATAGACGCGGATGAGGAACGAGGTCCAGAACGGCAGGATAACCATCATCAACAATGTCGGACGGATGGTGGCTGGCGCGCGCGCAATGCCATAGGCCATCGGATAGGCCACAATCAGCGTCAGAACAGTGGAAATGGCGGCAATGCGGACGCTCGACAGATAGGCCTTGTAATAGAGCGGATCGTCAAGCAGCCACAGATAATTATCGAAGGAGAGCTGCTTTATTTTCTCCCAGTTCGCCGCAAATCCCCGTGCCAGATCGAAGGTCGGCGCATAGGCCGGGATCGCCATCGCGACTTCCGACAGGGAAATCTTGAAGACGATGAAGAACGGCACCAAGAAGAACACCAGCAGCCAGAGATATGGCACTGCGATGACAAGGCGGCTGGCGATGGAAGCGATCACCCTTTGCATAAGCTTGCCCTTTCCTCAGGCCGTCAGCACCAGACCGGCATCGATATCGAATGAAACCCAGACGCGCTCGTCATAGGTGAGCGGGTTTTCAGTCTTGCGCACGGCATTGAGGCTCGCTGCCTTGACAGTGCGGCCATTGTCGAGACGCACGTGAAAGACCGTCATGTCGCCGAAATAGGCAATATCCCAAAGCTCGCCCTCCACCGCATTGACGGCGGCCTCGTCGGGTTTCTCGCGCGAGATGCGGGTCTTTTCCGGGCGCACCGCATACCAGACCTTCTGGCCGGGATTGAGCTGTTCGCGCGTTTCGGTGTGAATGTGGAAGCCGAATTTCTCGGTGGCGATTTCCGCCTCGCCGTTTGCCGCCTTCACCACCTCGCCTTCGATGATATTCACATTGCCGATGAAATCGGCCACGAATTTGGAGCGCGGCGCTTCATAGACTTCGGCAGGCGTTGCCACCTGCATGATGCGACCCTTGTCCATGACCGCGATACGGTCGGCCATGGTCATGGCTTCTTCCTGATCGTGGGTGACAACCATGAAGGTCATGCCAAGCTTGACCTGCAAATCCATCAATTCAAACTGGGTTTCCTCGCGCAGCTTCTTGTCGAGCGCACCAAGCGGCTCGTCGAGCAGCAACACCTTCGGGCGCTTGGCGACGGAACGGGCCAGCGCCACGCGCTGGCGCTGGCCGCCGGATAACTGATGTGGCTTGCGCTTGCCATATTGCTCCAGCTTCACGAGCTTGAGCATTTCAGCGACACGGGCATCGATCTCCGATTTCGCCATGCCATCCTGTTTGAGACCGAAGGCGATATTCTTCTCCACCGTCATATGCGGGAACAGTGCATAGGACTGGAACATCATGTTGACGGGGCGCTTATAGGGCGGGATGCCGCGCATATCCTGACCATCGAGCGTAATGCGGCCCGATGTCGGCTCCTCGAAGCCCGCCAGCATACGCATCAGCGTGGTCTTGCCGCAACCCGACGCACCAAGCAGCGCAAAGAATTCCCGATTGAAAACATTGAGCGACAGATTATCGACGGCAGTGAAATCACCGAAAATTTTCGTCACATTCTCGAAAGAAATAAAAGGCTTGGCCGCCGGGTCGTTCCACGGCGCGAATTTGCGGCGAAAGCTGCCAAAAGATTCCATTCCGTTCCCCTATAAACTAGAGCCGTTCCAGTTAAACGGAACCATGGAACCGCTCTATTTCTTTGCCTTACGCATTATCCGACGCAAAACCGCTCCGCACTTTTGCTGGAAATGCTTTAGCCGGAACCTGATCCCGCGGGCGAAACCCACTCGTTACAAGACGCAGAGCGGCCCTCCGTCTACACAGTGGGCCGCTCTTCACGATATTGGCGGGACATATCGGTCCCATGGTCATTTGGCTTTACTGGCCGGTGACGATCTTGGTCCAGGCGCGTGTGACCACACGCTGGGTCTTCGTGTCATATGGCGTCGGCACGAACAGCTTCTTCATCACCTCGTCGGACGGATAGATTTCCGGGTCGTCGAGGATTTCCTTGTCGATGAATTTCTGCGACGCCTTGTTGCCATTGGCATAGAACACATAGTTCGACGCCTTTGCCGCCACCTCCGGGCGCATCATATAATTCATGAATTCCAACGCCTCCGGCACATGCTTGGCATCGGCCGGGATCGCCATCTGGTCAAACCAGATCAGCGCGCCTTCCTTCGGGATCGAATAGCCGATCTCCACCCCCTGCTTCGCCTTTTCGGCGCGGTCGCGGGCCTGGAAAATATCGCCGGAATAGCCGACAGCCATGCAGATATCGCCATTGGCGAGCGCATTGATATATTCCGACGAGTGGAATTTGCGGATATTCGGACGAATCTTGAGATAGAGATCCTGTGCCTTCTGCAAATCGTCCGGCGACGGAGAGTTCGGGTCGAGACCCAGATAGTTCAGCGCCGGACGCAGCATTTCGCTGGCGGAATCAAGCAGGTAAATGCCGCAATCTTTCAGCTTTGCCGTTTTTTCCGGATCGAAAAGCACGTCCCAGGAGTCGATCGTGTCGGTGCCGAGCGCTTCCTTGATCTTGGCCTTATTGTAGCCGATGCCGGTCGTGCCCCACATGTAATTGACGGAATATTCGTTGCCCGGATCATAGGTTGCCGCACGGGTCGAAATCTCATCCCACATATTCTTGAGGTTCGGCAGCTTGTCCTTGTCGAGTTTCAGGAACACGCCTGCGGGAATCTGGCGCCCAAGAAATTCGCCCGATGGCACCACGAGGTCGTAGCCGCTGCCGCCCGCCAGAAGCTTGGTTTCCAGAATTTCGTTGGAGTCATAGACGTCGTAGACGACCTTGATCCCGGTCTCCTTGGTGAAGTCCTTGAGGATGGAATCGTCGATATAATCCGACCAGTTATAGATATTGACCACCCGCTCCTGCGCGCCTGCGGAAAATGTGGCAGCCGCGACAAAACCCGTCGCAACGGTCGTTGCCAGAAGGAAGGATTTGATCCCCATCATTTGCTCCAATCTGCACATAAAAATTCGGTGCAGGTTCAAGGTGGATATATTCTTTCTTTATGGCACTTTTTTAGATTGCACGGCATTCGTCAACAGGCACGTGACGGGACGAACATAAAAATTGCATCAGAACCCCATGAGCATATCCGCCTCTCCGCCCGAGGGATCCACCAAGGGGCGATGAGATTTTGGTTGTGCTAAGCTGAAATATCGCGCCCCTACTGGAAGTCGAAGGCGGACAACCCCGCTACCATCTCATCCAGACCAAGCGGGCGTGTCAGCGGCGGCTCGGCGCGGGTGATGCAGCCCTGCCTCTCGCACAAGCGACAGGCCGGGCCTATTTCCGTATTGCCCACCCTGGAAAGCGAAGTGCCGTAAACCGTTTCCTCGCCCGCTTCCAGTGCACAGCCAAGCAGCAGCGCCGTGCGGCGCGGACGCTCGCTGAACGCGCCTTGCGGCCCTTCCAGCGTGCGGGCAATGGTCAGGAAAGCCGAACCGTCAGGCAGTTCCGCCGGCTCGACCAGTACCTGCCCTGCCTGCGCGAAAGCCGCATAGACAGGAAGCTTCGGGCACTGCCCGCCAAAGCGGGCCGGAAAGCCTTCCGCGCCAGCCATGCGCAGCCGGTTGCCCGCATGGTCGATTTCCATCACGAAAAACGGCAGCCCGCTTGATCCTTGCCGCTGCAAGGTGGTGAGCCGGTTTGCCGCCTGCTGGAAGGAAACGCCGAAGCGTGAGCGCAGCACATCGATATCATAACGCGCCCGCACGGCAGCATCGCGAAACTGGCGGTAAGGCATCATCAGCGCCTGCGCGGCATAGCGCGCCAGCTCGAACCGCGCGATGCGCTTCGCCTCGCCCGACGACAGTTTGAGCCCTTCCGTTTCCACACCGATCACCACCTGCATGCGGATTAGCGCCGCTTCCATGGCGATTTCCTGCAATTGATCGAAGGGTGACAGACGCTCGGAAATGAAAAGCCGCTGCGAATGCCGGTCATAGCGCCTGCGCCAGTTCGGCATTGTGGCGACCGGCAGAGTGCGCACCGTGATGCCATGTTCGCGCCGCAGCCAGTCCTTCAACGCGCTCGACAAATCGCCATCCGGTTTGAGCAAGGCATAAAAACTTTCCGCCTCTTCCTCGATGCGCGGATAATGGTTGGCGCGCCGCGCCATGACATCGCGCACCTCATCCAGCGGCAGGCGGGTGGCGGCAAGCTGCGTATCGCTGCCTTCATGCGAAAGCAGTTTTGACAGATCGGACAGGCGCTGCTGCTGCTCGCGATAGGCGCGGTAAAGCTTCATGATGCCGACGGCAGCATTGGGTGCAGCCTCGCCGATTTCCACCAGTTCCTGATCGCCCGGCAATTCGCCGGTCAGAAGCGGATCGGAAAACACTTCCTTCAGACCCGTGACCGTGGAGCCACTTTCGGCTTGCAAGCTGTCGAGATCAAGCTTGTAAACACTCGCAAGCTTCAAAAGAAGCTGCACGGTAAGCGGCCGCTAGTTGCGCTCGATCAGATTGAGATAGGACGGCGAAATGCCGAGCGCTTCGGCCATCGCCGTCTGGGTCAGGCCGCGTTCGTTGCGAATGCGCCGGATGCGCGGCCCCACAAAAATCTTGCGCTCGCTCAAAGCCTCACCCTCCCCCGTGATTTTTCATATTTACAACCCGTGACAAGATATCGCCAAAACACCCCTTTGACAAGATTTACAAATTTACATCCTGTCGCAGTCAATTTCCCGACAGCATTACCTCAATTTTATGCCGGAAATTCCGCTTTTTCTGGCGCATCGGCCCGGGCGATTGTAAATCTGGTCACAGAAAGAGCGCCCATTGAGCGACCTTCAAAAACCGGATATCACCACGAGGAGACACCGAAATGACAGATTTTTACAGCCTCATCCCTTCGGCACCCAAGGGCCGCTTCGACGGCATTGAACGTGCGCATACGGCCGAAGACGTGAAAAGGCTGCGCGGTTCGGTGGAGATAAAGTATTCGCTGGCCGAAATGGGTGCAAACCGCCTCTGGAAGCTGATCCACGAGGAAGATTTCGTCAATGCGCTGGGCGCGCTTTCCGGCAACCAGGCCATGCAGATGGTTCGCGCCGGGTTGAAGGCGATCTACCTTTCCGGCTGGCAGGTTGCAGCAGACGCCAACACGGCATCAGCCATGTATCCCGACCAGTCGCTCTATCCGGCCAATGCCGGGCCAGAGCTTGCAAAGCGCATCAACCGCACGCTGCAACGCGCCGACCAGATCGAAACCGCCGAAGGCAAGGGGCTTTCGGTTGACACATGGTTCGCGCCCATCGTGGCGGATGCCGAGGCAGGCTTTGGCGACCCGCTGGATGCCTTCGAGATCATGAAAGCCTATATCGAGGCCGGTGCTGCGGGCGTTCACTTTGAAGACCAGCTTGCTTCGGAAAAGAAGTGCGGCCATCTGGGCGGCAAGGTTCTGATCCCGACCGCAGCGCACATCCGCAACCTCAACGCGGCACGCCTTGCAGCCGACGTCATGGGCACGCCGACCCTCATCGTGGCGCGCACGGATGCGGAAGCAGCCAAGCTTCTGACGTCGGATATCGACGAGCGCGACCAGCCTTTCGTCGATTACGAAGCAGGCCGCACGGCGGAAGGCTTCTATCAGGTGAAGAATGGCATCGAGCCATGCATCGCCCGTGCGATTGCCTATGCGCCTTATTGCGATCTGATCTGGATGGAAACGTCCAAGCCTGATCTCGCACAGGCCCGTCGCTTCGCGGAAGCCGTGCACAAGGCGCATCCGGGCAAGCTGCTCGCCTATAACTGCTCGCCGTCGTTCAACTGGAAAAAGAACCTCGACGACGCGACGATTGCCAAGTTCCAGCGCGAGCTGGGCGCGATGGGCTACAAGTTCCAGTTCATCACGCTGGCTGGCTTCCACCAGCTCAACTACGGCATGTTCGAGCTGGCACGCGGCTACAAGGATCGTCAGATGGCGGCTTATTCCGAGCTGCAACAGGCGGAATTTGCAGCCGAAGCCGATGGCTACACGGCAACCAAGCACCAGCGCGAAGTCGGCACCGGCTATTTCGATGCCGTGTCGCTCGCAATCACCGGCGGCCAGTCTTCGACCACCGCCATGAAGGAATCGACCGAAACCGCACAGTTCAAGCCGGCTGCCGAGTAGCAGCCGGGACCACCGAACCAGGAGGACCAGTACCATGAATTCGCCAGCACGCGTCAAGGAAAGAGCAGAAGAACAATCCTCGAGCATGAACACGGATCAGCAGACCATCATCCGTATGCTCGCCAACGATCTGCATCGCCTCAACTATACCGTCATGAAAGCGGTCGAGGCAGGCTTCTCGGTAGAACTGGTCCGCTCGGCCCGTCATCATGGCGGCGACGGCAACTGGGGTGATCTCTTGATCCCGGTCATCGTCACCCACGAAAAATGATGGCGCTCTCAACAATTGCCGTCGCCGCCATGTTTCTTCTCTTTGTGTGCCTTCGGCAACACGGGAACGGCGACGGAAACTGGGGTGATCTCTTGATCCCCGTCATCGTCACCCACGAAAAATGATGGCGCTTTCAACAATTGCCGTCGCCGCCATGTTTCTTCTCTTTGTGTGCCTTCGGCAGCACGGGAACGGCGACGGAAACGGGGGCGATCTCTTGATCCCCGTCATCGTCACCCACGAAAAATGATGGCGCTTTCAACAATTGCCGTCGCCGCCATGTTTCTTCTCTTTGTGTGCCTTCGGCAGCACGGGAACGGCGACGGAAACGGGGGCGATCTCTTGATCCCCGTCATCGTCACACACGAAAAATGATGCGCCCGATGCGTAAATTTTGCGGTCGAATTTCCTCGACTGACCTCCCCCGGCTGGCCCTGCCAATCGGGGGCTTTTTTGACCGGATTGTTTAATAAACAAAATTGCTTCTTTTTTCAAAGAAAGGGGTTGCGTTCGCAGTTTGAGTTCGCTAGATGGGGGTCCGTCGCGGACGGGTTATATCGCTGCCGTGGCCGCAAATCGTTGAATAGAAACGTTTTGCAAATCCCTGCTGGGGGATAGTTTAAGGGTAGAACAGCGGACTCTGACTCCGTTAGTCTTGGTTCGAATCCAGGTCCCCCAGCCATTTCTGTTTTCTCAATAAAATTGACACCATATTAAAACAGATACCATGCATATGTTATCCTGTGCATGACACATGCTGCCTTGCCTGCAAATAGTATCGGACCTGTCACTGCGCAGCCCCGCAAAAAACCAAAATGGGCGCCGACCCGGTTTACGGATTACCCGGATTTGGCGACCATGAAGGGCGAACGCCCTTTAAGCGCCTTCAGGTCTCAGATATAGTTGCCATCCGCACGCCGGTCCGCATCACGCCGGATCGCAAAGCCTTCTGGAGAAAATATATGTCCTATGAGAGCCCGTTCCACCTGAATGATGCTGTTGCAATCGTCACCGGAGCGGCGGCAGGTATCGGACGGGCCATCGCCGGAACCTTCGCCAAGGCTGGTGCTTCGGTTGTCGTAACCGACCTTAAAAGCGAAGGCGCTGAAGCCGTTGCAGCCGCAATAAGGCAAGCTGGCGGCAAGGCCATCGGGCTTGAATGCAACGTAACCGACGAGCAGCATCGCGAAGCCGTCATCAAAGCGGCCCTCGATCAGTTCGGCAAAATCACTGTTCTGGTCAACAATGCGGGTGGAGGCGGCCCCAAGCCCTTCGATATGCCGATGAGCGACTTTGAATGGGCCTTCAAGCTCAATCTCTTTTCCCTGTTTCGCCTGTCGCAATTGGCTGCCCCACACATGCAGAAGGCTGGCGGCGGCGCAATTCTCAATATTTCGTCCATGGCCGGAGAAAATACCAATGTCCGGATGGCCTCCTATGGTTCGTCCAAGGCGGCGGTCAATCACCTCACCCGCAACATTGCCTTCGATGTCGGCCCAATGGGCATTCGCGTGAATGCCATCGCACCCGGCGCGATCAAGACCGATGCGCTCGCAACCGTTCTGACGCCTGAAATCGAACGCGCCATGCTCAAGCACACGCCGCTTGGCCGCCTCGGCGAAGCGCAGGATATCGCCAATGCGGCGCTGTTCCTCTGTTCGCCCGCCGCAGCATGGATCAGCGGTCAGGTTCTCACGGTTTCCGGCGGCGGCGTGCAGGAACTCGACTGACATAAGCCTTTTACGAAAGCAGCCGATACCAACAGGCATTCAATCCAATTTCAGGAGAAACAGCCATGGCCTATGATGCATTTGCCGAATTTCGCATGACGGGCCACAATGTCATCATCACCGGCGGCGCACAGAATATAGGCGCAGGCATTGCGAAAACCCTGTCAGGCGCAGGCGCAAAGGTGATGATCGCCGACCTCAACGGCGACAAGGCCAGGCAAACGGCGGCAGCAATCCAGAAAGAAACCGGCAATGAATGCCATGGCATGAAGTGCGACGTCACTTCACTTAGCGATATCGAACAGGTGGTGCGCGAAACCGTCTCGGCTTTTGGCGGCATTTCAACCCTCGTCAACAATGTCGGCTGGGGCGGGCGCCATGAAGACCCGACAGCGATCACCGAGGAAGATTTCATCGCAGCCTATAAGCTGAATACGATCAGCGCCTACCGCATGAGCATGGCTTGCCTGCCGCATCTGCTTAAATCGCAAAACGCGACGATCACCAATTCCGGCTCTTTCTCCTCTGCTGTGCCAGCCTATGACATTCTGGCCTATGGAACGGCGAAAGCTGCCCTCAACCAGATGATGGTTTCGCTGGCTCATATGCTGGCAAAGAAGGTGCGCATCAATTCCGTGCTGATCGGCACGGTGATGACAGAAGGTTACGGTTCAGCCGGCATCGACGAGGAAATGCAGGAAAAGCTGCGCCATCCCGATAACCTTACCGGGCGTGCCGGACGACCTGAAGATATCGCCAATACCATGTTGTGGCTGTGCTCGCCCGCCAGCGGATGGGTCAGCGGCCAGACTATCAATGTGCATGGCGGCGGCGGCGTCACGCGCCTCTTCGGCAGGTGAACAAGCTTGGTGAAGCGTATCAGGAACCGGAAACAGGCGCTGCTGATTGCGGCATTGCCGCTTCTTGTCTTTTGTGGCCCGCCACAAGCCATGGCGCAGGATGTCAGTGCCGCGCGTCCGGCAGTGCTTCCCCTTCCCGGCGAAGCCGAAGGAGCCAGTATCGGCTCCATTTCCGTTCGCCTGCGCCAATCCAGCGGCAATGCAGAACGCGACGCCGCCGCGCAGGAAGCCGCACGCCGCATCACCAAATCCCTCGACGGATCGGAATTCAGCGCCATCGAAGCCGGCGAAATTATTGCCGAACTCATTCGTCAGGAAGCAATCTCCGACGCCAGATTTTATCTGCTCCCATCTGCCTCACAAACCGGCGTCAAACTGGTTTTTGAAATCGACGCCACTTCAGGCACCAAGACGAAGCAAGAGCCAACCGGCCTTTTTCTCGGCGACACATCCTCCTTTCCAGTCCTCTATGAAAGCAACCGCGCAGTACTGAGAACCATTATCGGCGCCGGATTGGGCGGCTATTCCGATGTGAATGCATGGTTCGGAAGGCCGGATCTGTTCAATGGCAGGAATCCGCTTGCTGGCAAATTGCCGGGCCGCTCAAACACATGGAACGAAGGCTATCTGGAGCTTGGCGTCGGCGGCGGCGCGCAATTGGGCGAAAGCAACCTCTATGGGTTCGGCGCTGTCACCGGCATGTTTTCCTGGACCCTCGGACAGGATATTTCTCGCGATGACGATCGCGGCTTCCTCGACTTCGAGAAAGCCTATGCCGGTGTGCTCTATGTATCGCCGGAGAACCGGAAAAACCATTTCAAATTCTCGGCCGGGCGGCAGGCTTATACACTCAATGACGGGTTTCTGGTGAATGCCGTTCGTGGCTCCACCAGCGCCGGCGAACGCGGCGGGCTTTATCTCGGCCCCCGGCTCACCAACGACTTTTCGGTTCTGGCGCAAGGTGCTTATGATCGCTGGAACTATAGTGCCTTCTTCATCGATCCCAACGAAGTTGAATCGCTGGAATCCGACACCACTTTTCTCGGCGCAAATCTGCGTTACAACTTCACCGACAAGTTTTCTGCCGACACTACATTAATAACGATCCCCAACTCGAAAACACAATTTTCCACCCCCTCTGGCAGATTAATCTCGCGTGAAGGGCTGAACACGGTTTCAGGCCATTTGAAATGGACCAGTGCTTTCGAGATGCCCGGCCTGTGGCTCGAAGGCGAACTGGCGCACCAGTTTCACCCCGGTGAGGATGTGTCGGCCTGGGCCTATTACGGAACAGTCGGCTATCTCATGAAAGAGATTGGCTGGACGCCAAGTCTTTCCTATCGCTACGCCTATTTTTCGGGCGACGATCCGAACTCATCGCGTTATGAGCGGTTTGATCCCCTGCTCTCGACCGGGCTTGGCATCTGGTTGCAGGGTGTTTCGTTTGGAAAGATCACCACCAATTCCAATCTTGAGACGCACCGTGTCCAGTTCAATGTCGCACCCGACGAGCGGCTGAACCTGACATTCGACTACTATCTGCTGCGTACCCCCCAATTGAACAATCTCGGTTCAAACCCGGCGCTTTCGACGCTATCGTCGCACGATCTTGGGCAGGAACTTTCACTTTCAGCACGCTGGAGCGCGACCAAAAGCCTTTACCTGCAAGCACTTGTTTCACATGCCATTCCCGGCACGGCGCTACGCGATATCGGTGCCGACCGGAACTGGACGACTTTTCAGGTCAGCCTCTACGGGGGCTTTTAGCGATTGGATTGAGCCATGGAAACCGGAATGATCGTCGGCAAATTGCTCCCATTGTTGTTCAACATGATGGGTCCGATCGGGCTGATGCCCATTTTTGCGGCCATGACCGTGCAGATGGACAAGCCGACGCGCAACAGCGTGGCGGCGCGAGCAGCGATTTTTGCAGCACTCGGCATTCTCATTGCCATATTCATCGGCGACCCTATCCTGCAAAGCTGGGGGATCAGCAAACCGGCATTGATCCTTGCAGCAGGCGTCATCCTGACATTAAGCTCGATCCGGGCCGTGCTGATGCCTCCGGCAGCGCCCTCACAGCCTGCGGCAGCGGGGGACCCAAAGGCGCTGGCGATAAGGCCATTGGCTTTTCCGACGATCGTATCCCCGCAAGGCGTCGGCGTTCTGATTATTTTCGTCGCCTTCCTGTCATCGCTTTCCTCCACCATCACCATCCTGACGGTAGCAGGCGTCATCGTTCTCCTTGATTATGGTGCGATGCGGATCGCCCATTGGTTCATGGCAACGGTCGGCATGGTGCCACTCCTGGTGCTGGGGGCTGTGTTTGGCGTGCTTCAGGTGGCGCTTGGCATAGAAATGATGCTTTCAGGACTCCTGCTCGTTCTGAACTCCTGACGGGAACGCACTCCAAATTCCCCCCGTGGACGTGTGATTTTGTTGATCCTTATGTCACGCGAGCCGGATTATGACCCACCCAAGATACAAGAGGGCGGGTAAAATGCATATTCTCCATCAGATCTCTTTGATTCAAATCAAACAAGATTAAAATAAGTCTATCAAAGATAAATTAAGTTTAAAAACTTCATCAATTTGCTAAATATAGTCCCTAAACATTAGTGTGTTGCAATATAGTGACAGACATTGGAGCCCATATTGGGCCCAAGATTTTTCAGGTTCGCTCGACGTCACGGCCAGCGGCTTTGTTGGCGGCGTTCAGGCCGGTTATAACTGGCAGCTTGCCAACGGCCTCGTGCTTGGTGGCGAAGCTGACTTCCAGGGCTCGACGGTTAAGAGCAAGCTTGTTGACAACGGTGACCTCTCCGATATCGGCGTTGCAGGCAACCTCAGCGGCGACGAAAGCTTCGGCCTCGAGACCAAGGTTCAGTGGTTTGGAACGGTGCGTGCGCGCCTCGGCTTCACCCCGACTGAACGCCTGATGGTCTATGGTACCGGTGGTTTGGCCTATGGTAAGGTCAAGACGTCGCTTAGCGCCTATGACGATGGTGAATCGTTCAGCGCCGGAAACTCTAAGACCAAGGCTGGCTGGACGCTTGGTGCAGGTGTAGAATACGCCGTCACCAACAATTGGACCCTGAAGTCGGAATACCTCTACACCGACCTCGGCAAGCGTTCCTTCAATTACATTGATGAAGAAAACGTCAATATTAACATGGAAAACAAGGTGAACTTCCACACCGTCCGCCTCGGTCTGAACTACAAGTTCTAATTCGAGAACTGGAAACGGGAAAGGCCGCTTCTTGAAGCATGCGTTNTCTATTGAACACCAAAAACTTGGAAATTGACATTTGAAGCGACATATGTGGCAGCCGGGATTCAATCAGATCGAAACCCGCTCTACTTGGTTGCCAGCAATTGCTTCTTTGTCACGCCGGCATCAAACTGGATCCGGCGAATGGCTTGCTGGAGACGGGGATTGCTATTGAATGCCAGATAACCTGCGCGAATAGCGAGATCGACCTGAGCCTCGGGCAGTGAAAGCCGCGTCGGAACATCATTGAACTGCGGCTGCATCGGCTCGGGAAGATCATAAACCGAAAGGCGTTGCACATAGAAATCAACCTCGCGGCAGTTCCAGCCCTTGAGCGTTCCGCGATATTTTTTCACCGTGGCAGCCGGCAACTTGCAACGATAATCGATGAGATCGTTACGCCACTGCGAAAGCGCCAGATTCAGGGCATCGACCCCTTCCCGAACTGACGAGGAAATTATGGTGTCGGTAACCGCACCAAGAATTTCCGTAATGGCAGGCCCATCGAGCTTGCGCACCCAGGGATATTCAGTCTCACGCCCGGCATCGGCCACCACATATATGAGCGTTTTGAGGCGCACGGTTTCCTTTTCCGACAAGGGGCCATAAGGCGTCAGGGAAGAAGCGCGGGCAAGCGCCAGGGGCGTGACGCCCAGATTGTCCGTGAGTGCGCCATCCAGGAGTTTGATGTAATTGACATCAGCCGACCGATAACTTTGCAAGGCCCGCCCATAGGCCTTGAGCCTTATCGATGCATCGGGATCATCAAGCGCATTTTGCAGCCATTCGGGATTTTTAGGTGCACAGCGACCGGAATGCGTGCTGATATTGATAGGCTTGAAAACGACCGGAACGGCAGCCGAAGCCGCCACCGCATCGGCCACGCGGATATCATCCAGATTGCTGCATAATGCTGCAAAGGTTTCAGCACTGAAATGGAACGGGACACGATGATAAATATCCGACGCGGAAATCCAGATCGACGGCGCATTCTTCCATTTTAACCCGGCATAGGTCGCGCCATGAAAGACATTCTCGTCGAGCCATTTGGCAAAGGATGAGCGATCATTGGCTCCACCCTTGAGCGCGCCGATAGCGACGACGGGAGAGAGGACACTGGTATGCATGTTCTTCTCCCCATTCTTGATGAGGAAATCTTCCCGGAAATTACGATAACCATCCCTCCCCTTGAGGCCGAAATAGGCCGCAAGAACCGCACCGCCGGAAACGCCGGACATCATGCGGATATCATCGACCAGGCTTCGCTCGTAGGGGCTGGTATCGATAATCGTCTCATCCATGGCGCGCAGGATGCCATAGCCAAAGGCTGCCGCGCGCGTGCCACCACCGGAAAAAGCCAGACCAACGACGGTTGACCCATCATCTCCTGGATCAGGTACAAACTCGTTGCGATTGTTAATCGGTTGCAAGGATAGGCTGTTGATAGGGCCTACATCGCTGACACAGCCACCAAGCAGAAATGTGGATGCCAATAGGGAAATAATAGATTTATGCATTTTGGCGTAAGTTGTTACTCCAATGAACTCGATGATTACATATCGAGCGATATGTGTATCGATTGCCTGCCATCCATATGAAAACCCAATTTCCGTTACTGGTGAGATAGCCCGGCCCACGGCGTGATACGGTACAAACTTGCAGCCAGAACATAACCGGATATGAGCCTCCTCGGTTACTGAGAACCGAGGAGGCTATTTCGCTGCCAGCATTAAAGGGAAGGACTGGCAGCTAATGTGATGCGATGTGAAATGGAGGGAACCAATATCGTACTTCATCACATTGTTCCGCGCGTGCAGAGGGTGCGGGCGGAACACCCTTTCTATTAAACCAAACACAAAGCCCGTCATTGAGCGAACGCAATGAGCAGTAAATTAGTGGGATAAATTTACTGCCGCTTCCTGCTGGAGCACCTCTCCTTAACGCGGGAAACGCTTCTGAAGCTTGCCCGTTTCCGCAACAAGATATGGCCTCTCTGTCAGAAAAATGGAGCTTAACTTGCCTTCAAGCTTCAAATGCACTAGGAAAAACCGGTATTTAAAATAGGCGTTTTTATAAACCCCTGATTCAAATCAAAGACACCCAATCGAAGCAAATATATGTCTCTATCGGAAACCCGCGCTGATTGATTGCAAGGGTTTATATTGACGCCCATTGATGGAGTTGAACTTATGAATACATATTTGAAAGCGATTATGGCAGGTGCTGCAATGTTCGGCACAGTTATTTCAGCAGGAACGGCACTTGCGGGTCGCCATCCACAGCCTGATGAAAGAGCTGCATTGGAACGCGTCCTGACACAGGAAGGTTTCACAAGCTGGGGTGAAATTGAACTGGACGATGGCCTTTGGGAAGTTGAGGATGCCAGAACGAAGTCGCCTGCTGATGGCAAGTTCGATCTGAAAATTGACCCCAAGACGCTGAAGATCGTCGTCCGTCATAAGGACGATTAAATTTCATCTTTAGCACCTGAGAGCGTTTTCAAGCCAAAACGGTGAAATGCCTACGCGTAGAAATCAGTCCGCTGGACTGATTTCTAATCCCGCTTCGATGCGTTGGAAAATGCTCTAAGCTGTAGTGACAAATTAAGTTACTGTTTGGTGTGAGGGTATTTTTCTACTGGACAGAAGAAATAGCCACATTCAGGCAAGGGTATCCTTCCTGAACGCAATCCCGGATTTCGACAAAAGTTCTCGCTTTGAAGTTATGTGGCGAAACAGAATGTAAGGTCACTGCTCTTCAATCAAGCTATCTCTCATAGCGCGAAGGATGATAATCGCAGAAGCAGCGCCGGGGTCAACATGCCCGAGTGAGCGTTCCCCCAGTCGGGCAGCCCGGCCCCGCGTGGCGACCATTGACCGGGTGGAATCCGAACCCTTTTCGGCGGCTTCAACTATTCCGTTCCACATTTCCAAACTGCTCAGACCATGGGCTCGCGCATCAATCGCCACTTCCATCGCCGGTATCCAGGCATCCAGCATGGTTTTATCGCCGCGTTGTCCTTTTCCACGATCCTGAATGCCGCGCGTCATCGCCTCGACGACGGCAGCCTGCCCCTGCATATCGAGGGATTCATGGGCTTTTAATGCTTTGGAAGCATAGCGAAACGCTGTTGCGTAAAGGGGCCCGGTCGATGCGCCTACCGCATCGAGAAAAGCGGATGCGGCAATGGCAAAAACCTCCGAAGGCAGTGTTTGCTCCAGATCGACCTTTGCGAGCGCATTATTCACGGCCGAAAAACCCAACACCATGGTGATGCCATGATCCGCGTCGCCGATTGCGCCATCGAGATCGGAACGCCGCTCTTTTTCCTGTTTCATCGAAAAGGCGATGAGCTGGAACATTCGGCCTAGATGACGCGCTGCGGTTTCCTGCATTTTTACCTCCCAGATAATCTGGAATTCATGAAACCGCCGAAGCGGCATTAAGCTGGAGAGACAAATCAGTTGACCCGAAGAAAAGCCGTATCGCAAGGGTGCGATAAGAGATCGGATAATTCCTGATCGAGATGCATGACGGATATGGATGCTCCGTTCATGTCCAGCGACGTACAGTAATGGCCCACCCAGTTGGCCTCGATTGTTATGTGCTTGGCGCTCAAGCGTTGCTCGACACGTCTGAACAGGACGTAGAGTTCCATCAGGGGCGTTGAACCGAACGAATTGACGAGCACCGCTACCCGGTCTCCGGGCGAGGCATTCATCTCGCTGAAAATCCGGTCCATGATGTGATCGACAATCGCGTCGGCGGGCAACAATTTTTCCCGGATGACACCGCGTTCGCCATGGATGCCCATGCCGATTTCCATTTCTTCGGCGCCGATTTCAAAATTGTGGCGCCGCGTCTGGGGCAGCGAACAGGGTTCCAGTGCGACGCCCATCGTATAGGTGCGCCGGTTAGCCTTGCGTGTCACCGCTTCACATGCCTTAAGCGACATGCCACGATCGCAAGCTGCGCCAGCTACCTTGAAAATGAAAAAGTTCCCCGCAACGCCGCGACGGCCATCGCGATCCTCTATGGGGGAAGACGATATGTCGTCTGTCGTCAGAACGGTACGTGTCGGAATAGCAGCTTCCTGCGCCATTTCCGCCGCCATCTCGAAATTCATGACGTCTCCGACATAGTTGCCATAGACAAAGAGAACACCTTCTCCGCCCGAGGCCGCCCTGGCGCATTCAAGGATCGGTGCCGGCGGTGGTGAGGAAAAGACATTGCCAATGGCTACAGCATCGGCAAGACCCTTGCCAACATAGCCCAGAAAGCAGGGTTCATGCCCCGAACCGCCCCCGATCACCAGTCCCACTTTCCCCGCACGGGGGCCATTGCGTGCAACGAGCGCGCGTTTCGATCCATTGATGGGGACGAGATAGGATCGATGTGCTTTGGTGGCGCCGTCGAGCATTTCCTCAACGACATCATCGGGGCTGTTCAGAAATTTCTTGATATGCGTACGATAATGACTGGATGCTTTGGCGGCCGGTTCTGCACGCAGCTTCTGGGAAAGCTTGCTGTCGATCCCGGTTACGCCATCCGCATTGAGGATACCACGGCCTGTCGCGGCATCGGTAATCAGGACATTGATATAACCACCCCGCAGGGCTGCAAGAATTGCCGGCACCTTATCGAAGCCGCCCGCAACGGCAATACGCATGTCGATCATTCGCAGCCTGTCGAGCGTGATACCAATGGTCCTGTCATCAAGCGGGCCGGCCACCGGTTGCCCATAAGCATCGATGAAACGCCCGGCTACAACGCCAACGGCATTCTTGGCCAGGTAATCCTGTATCGCGACATTTTCAAAGAAACCGCTGGTATGGATTGTTGAATTCGGCCGCAGCGATGAAATGCCAAACAATGCCTTGTTTGCATGGTTCAACACCTGAAATTGCTCAACAATAATCGGTTCCCCGGTAATCGCCGTCTTTACGTCTGCACTGGATACAATGGCGGGGGCCGTGATGTTGACGAGGTGTGCGTTTGTTGCGCGCGCCATGGCCGCCGCGCACAATTCAGGTGTGTAAGCAAAACTGGCGCGCGTCCCGCCGGTTGCTTGTACTACGGTTACATCCTGCAAATTGGATATGCAGGTATTCTCGGCAATGGCAAGGACTGTCCGCCCCCAGGCGACGGCAAGTACGTCTCCCGATTTCAGAAGCCTGGTGACCGCCTGTGCACCAGCCGTCCCAAGCCGGTCGATAAGGGGATGCGCGCCGTCATCATTGGGCACCACCAGACAATCGCTCAATCCGAAATGGTGCTTGAGTTCCTGTGCAATTGCAAGGGAACCGAGGCGTGCAGGTTCAATCGAGATATTGACGATGCCTCGATTACGGGCATCTGCGAGATAGCTGTTTACGGTAGCCCGCGAAATCCCCATGATGTTGGCGATTTCGCCCTGCGTGCGCCCGTCTTCGTAATAAAGCCAGCAAGCCCAGACATATGGATCGTCGCCATAGCGCAGTGGAATGCCATCGGCTGGTTCCGCCTGTCCGATTTTACCTGCGGTTGTTTTTCCCTGTGGCGCCATCTTGTTCGCACTGATCCCCGTGACTTTTCCCTTCTATCTGCCGGGTTGCCTTGCAATACAATGTTTTTGTTTGCATTCTGCCGACACCTGCCTGCCGGAGAACTGGCAGGCCCAGCGTCGCGAGGATGCATCGGACCTGCCAGCATGTCGATACTGTTTTACTGCAATCGTTCTCGCGCGCCCTCGCCAAGCACCTTGAGAATGATCGCGCATGATGTCGCCCCGGCATCCAGAACACCCAGCGATCTTTCTCCAAGACGGCTGGCGCGCCCGATCCTGGCCACCAGATTGATCGTGGAATCGCGGCCTTTTTCGGCGGCTGCAACCAGAGCTTCGAGTGCCTCGGCAAAGCTTTTTCCGGCGGCATTGGCTTCATCGAAAGCTTCGACCGCGGGCACCAGCGTATCCAGCAAGGTTTTGTCGCCAACCTTGGCAGAGCCGATCGATTGAATGCCTTCCAGCCCGGCATGAAGCATATGGCTGAATGCAGCCGCATCGATATTATCGACCCCGTCGATTTTCTCTGCGAATTCCGTGAACATCACACCGTAAAGCGGCCCCATAGAGCCGCCAATCTCGGTCATGAGCACAGTGCCCAGCGTATCGAGCGAAGCGGCCAGGGTCTCGTTCTTTCCCTGCAGGCGCTCGGCCGCCATGTTGAAGCCCTTGGCCATGTTGACGCAGTGCTCGCCGTCGCCGATTTTCCCGTCGATTTCGCTGAGATAGGCGCGGTTCTCGACAATCCTCTCGGCCATTGTGAGCACAATGTCTCCAGCTTTTGCATTATTGAGTGTTTGCACGGGTCTCTTCCTCACAAAATGGTAGTGCAGCGCACTTCGACATCGAGCAGTTCCTTCAACTCACTGTCCAGCGCCATGACCGTCAGCGTCGCCCCAACCATTTCAAGCGACGTGAAATAGTTGCCGATATAGGTACGATGGATCTTCAGCCCGCGTGCCCGAATTTCGGTTTCGATCGTGTCGTTAAGAATATAGAGTTCGTTGAGTGGCGTTGCGCCAAGACCCGAGACAAGAACGGCAACTTCGGTTCCTTCCGCCAGTCCATGATCGTCAAGCACGATCTGGCACATGTCTCTTGCGACCTCAGCCGCAGACTTCAGCGGCTCCACCCGCACGCCCGGCTCGCCATGATGGCCGATGCCGACTTCCATCGTGCCCGGCGCAATTTCAAAATTGGGATGGCCAACGGCGGGCAACGTGCACGGTCCAAGCCCGACGCCGATCGAACGGCAATTATCGATGGCCTTCTGCGCCGTTGCGCGAACCTCCTCAAGCGTAGCTCCGGTCGCCGCTTTTGCGCCGCCAACCTTCCACATGAATATCTCACCGGCAACGCCGCGGCGCTTCTCGCGTTCGGCGGCGGGGGCCGAACAGACATCGTCATTTGCAACGACTGTTGCAACATCGATGCCATCCTTGGCAGCCAGCTTGGTCGCCATCTTCACATTCATATTGTCGCCGGCATAATTGCCATAGAGGACCACCACGCCTTTGCCGCCATTTGCTTCGCGTATGGCATCATGGAAGCTTTTAGCGGTCGGGGAGGAAAACAGTTCACCAACTGCCACCGCATCGAGCATATTCTTGCCGGTATAGCCGATGAAGGCTGGTTCATGGCCGGATCCGCCGCCTGTAACAACACCAACCTTGCCAGCGACAGGTGCATCTTTCGCGGCAATGACGCGCGGATTTTCCGCAAGGCGAATGATATCGGAGTGCGCTTTGACAAAGCCCCTGACGGTATCCTCAACGACTTCGTCCGGGTTGTTGATGAAACGCTGCATGGTATCTCCTGTAATATGAATGAGCTGCGGGCTCAAAGAATGGTGTAACCGCCATCGATCAGAAGATCGGCACCCGTAATCATGTCGGCTCCAGCAGAAGCAAGGAACACGGCCGCGGCTGCAATCTCTTCGGGATAGGCGAAGCGGCCCGCCGGAATGCGTTTCTTTGCGGCCTCACCCTTTTCACCGGCCCAGGCCTTCTTGCCAAGTTCGGTGAGCACGATGGTCGGGGACAGCGTGTTGACGCAGATGCCATACTTGCCCCATTCGGCTGCGAATGTCTTCGACATGCCGATGACACCGAACTTCGACGCGCAATAGGCGACGTGTTCTTCAATGGCGACGGTTCCGGCCTGTGAGGCGAGATTGATTATCTTGCCGCCATTGCCTGCGGCGATCATTGCGCGGCCGACAGCCTGCCTGGGTGACGAGAAAGCTGCCCTTCAGATTAATGTTGATCGTCTTGTCCCAGTAATCGAGCGAAATATCTTCCGCTGGCGCCAGATAGACGACACCGGCACTATTGACCGCAATATCGATCTTGCCGAACTGGCTTATGACAGCCGTGATTGCATCATTCACCGATTGCTGGCTGGAAACATCGCAAACGAACGGCTTTGCGTTTTCGCCAAGCTCCTCGGCTTTGGCTTTCGCAATGTCTGCGCTGATGTCGAGCACAGCGACCTTGGCTCCTTTAGCGATGAAAGCCTTGGAAATTGCAGCACCGATACCGGAAGCGCCTCCGGTCACGATGGCGACTTTTTCAGAGAGCGGGAAGTTCAGGTCGATTTGGGGAGCTTGATCGGACATTTTTTGCCTCGGAGATCTGAATTGTGAGCTTGGCGGCCCGCACGCCGATGATAATTTTCATGAAACTGTGCGGGACGCCAAGACAGCTTTACTTGCGGCTTTCCAGAAGCTTATCGACGTTCTGGGCAGTCACGGGCGTCCATGGAACATTGTAGTTCTTGTCCTTGCCATCGTTGAACGGCATATCCGGGTACTGAGCCCAGATATCGGACTGCGGCTTGTAATCACCCTTCTTGGCGTGGAAAATGGCAAGATCAAGAGCGCCCTGCGCCTGAGCGTTTGCATCCTGCAGAATGGAGGTCATGGTACCCTCCTTGACGGCATGGAGCGCATCGGTGATGCCGTCGATACCAGCGATTGCAAAATCGCCGGGCTTCAGGTTGGCGGCCTTGATCGCTTCAATCGCGCCAAGCGCCATCTCGTCGTTTTGACCGATCACACCATTGATCTGGCCAGGATGCGCCGTCAGCCAGTTCTCCATGAGGGTCTGGGCTTCAGCGCGAGACCAGTTCGCTGTCTGGTCCTCCAGAACCTTCACATCCGGGCATTCAGCCAGAGCTTTCTTGTTGCCTTCCAAACGGGAGATTTGCGCAGACTGGCCGATTGGACCTTCGAGGATGACCACATTGCCCTTGCAGCCGATCTTGTCGAGCACATCCTTGGCTTCCATATAGCCCGAAACAGTATCGTCGGAACCGACATAGGCCGCGAGCAGATCAGAGTTGACGCGGGTATTCGATCCCACAACCGGAATGCCTGCGTCGCTTGCGGCCTGAACGGCGGTGGCACCGGCCTCAATGTCGATAGGAACGAAGATGATCGCATCGAATTTCTGCGTAATCATCGTGTTGAACTGTTCCTGCTGAACCAGTGCATCATAGCGGCCATCGAATATGGTCAGTTCAACCTCGCCGTTCTTGACTGCCGGGTGCTTCTTCAGGGCTTCCGACCACACCTGCATGAACTCAGCATTCAATCCATAAGGTGCAGCGCCGATTTTCAGTTTTTTGTCCTGAGCGAGCGATGGGGTGGCGATCAGTGCGGAAGCCGCAGCGAGCGCGATCAATAGTTTTTTCATTGCAATCTCCTCCGTAGTTGGTGTGGCTACCGATCGGTATGCCGTTCTTGAAAATGGTTGCAGGCGAGAGACGACGAGAGCATTTCCGGCAAAAGTGCAAAGCGGTTTTGCGTAGGATAATGCGACGAAACAAATACTTAGAGCGGTTCCAGCGACCCGTTTAACCGGAATCGCTCTAGCCTCCCTGACTGCGTTTCTGGTCGAGCATGACCGCTCCCACGATCAGCGCACCCTTGAGAACCTGCTGGTAGTAGGACTGGATGCCCATCAGATCGAGACCGTTGTTCATGACGCCAATGATGAGCGCGCCGATAAGGGTTCCGGTGATGCGACCGATGCCACCAGACAGGCTGGTGCCGCCAATGACGACCGCTGCGATGGCGTCCAGTTCATAACTGATACCCGCTTGCGGCAAGGCAGACCCGGTGCGGGCAGACAGAATCATCCCGGCAAGGCCCGCCAACCCGCCTGAAATGACATAAACCGAAAAACGCACCCTGGAGATATTGATGCCGGAGGTGTTCGCAGCATGAGGATTGCCGCCAACCGCATAGATATAGCGGCCAAACCTCGATCGGTTGAGGATCCACCACGATACCAGGAACACGATTGCAAGCAGAATGACCGGTACCGGAACACCCAGTATATTGCCGGTTCCAATCCACCGGAAATCCGGAACAAGCGCAGGCACAGGCTTGCCGCCGCCATAGATGAGCGTCAGGCCGCGCGCTGCGGAAAGCATGCCCAATGTTGCCACGAAGGCTGGAACCGCAAAGCGCGAGACAATCGTACCGACCAGTGCGCCGCAACCTATCCCCACCAGCAGGCCGACGCAAATGGCTATAAACGGTGAATATGGTGCGCCCGCAATACCCGCCATTGCAGATGTGGTTGCAAAGCTGGCGCTCACAATGCCAGCTAAGGCAACCACGGAGCCAACGGAAAGGTCGATACCGCGCGTCAGAATAACGAACGTCATGCCGATGGCGAGAATGCCGTTGATCGAGGTCTGCAACAGGACGTTGGAAATATTGCCCGCGGTGAGGAAATATTCGTTGGAGAACGAGAGAATCGTGGCCAAAAGCAGGAAGGCGATGAATATGCCGTATTCCTGGATCACCAGCCTGCGGCGTTCGGAGCCAAACCAGCTCGTCGATGAATTGTTTTCTGTGGTGGACACTGTTCTACCTCTCCAGAACCTGCGGCGTCTGCTGCATAGGCAACTGCTCTATCTTCATGGTCACGAACGGAACGCGATATTCTCCCCGGCAGCCTTCATGTCGAAAGATGCACCAATGACTGCGCGTCCGTTTCCGCCCTGCGGTAGATGCCGACCGATTGTCCGCCACGCATGACCATGATGCGGTCAGACATGCCGAGGACTTCATCAATCTCGGAAGAAACCATGACGACGGTCCCGCCTTGGGCGGCAAATTCGCAAATGATGCGATAAATTTCCTGTTTTGCACCCACATCGACACCGCGAGTGGGTTCATCGAGCAGCAGAACGCGTGGCTTTCGCAGGAACCATTTTCCGAGCACGACCTTCTGCTGGTTGCCGCCGGAAAGGCCCGAAACGGCCATCGTGTCGTGCGCAACCTTGATCCTGAAACGCTCGATCATCTCCCTGCTGGCGGCCGATTCCGCACGCCGATTCATTGAAAAATGCGGACTCATCTCGGGAAGGCTGGCAAGGCATATATTGTTGCGAACGCTGTCGCCGAGATTGAGGCCGGTCAGCTTGCGATCTTCCGTCACAAAAGCCAGCCCCAGAGCCATGGCGTCCGCGGGGCGCCGGACGGTGACGGGTTCGCCTTCAAGCCGAATTGTTCCTTGGGAGGCTTTCTCCAATCCGAAAAGACAGTTGAATATTTCCGAGCGGCCTGACCCCATCAACCCGTAAATGCCAAAAATCTCGCCCTTATGCGCGGTAAAGGAAATGTCGGTTATCTTGCCGGGCGCGCTGAGGCCGGAAACCTCGACGCCCGGTATTTCCGTAGGCGCATTCGTCTTGATATATTCCTCACCCAGTTCCCGCCCGACGATCATATGGATCAGTTCCGCACGGGTGATGCCACCGAGATCGCCGCTATCGATATAACTGCCGTCGCGAAACACGGTATAGCTATCGGCAATCTGAAAAATTTCCGACAGGCGATGGGAGACATAGACAATGCCTTTTCCGCTCGCTTTCAAACGCTCTATCGCTGCAAAAAGCTGCTGTGCTTCTTTTTCACCAATGGCCGATGTCGGTTCGTCCATGAAAATGACTTCAGCGTCGTGACTGAGCGCCTTGGCTATTTCCACAAGCTGCACCTGCGCGACAGACAGGTTCATCATGAACTGGTTGGCGCGAATCTTGAACTCAAGCTGGTCCAAAAGCTTCTGGGCATTGAGGTTCATCGTCTTGAAATCGATGCCACCGAAACGGCGAAGCGGCTCCCTGCCCAAATAGATATTCTCCGCCACGGTCATATGGGGAACGGGGCTTAGCTCCTGTTCGATGATCGCAATACCCGCCTGCAACGCTTCGGCGGGGCTGGAATACGTAACCTCTTTTCCACGCCGGCGGATATGTCCACCATCGCGGGCATGAATGCCCATCAGGATTTTCAAAAACGTGGATTTGCCCGCGCCATTGCCGCCGCACAGCGCATGTACCGAGCCGGTACGCAATTGCAGCCGCCCATCCCGCAAGGCAGCAACACCGCCAAAGGACTTCCTGAGCCCTCCACATCGAGCAGAAATTCCAATGTATCTCCTCCACTGGCGGCAGTTCGCGCTGCCGCCGATTTCAACAGTCAAGCTGTCGTTTTGACAAAATTCGGCAAATGAACGACAAATGTCAACATTTGATATATGAAGGATGAGAAGAAGCGCCGGACCATGATGGCCTGCGACACCGATTAATCCGGTGGCATTGCCGGCTCTCACTTCACTGCAAAAAGGCGAAATCCGGCAGGCGCTCACTTTGCGGCTCCACAAAGACGAGCGTTTCGGTTGCGTTATTATCGCCATCGCTAAAAAGCGACAAAGGAGACCCATCGCATGAAAATCATCATCACGGCAGCAGCCCTGGTTGCACTGTCCGCCACGGGCGCAATGGCCCAAAAAACCCAATGCGATGCAAAGCCGCTGGATGAGAAGTCCATCGATGCCTTGGTACAGTTGTCGAACGAATTTACGTGGAAAATTTCCGAAATGGAGATTGACGACGGCTGTTATGAGCTGCACGTTACCGATGAAAACGGCAATGTCCTCAAGGTCAAGGTGGACCCTGAAACGATGAAGGTGGTTGCTGGCAAAGTAAAGCGGTACGGCGATGGCACTCCGGCCAAGGACAAGGGCCACGCGCCCAAGAACTAGACCTTTTTCGAGCCAAAAGTGTGAAATGCCTACGTGGGGAAGTCAGCCCACTGGATTGATTTCTGATCCCGATTCAATACGTCGAATAATGCGTAAAAACAATGAGATAGAGCGGATCCGGCAATCCTTTTAAAACAGGAACCGCTCTTCTAGGGGAAACGCGAAAAAGGGCGGCCAGCCGATGATGCAGCCAACGCCGTGGAAGTCGTTGCGAAAGAAATGAACTTCGGCGTCGCCATCAAACAGAAAGCCAAGCAAAGCCTATAAGAAGACACTCCTCGGAACATTTGTATGGTAACATCACTGGCTCTCAGATCGGAAAGATAAGGGAGGGCCTCGTCGCTATCGTATAATCCATGCTGCTCCCCGAACATCCCACGTCGCAGCTTGGGAGGAGTAAAATGGAAAAATTCGATTATATCATAATCGGGGCCGGATCATCCGGCTGCGCGCTGGCGAAGGGGCTGACTGAGAACGCCACGAATACCGTCCTTCTGCTTGAAGCAGGCCCCCATGCTGACCGGTTCTGGGTCAACACGCCTGCTGGCATGGCCAAGCTTTTTTTTTCACGATGTATTGAATTGGAACTATTATACCGAGCCTATGGCGAGGCTAAAAGGCCGCAAGATGTACTGGCCTCGCGGTAAGCTTCTCGGAGGATCGAGTCCCATAAATGGCATGGTGTTTATTCGCGGACACCCAAGCGACTTCGACCCATGGCGCGATCTTGGCAATCCCGGCTGGGGTTATCAGGACGTTCTACCCTATTTCAAGGCAATGGAGCACTTTGAACGGCGTAGCGATGTCTGGCGCGGTCAGGGTGGCCCCTTGTGGATCAGCGATCCCGTCGTCAAGGAGCCTGCGAGCTACGATTTCATAGAGACATGCAGGCGCCTCGGCCACCTTGAAACGGAGGACATGAACGGCGAGCAACATGACGGTGTGGGCTTCATGCAGCACACAATCAAGAATGGCCGCCGTCACTCGGCCTACCGCTCCTTCGTAAAACCAATTCTGAAACGGTCAAATCTGACCGTGCGAACGAATGCACATGTGCAACGCATCCTGTTCGACGGCAAAACGGCGGTAGGTGTTGAAGTCCTGCTTGACGGAGAACTCCACAGAATATTGGCGGCCCGTGAAGTCATCCTCTCGGGAGGCTCGATCAACTCACCACAGCTCCTGATGCTATCGGGCGTCGGTCCCGCCGCAGAGGTGACACGTCACGATATCCCGCTGATTCTGGATTTGCCGGGCGTCGGCCGGAACTTACTTGATCATTTCTGCGTGCATACAGGCTGGCGATCAACGCCGGGCAGCTCCTACAACGCGAACCTAAGGGGGCTGCGAAAATACTGGGAAGGCTTCAAATATCTCATGGCACATAAGGGGCATTTGGCGCTTGGTTCGTCCCAGGTCGCCGCCTTCGTCAAAAGCTCGCCGGAAGAGCCCTATGCGGACCTCCAGATCAGTTTTCGCCCCATGACATTCAACTATTTTCCAGATGGCCGTATGGAGGTGGAGGATTTCCCGGGCTTGGGCGTGTCGATTTTCCAATTGCGCCCCAACGCGCAGGGCACGGTAACATTGCGCTCCCCGCGCGCAACAGACAAGGCTGTCTGCACGCCCCAGTGTATGACGGACGCTTACGACATTGCAGCAATGATGAGCGGCATCAAGCAGGTCCGGCAAATCATGAATTCGGAACCTATCAAGTCGCGTGTCGTCGCCGAAGAGGTTCCCGGTCCGGACGTTCAGAGCGACGACGAAATCTTCCGTTTCATGGAAGAGACCGGCAATACCGCCCAGCACACTGCCGGAACGTGCAAGATGGGCAAGGCCCCCATGGCCGTTGTCGATGAGCGCCTCAGGGTTCGAGGGATCGAGCGTCTTCGAGTGGTAGATGCCTCCGTCATGCCGAAGCTGACATCCGGGAACACGAACGCTCCGGCGATCATGATCGGCGTTAAGGGCGCGGATATGATTTGCAAGGATGCGGTACCGCGCCGGGAATTTTAAGGCGAACGAATAGCGGTCGAAACCACCGCCTCTCAAAATCCGGCTGGATCAAAGACAGGAGGGAGATCACATCGAGCACTTCCGAAAACTTTGTGGTTAGCTTTATCCCGGATTTGGAATGTTTATAGCGAGCCGCAATCGAGGGCGAAATCTTCCGTGGCTGTCGGTTCACCGATTGAGAAGCTGGTCGAGCGCCGCGAAATTACGGATGGGTTCTGCCCGGCAACCCGGCCATGTAGCAACGCAAAAACCCCTGCATATGGCTGTGCAGGGGTTTTTTAGGTATTTGGTTGCGGGGGCAGGATTTGAACCTGCGGCCTTCAGGTTATGAGCCTGACGAGCTACCGGGCTGCTCCACCCCGCGTCAAGGGTAATAACTATTTTCCGGTAAGAATGGTTATAGCGCGTTTTGCGCGATTGGTCTGTTTTGCATGATTGAGAGAAGATGGCTTTGTTTGTGTGCTTTGCAGACCTGGCAGCGACCTACTCTCCCGCGTCTTGAGACGAAGTACCATTGGCGCTGGAGCGTTTCACGGCCGAGTTCGGAATGGGATCGGGTGCAGCCGCTCCGCCATAACCACCAGGTCGGCGAAGAACACAAACATGAGAAGCTGGTTAGGGGCTTAAGGCATTAGGGGAATAGGGCAGTATGTTTGGGCTGCGCCTGTTCTTTGCCTTTGTGCTTTGTCTTTCTGCGTGGCGATGGTTGAGGGCTTTGGGCAAACATATTGCCCTATTGCCCTACTTCCATATTGCCTTCAACATCAAGCTTTTGCTTGATGGATATTGTAAATGGGAGTGATCAAGTCGATCGAGCTATTAGTACCGGTAAGCTGCATGCGTTGCCGACTTCCACACCCGGCCTATCAACGTGGTGGTCTTCCACGGCTCTGATAGGGAATACTCGTTTTCAGGTGGGTTTCCCGCTTAGATGCCTTCAGCGGTTATCCCGTCCGTATATAGCTACCCTGCTATGCGGCTGGCGCACAACAGGTCCACCAGAGATACGTCCATCCCGGTCCTCTCGTACTAGGGACAGATCCTGTCAATATTCCTACACCCACGGCAGATAGGGACCGAACTGTCTCACGACGTTCTGAACCCAACTCACGTACCGCTTTAAATGGCGAACAGCCCATACCCTTGGGACCTGCTCCAGCCCCAGGATGCGATGAGTCGACATCGAGGTGCCAAACAACCCCGTCGATATGGACTCTTGGGGGTCATCAGCCTGTTATCCCCGGCGTACCTTTTATCCGTTGAGCGATGGCCCTTCCACGCGGGACCACCGGATCACTATGACCGACTTTCGTCTCTGCTCGACTTGTCAGTCTTGCAGTCAGGCAGGCTTATGCCATTGCACTCGACGAACGATTTCCGACCGTTCTGAGCCTACCATCGCGCGCCTCCGTTACTCTTTAGGAGGCGACCGCCCCAGTCAAACTACCCACCATACACGGTCCTGGACCCGGATAACGGGCCGCAGTTAGACATCCATAAAAACAAGGGTGGTATTTCAAGGGTGACTCCACAAAGGCTGGCGCCCCTGCTTCAAAGTCTACCACCTATCCTACACATGTCGTCACGAATGCCAGTGTAAAGCTATAGTAAAGGTGCACGGGGTCTTTCCGTCTAACCGCAGGAACCCCGCATCTTCACGGGGAATTCAATTTCACTGAGTCTGCGTTGGAGACAGCGGGGAAGTCGTTACGCCATTCGTGCAGGTCGGAACTT